>CALWCS010000158.1 GCA_944376425.1 uncultured Lachnospiraceae bacterium | reverse complement strand
CAAGCGGTCTTGTAAAGATCAAAAGCAGGATGGACACTCCCAGAAACACAACTACCTGCAGCCAAAGCTGACCTCCGGCCAGTGAAACAATAAATGCTGCAAATGCTCCTCCCGCAAACCAGATCGTGGTCAATCCCATCGTGGCAATCTCAATCAAAAGAAGTACTACCATAAATCCCAGCCACCAAATTGATTCCATCTGCATGTTTTTTCCTCCCATCTTAATTTTGTATTCGTTTTTTTTTTACTCTTCCTGACATCTGTAGCTTAAACCAAGGAAATTACTCCGCTTAGTTGTCCCTTATTGATAGGGATTTTTAAAAATTTCGTAAATTCAGCCTCAAAATCCTGATATTTTATAACATTTTATTGATATCTGTATTATAATATTACTTTCTGATACAATACAAGAATTATTTTCACGATAGATTCTTATTCCTTTTCTGATTGCCTCAAATTTTTTTAACTATTTTTCTGCCTTTTATTTCCTTTGCAGAAAGAAATGCTTCTAAAGACAGATAGGACTTAAAAATTGTATGATCTTAGCTAAATTCGACCCGAATTTGTTTGATTTTGGCATATTCATAACAAACCATTTCCTATTTTCATTTCTATTTTGTATATTTCATCCAAAAACCAACATATTTTCCTGCTCTATTTTGTTGACATTTCTATATTTTCAGGATAAAATCGGTTTCATCAAAGAAATCATCTGTAATACCAATTTTCGCGAAAATATCATTACAGACCCCAAACATCATTCGTCTATGAAGGAGGTCTTACTTTTATGAAGAGGAAATTAGCATCACTTTTTGTATTCGGACTTACTGCAAGCTGTTTTATGACAGTTGCCCATGCAGAAGATTCTGCAAGTTCACAATCTGGTCTTCCTGTCTTAAGCGTTGACAGTCATCTTTCGGGAAGTGCCTATACAAACGGAAAGAGTACTTTAAAATATCATTTAAATACAAACGTATCTTATGACAGTGATTCTAGTGCTGTTTTCACACTGACTATGCCAGATGGCAGTGAAATTGACGACAGCAAAATTGACTGCAGCAATGCATCCGTTATTTTAACGGAAGGAGACGGTTACTATCCTTCTGAGTACGTATTCCTTGCCACATCTTTAGACGGAGAATGGCAGGATGGTCAGTATACGTATACCCTTTCTGACGGAGATTTAGAGTTAGATCTAAGTCAGTATCCTGTCTTAGATCCGGACAGCGGACGTGAATGGAGCTGTCTTGGAGGAGACGGTGCCGGAAACTATCACTTTAACTTAACAGTCAGCGGCATTCTCTATGACGGTGAACCTGTAGAAAGCCAGACATTTCCTCTCGACATTTCTATCTATGGATATAATTACAGCGAAGACGCAGTCAGTCTGTACGGTGAAAACGGAACCGAGGCAATCTCCCCTGAATTTGCTTCGCTGGAAGAAAAAACCGGAACTGCTGAGCAATCTCAGACAGAACCGGTATGGACCTGGGTCGGAACAGGAGATGTCCCGATTTTATGTGATCATCTTGCTGACGATTTTTATATTACCTGGGATACCGATACCGATGCTTCCAGTCTGACCAGTTCTGACATCACTGTGACACTGACTGGAAAATACGGCGATACCCTTACTCTTGAACCGGAAAAAGACTACTTTGTGCAATCTTCCGAAACAGAAACCCAGATTGCTCTGACTTATCAAAATTGGGCTTTTACTCCTGTCTATACTTCCATGACAATAGAGGTAAACGGGACAAATGCTGCTGCCTCTCAAACATTTGATATTGCAAGCGTTTATGTCTATGAAGCTCAGCAAGGCGGAGGCGGTCAGACGGTAGACGGTACCGTAACTGCTTACAGCTTTTATGGACTTGCCAATCTGGAATCCTGGCAGCAGCTGATGTCTCCTGCTATCTATCTCCTAAGCTGTGAACAAGACGGTGTAACCATGTACTACGCAGAAGATGAAAACGGCACGGCAAGTCTTACTGATGATATCACAAAAGCATTCCAGTTCGATGCTTCCGGAGCAGAAGACCGCAATCAGCAGTTAGTCGGAAATACACTCTATATTACGACAAGACAAAATCTTCGGGAAATTGAAAAGACAGTTGGAGAGGAAACGATTTCCTTTACACAGCTTTATCCTGGACGCGATTCCGGCGTAAGCAGCGGCGGAAGCCTCTTAAGCCCAAGCGATTGTGATCAGGAACTGCTGCCTGAGGCAGGATATGTAATTCCATGGGGAACAGACAACTGGATCACAAATGAAAAATGGGCATGGCAGGCTGGAGTAGAACAAGGCTGGACGGGTATCTTGGTCACTCCATACACCGGAAAATTCGAATGGGAAATTCCTGTCGGCTCTTCTGAACAGTTCAGCGCTTCTCTAAATGGAGAAGACGTCGATGTAACCTGGGAGATTTTCGGAGATGTAGAAGAAGGTACTTCTGTCTCTGAAAATGGACTTGTTACCATCTCTGAGACAGAATCTCATGCTTCCTTTGCCGTTACTGTAACTGACCAGGAAGGACATCTTGGAACAGTAACTATTAAAGTTACTCAGCCAGAATAATAAAGAAACATTTATGATTGGGGGCAAAAATATTTTGTCCCCAATATGATACCCTATCCTATTTTTCCCATTTCAAAACTCCTATTTTTTCTTGACATTTTTCAGGAATCTGCCGGGATTATGATCTTTGCTACTGTTCCTTTCGTCTGTGCCTCCAGATGCACAGACGAACGGTTTTTAAAAAAATCGTTCAGACGGTATGCGATACTTCTTAATCCAATTCCCTTTTGTCCCGATTCAAACGGTTTTTTCAATTCTTCTTCAATCTGTTTCATCTGTTCCTCAGAAATTCCCTCTCCATTGTCTCTTACTTCTATTGCAATCTCTTCTTTTTGTATTTTATGGATATCGATCTGAATCAGTCCGCCGCCTCTGCAATTTTTCAGTCCATGAGACAGTGAATTTTCTACTAACGGCTGAAGAATCAGTGCTGGTATCTTCTGTCCTTCACACTCTCTGTCACATATGATTTCAAACGAAATTCTTTTTCCAAAGCGAAGCTGCTGAATTTTGATATATTCCTTGGTATGTTCTACTTCTTCTCGAATTGGAATGGTTTTTCCAATATGATCCAAAAATTTCCTTAAAAATTTTGCAAGCTGCAAGGAACATTCCTCCGTCTGATGTGCCTCCTCAATAAAGGCAAGACTTGTCAGAGTACTCAGACAATTAAACAGAAAATGGGGACTGATTAAAGACTGCATCAGACAAATCTGTGTCTGATTCAAAGATATTTTTGTCTGCATATTTTCTATTTCCAGTTTATGAAGCTTTTGCGAGACTATAATTTTTTCCTGCAGCTCATCCATTTGTTGTCTGATCGTTCCTGCCATTTCATAAAATGCTTCGGTTAAAAGTGCTGTCTCTTTACACCTCGTTTTAGGAAGATCATTTTCCTGAAGTTCTCCATAACTTCTGGCAATAATCTGCCGTACTTTTGCAGTCAGCGCAATGATTGGCATAGAAATATCATCAACAAATTTTTTTCCTTTCCAAAATCCCAGACCACAGACAATTGCTCCAAGAACCAGAAATATCTTTTCCTTTTGCTTCCATTCCTCACTGCTTTCATGAATTTTTTTTGTAATGATTTCTTTTTCAAACGGCTGCAAGGTCTCATAACTTGCCAGTGTCATTCGATAGAGTCCCATTGTCTCATTATAATATTGAAACTGTTCTTCTGTCTCTGTTGTCTCTATCTGCTCTAAAAATACCCGAATAGATTCCAGATAAGCCTGAACAATATAGGAATGATCTGTAAACTGCGGATGAACAAATGCTTCTTCCATCTGCAGCGAAGTGCTTTCTATCTCTGTACAAAGTTCCTCGATATCTTGAACGGTAATCTTTGCAGAGTGATTAAAATAAGCTGTGACTCCTTCTTGAAGCGTCTCTATCGTTTCTTTATAAGAATCGTATAAAAGCTGCAGTTCTAAAGTTTCATTCAGTTCTGTGATTGTTTTGTTATTGCTGTATGCCGTCAGAATCTGAAAAAAAAGCATAATTGCTAATATTGTTCCTATCATATAGAGCATCATCTGACGTATGGATCGGTTTTTCATTTCTTTTTTTCCCTCTGATAATCTGTAATACTGTATCCTGTAAATCGTTTAAACACTTCAAAAAAATATTTTTTGTTATAATATCCGCACGCTCTGGCAATCTCATCCATATCGGCAATTCCTAAATCCAGCATTTTTTTTGCATGTTCCATTCGTATTTCTGTCAGCACATGGACAAAGCTATCTCCTGTCTCCTGTTTAAAGAGATGGCTGAAATATGTCTCATTCAGTCCAATCTTTGCCGCGACAGTAAATCTTGAGATATCTTCTGAAAAATGTTCTCTCATCCATGCAATAGCAAACAAAATTTTATTTTTCTCTTCCGTACATTGAACACTGTCTCTCTCCTTATCATATTTCTCCAGCCATTTTTCCAGTCTTCCATATGGCTTTTCTTCTTGAAACAGCTCCAGAAGCTCTAAAAGATCTGCTTCCCAGTCAAAGGCAGAACATGCTGTTAAAAACAAAGAGACACATCCCCAGTATTGATTCGTCTCCTGAACTTTTCTGCGGAACATCCGAACGAAATTTTCGGCATTTCTCTCTCTTAGGCGCTGTTCCCATTTTCTGCACAATTTTTTCCCTCTTAATTTGTCTATCTCTTTTTCCCACGCCCTTTGTTCTATCCAGACACCCTCGTTTGCTTTTCTGATCTTTTTTAAAATCTCATTTGCAGTCTCTCCGATCTGATCATACGTTGCTTGCGGACTGCTAAGAATCATTGTTTTCATTTTCCTCTTTCTGTAAGCAGTTTCCACTTGAGCTTGCAAAATCACTGATAATTCTGCCTCTTCCTTTGAAACCCGCGGATTCAAAAAAAGAATCGTCACTTCTTCTATCTTACCGGACACGATCCAAAAATACTTTGATAATACACTTTCTTTTTCTTCTAAAGCTTCTTGAACATCTGCATTTAAAATTCCTGCTACCCAAACATTCAGTCTTCCATTTTTTCCCCAATGGTATGCTTCTTCCAAAGTCTGTACCGGATACCTGCCTTTTACAATATCAGATATCAGATATTGTTCTGCATAAGAAGAGACAATACTGCTGCTGATCTCTCTTTCTTTTTGCTCTCTGTCCTTTTTTAACATTTGGATGCATTTGTCCATGGCCTCTCTTAGTTCTTTTGCAGAAACCGGCTTAAGTAAGTAATCGATCACTCCCAAAGAGAGTGCCTGACGGATATAGTCTGACGTGTCATATGCGGTAATGATCAAAATTTTCCCCCTAAAATGATGCTCCATCAAAAATTGTATCAGCTCTAAACCCGAAATTCCCGGAATATTGATATCCACAAGAACGATATCCGGATTTTTTTCCTCACATACTTTTTTCGCATCTATTCCGTCTTCCGCAGTCAGAATTTCAAAAGCATCCTGATAAATTCTTTTTACATTTCCGCACAGTGCAATCTGTTCCAACGGTTCATCTTCTACAATTAATAGTCGTCCTATCTTTGTCTCTGCCATTTTTTATCCTCCAGATCCACTTTCTTGATCTTTTGCAGTAAGCAGCATAGAATCCACATAATACTGTTTCTCTTTGAGTTCTTCTCCATTTAACAGTTCGCACATCTTCTCAACTGCAAGCTTCCCCATACTATAATTATCCTGGACAAGAAGTGCGCGGATTGTCTGATCCTTTAGATATTCTTCTGCTGACTCTGATTCTCCAAATCCAATCAGCGAAACTTCTAGGGAAAGTTTCATACGCAAAAGCGTTTCGGCTGCCTGAATCGTACAGGAAGGATCAAAGGACACCAGCCATCTTACTTCTTCTGTATTGTTAAGTGCCTGCCAGATGCCCATCAGACGCTCTTCATTATCTTCTTCCAGAGACACCATAGAAACCGCATCCCTTAATCCTTCTTCCTCCATGATCTCCAAAAAAGCCTGTTTTCTCTTTTCGACCGCACCAGACGCATTGACATTGATTGCTAAAATCTTATCACCTTCCCGGTAATGCTCTATCAGATATTTTCCCAGTTGATATCCTGCCTCTTCGTTATCGATTCCGATAAAAGCGTCATAATAGTCTTCTCCAATATCCGTATCTACCATCACAATTTTTCGTCCTTCTTCTCTGGCTGTCCGAATGCTTGCAAGCAGCTTTTCATTTGTACTGTCTGACGTAAACAAAATCATTCCGTCTCCTTTTGCCAGCAGTGCCATTTCAAATCGTTCCTCAATTCCATGCGAATCATCTGAAGAATACTCTGAAAGTGCAATCTGAGACATCTGTGCGCTATCATGGATTCCACTCCATACCTGTTCCCAGAAATCCGTTGCACGGATTTTATTATTTTCCGGAAGAATGGCCGCCACCCGATATGTCTTTTCTTCCTCCATTGTCTCCTCAGACTGACAGCCCGTTAAGAAGCTGAAAAGAAATATCATGATCATCAGCCGCACAATTTTTTTCACTCTCATTTTATTCCTTTCTACCAATTTTTTCATCCGTTTCTTTTTAAACTTTTCCTTCTGCCCTGACATCTGTAACATTTTTATATCATAAAAAATCAGGATGCCGTTTTCACAGCATCCTGATCTCAAATTTATTTTTAATAGAACTGATGATCTCCTATCACCATTCCCTGACCCGATCCAGTATTAAAATATAATGCTCCGCCGACTGGATTTTCGCCGTTTAATGCTGCCTGAGCTGCCTGTACGCATTCATCCGGTACCCCGTTTGCCAGTGCACTTGCCAGTGATCCGTTCGATGCCGGCGTAAACTGTCCGCTCTGATAAATTACATCATAGATGGTATCCGGGAAAGAACTGCTCGCTACACGATTTAATACAACTGCACCGACTGCTACTTTTCCATCCCATGGCTGGTTCCCTGCTTCACAATAAATAATTGCTGCAAGAAGGGTTAAATCATCTGCGCTTACATTTGTAGCAGGTTCTGTCTCATATACTGGTTCTTCATATACCGGCGCCTCTGTCTCATATACCGGCTCTTCATATACCGGTGCTTCTGTCTCGTACACCGGTTCTTCATATACCGGTGCTTCTGTCTCATAACTTTCCTCTACATAAGTTTCCGGAACATATCCATCTTCATAGCTTGTATCACTGTATGTATCTGTCGTGTTACTATACCCGGTATCATAAGAAGTACTGTCTGTGCTTTCCTGAACAGTATAAGTTTCTGTCGGCACTGCTGTATCCAGTACCGGAACATAGCTTAAATCAGATAAAGCCATGTAACCCGTTGATCCATCATATAGGCTTACTTCTGCAAATACGCCGTCATTTGATACTACTTCCAGCTGCTGTCCTTCACATGCTGTCCCTAAAACCGGCGCTGTGTAATCTGCTGCTGAATAAACCGGAGCTCCTGTATAATTTGCTGCCATTACATCTCCTGGAACTCCATAAACACTTGCAAGATAATCTGCACTTTCCCCAACAGCTAAAAATTCCGTCTTCACATATCCTGTCACTTCTCCAGAACAGATTAAACACCATTCCCCGTAGTTTGCGAGGATTTCTGCTCCGCTTCCCGCATACAGGCTTCCTATAATTGCACTGTCTTCTGAAGCTTGCTCACGAATATTCAAACTTCCAATGACATCAGCAATCGCCATAGTAGTAGACGCATAATTATATTCACTTGCAAATACGCTGACATTTAAACACATAGAAAGCGCCATCGCTGAAATTGTGCTATAGACCAATGGTTTCATTCTTCTTTTCATTGTGTACCTCCTAAATGCCTTTCCCTGTCAAAGAATTGCATTTCTATCAACTTTTTTATACATTCTTATTTCATTTGTTACATTTTTATTAACTTTATTACAAATGTATTCTATAACAAGGCAAGGTATTTGTCAACCTTTTCTTTTTCTTCCTCTCCCCTTCCTAATCTGCTTTTAGATCTCCCTCCTGCCTCTTCTCTGTCTGCTGACTTCATACATCAAAATACTTGCTGCGACTGCCGCATTGAGAGATTCCACTTTTCCTGCCATTGGAATTTTAATATAGCAGTCTGCTTTTTGGGCCAGTTCCTCTGTCAGACCGTTTCCTTCGTTTCCAATTAAAAAAGCTGTTCCTGACAGATAGTTCTCTTGGTCATAATTCTTCTCTCCCTTTAAATGTGCCGCAAATACACGAACTTTTTTATTTTGAAGCTGCGTCACCAAATCTGTTACACAATCTGTATACAAAAAAGGCATACGATAAATCGATCCCATCGTAGAACGAATGACTTTTGGGTTGTAAATATCAACGCAATCTTTACTTAAAAAAATTCCATCGACGCCGGCTCCTTCTGCGGTACGGAAAATCGTTCCCATATTTCCCGGATCCTGGATATTTTCCAACACTAGAAAAAATGGATTTTCTTTTTTCCAGAATTCTTCCATTTGATAATGGTATTGTCTCACGATGCTTAATATTCCCTGCGGAGTTATCGTATCAGAAGCATTCTGAAATATGCGGTCTTCTACAATTTCTATCTCTTTGTCTTGAAATCTTTTCTGTTCTCTTTTCCAGAAACTTTCTGACACATACGTTTTCACAATTTTCTCCTGCGGTGCTTCCTGATACATCCGAAGCCCCTCCACCAAAAAAACATCTTCTTCTCTTCTTACTTTTCCTTTTTTTGCCAGCTGTATAATCTTCTTAATCTGCTGGTTTGATGTGCTGGTGATCATATTTATGTATTCTTCCTTCCTAAATTTATTTTTCAGCCACTTTTCCATAGGGGATAACGTTTCCCGCGCAATAAAAAAATGGATGGCTGAAACATACAAAAATGATACAGCCATCCATGTCTCTACTTTTCGCATAACTCTCTTTATCAGCCGCCTGCCGCAGAAAGACAGTTTGTTTTTTCATGTCAGATTGACAGCGCTCTGCTTACACGATACCAATACTCCGGTATACTCTTCTGCATTGCAAGTGCTTCATTGATATCGAAATCCTGGAAATCTCCGTGACGGTATCCTACTACACGGTTAGTCTTTCCTTCGCAAAGCAAATCTACAGCATAAGCCCCCATCATAGAAGCATACACACGATCCTTACATGTCGGACTTCCGCCACGCTGCATATGTCCTAAAATCGTTGCTCTCGTCTCAACCCCTGTCGCTGCCTCAATGCGGCGTGCCATACTTGTGGAATGTCCAATGCCTTCTGCATTGATAATAATATGATGTTTCTTTCCTCGTTTTCTTGTGGCAATAATATTATTGATCAGCTTCTGCTCGTCATAATCATATTTTTCCGGGAGCAAAATGTCTTCTGCACCATTTGCAATGCCGCACCATAAAGCAATATATCCTGCGTTTCTGCCCATAACTTCAATAATACTGCATCTTTCGTGTGAAGTAGAAGTATCTCTTACTTTGTCGATTGCTTCCATAGCTGTATTGACAGCAGTATCAAATCCGATAGTATACTCTGTACATGCAATATCCAGATCGATAGTTCCTGGCAAACCTACTGTATTGATTCCTAAATTTGCAAGCTTTTGTGCTCCAGCAAAGGATCCATCGCCGCCGATAACAACCAAGCCATCAATTCCGTGTTTTCTGCATACTTCTGCTCCACGTTTCTGACCTTCTTCTGTACGAAATTCAGCACAGCGTGCAGTGTAAAGAATGGTACCGCCCTTTGAGATCGTATCAGATACGTCTCTTGCTGTCAAATCTTTAATTTCTTCATTTAAAAGACCGTTATAACCTTTGTAGATTCCTTTTACTTTCTTTCCTTCGCTAATCGCTTTTCTGACAACCGCACGAATCGCTGCATTCATTCCAGGTGCGTCACCGCCACTTGTCAAAACGCCAATGGTGTTAATTCCTTTTGCCATGTTATTACCTCCTGTTTTATAGGTTCCTACATCGATATTTTTACTCTGCTTTTCTTTAACATTCTAATTCATTTTTCCGACATTTTCAATACTCTTTTCTACAACTTTTACATTCTCCTGTCCAAAATTTTCGGCAAGATTGTGGAGTAAATTTTCATCTGCATTGACAGACCATCCTTCAGGCAGACGTTTTATCGCTTTGGGATTCCTTACATAGATAATCACTGGATCTTTTCCGTCAGAATCTTTCAAAAAACTATACAGTTTTGTCTCTGATTTTTTAAACGTCTCCATGTCTGAAAACTGAATCCACAATTCTTTTGGCGGATTTTCAAATACCCACACTTTCTCACAGATCAGTTTGCCTGCTTTTTCTTCTTCAGCATCTACCCGTCCACTCACAAAAATCTTTTCATCATTTTTCAGCAAGTGTCCGTATCTTTCGTAAACATTCGGAAATACTACCACTTCTACATTTCCTACTAAGTCTTCCACGGTCAGAAAAGCCATCGTTTTATTTGTTTTTGTATATTTTACGGTCTTTGCCGAAATTAATCCTCCTATCGTTTTTCGTTCTCCGTCTTTAAGTTTACAAAGCCCTGTATCTTCGTCTATCATAAAATCTGCTGTCGTAGCTGTAATTTGTCTTCTCCACTGTGCTTCATACTTTTCCAGCGGATGCCCGCTGATGTAAATACCCAAAACTTCTTTTTCCATGGCAAGCATTTCTTCTTTTTCATATTCTTCTACTTTGGGAAGCTGAATTTCATATTCCTTCTTTTCTTCTTCCCCTACAAAATCAAACAGACT
This sequence comes from uncultured Lachnospiraceae bacterium, assembly GCA_944376425.1. GTDB lineage: Bacteria > Bacillota > Clostridia > Lachnospirales > Lachnospiraceae > JAGZHZ01. The sequence continues at coordinate 847 of CALWCS010000158.1, read as the reverse complement.
CATCTGTCCGCTCATCATTGTCTTTTTTTCTTTACTGACACTTTCCATGACTCTTTCATAGATCATCATCAGCTGTTTTCTTTTCGCTCCAAAACTGTCAAACGCTCCTGATTTAATAAAGTTTTCAACCATTCTTTTATTAATATCTTTGCTGGATGTCCGTTCTATAAAGTCTTTGAGCGATGTAAATAGTCCATTTGTTTCACGTTCTTTTACAATCTCATCAATCACGGCACCTCCAATACTTTTAATGGCTGAAAGCCCATATCGAATTCCATTCCCGTCTACAGAAAATGTTTTATCCCCTTTATTGATATCGGGAGGAAGAATCGCAATTCCCATCTGACGGCATGTCAAGATATATTCTGCCACTTTTCCCGGATTTTCAATCACAGATGTCATTAAAGCTGCCATATATTCCAGAGGATAATAGCATTTCAGCCATGCTGTCTGATAAGAGACCACAGCATATGCGGCAGCATGCGATTTGTTAAACGCATATCGTGCAAAATCTGTCATCTCATCAAAAATTTTGTTTGCTGTTTCCTCATCGATCCCGTTGTTGATACAGCCTGGAATCCCTTCTTCAGGATTTCCGTAGACAAAATTTTGGCGTTCCTTTACCATAACAGACGCCTTCTTCTTCGACATCGCTCTTCGCACCAGATCACTTCTGCCAAGAGTATAACCTGCCAAATCCCGTACAATCTGCATAACTTGTTATAGCGATAGGTAATCCTTTGATGTTATCTCCAGATTTTCCCCCGCTCCACACCGTGCATGCAGGTTCCCCCGCACACGGCGTTCCCTCGTTGGACCCCTTGATTGATTCTATTCAAACTAGTGC
>CALWCS010000157.1 GCA_944376425.1 uncultured Lachnospiraceae bacterium | reverse complement strand
TATAGGGGGGGGGTCGTGTGAATGTACGGCCAAAACGTGAAAAAGATCAAGGATTGGGGAAAAGGAGAGGGAACTATGAAAAAAAAATATAGAAAGCTTGCAGCTGTCTTTGCAGCTGTTATGGCTCTTGGGACACTGAACGCTCCTATTTCAGGCGTATTTGCTGCAGAAGCTACTCAGTCAGAAGCTGCCGCAGATATGACAATCATTCAAACGGATAAAGGAATGATTCAGGGACTTCAGATTGCAGATGATCTGGTTCAGTACCGTGGTGTTCCTTATGCTGCTCCTCCTGTGGGTGACTTAAGATGGGCTGCCCCAGAAGACCATGCAGAATGGGAAGGTATTTTAGACTGTACCGAATATCAGGCAATGGCAATGCAGATTTTGTCTACTACAGACTGGTGGGGAGAAGAATTTTACTATGACTATATCGACAATTATCCAAACATGAGTGAAGATTGTCTTTATATTAATATCACAAGCCCTGCAACCAGTCCTGACGATAACTTGCCAGTATTATTCTGGATGCACGGCGGCGCCAATATGCACGGCTTTAGCTATGAAGTAGAGTGTAATCCGGAAGAGCTTGCAAGACGCGGCGTCATCGTAGTAGAAGTTGAATATCGTCTCGGCTTATTCGGTTATATGGCGACTACTGCATTATCGGAAGACTCAGAAACCGGAACATCCGGAAACTATGCTTTAATGGACTGTATTAAAGCTCTGGAATGGATTCAGACAAATATCGAAAACTTTGGCGGTGATCCTACTCGCGTCACCATCGCAGGTCAGAGCGCAGGAGCTGGAATGGTAAGTGCATTGATCACTTCTCCTCTTACAGATGGATTATTTACAGGTGCTATCATGAATTCTTCTTTCTCACCATTTGGAACAAGAACCCCTCATGAGACAACTGTAGAAAACTGTGAAGCATGGCTGGAGGAAAAAGGATACGGCGATCTGTCTCTTGAAGAATTAAGAGATCTGCCAACCAGTGCTTTTATGAATGAAACGACAGAAAAGAGTGAAATTTACGGTAAAGGATTTGGTATCTGTCTTGACGGATACGTTCTGACAGAAGATCCTGTTGACTTTTACTCAAAAGAAGGCAGTCTTGACGGCATTAATTTGTTATTCGGATCTAACTCCGGTGAAAGCAACGGTTCTTTCAGTTTGACGACACAGGAAGATTTCTTTGCATCTGCAAAAGAAAGATATGGCGATCTGTATGATCAGTATAACTTCGAAGAATTGTTTAAGACAACGGATGATATTGCCGCTACGATGGAAAGTTTCCGTCTTTCCAGTCAATTGACCTCTACAACCAGCCGTCTTGGAGGACTGATGTTAAGTGAATTAAATCCTGACAGCAATATCTATATGTATTATTTCAGTCACTGGACACCGGGAAGAGAAGAAGAAATCCGCTGGTCATGGCACAGTTCCGAATTATGGTATGTATTTGATTCTATGCGCGATGTTCCAGAACAGCGCGACTGGACAGAACTTGATTATCAGATCGGTGATATGTGCTCTACCTACTGGGCAAACTTCTGTGCAACCGGAAATCCAAACGGAGGCGATCTTCCAGTATGGACAAGTCTGACAATGGATACTCCGTATTTTATGGAGTGGGGCGATGAATTTAAACTCCGCTATAACTTCTATGACGGCACGAAAAATGCTGACCGTGATCATTTAATGGTAGATTATGTCATTAATACTTATGGACTTCAGGAATACTTTGGGGAATAATCCTGAAATCAACGTTTCAATTTATCAGACCGTTAAAAATGTTTTTAGGCTTTCTCTCTTTCTGCATAGGAGATGAAGTTTCAAAAGAGAAAGCCTAATAGGATACTATACTATAATCTTTTCACGATTTTGTTTTTGGAAAGAGGCAGGGCTAAGCCCTGTCTTTTTTCGAAATACTTTACAAAAATATTTGACATCCCGATACCCTACAAATTCTGCCGTCTGAGCTGTCGTATATCCAAAGTCAGTCAAAAAATGTTTGGCAGCCTCTATCCGGCATTGTGTCAGATAATCGGTAAAGGACATCCCAAGTTCTTTTTTAAACAAAAACCCCAGATAAGTCGGATGCAGATAGATTTCGGAAGCCACTGTTTTCAGAGATACCGGATCTGCATAATGCTTTTCAATCCATTCTTTTGCTTTCTCGATATGTCTCGAATAAGACAGTTCCGGCATTCTCGATACAGAAAAATCTTCTCTTTCTGGTAACGATTCCATTTTTTTTAGGACACGCGACACAGATTTTTGCAATTCCAGCGGCTGGAGTGGCTTCACAAGAAAATCGTCCACTCCCAGCCTCAGAGCAGTGCGAATATATTCGAACCGCGTCTCTGCACTGATGATAATAAAGTGTGTCGGCAATTCCAGTTTTCTCGTCTGTTTTATCACATCCAGTCCATTCATTCCACTCAATAGAATATCCATGATGACAAGATCCGGTCTTTTTTGCAAAATTGCATTTAATAGTTCTTTCCCCCGTACAATTGAGGACGTGACCATCAGTTCCTGATGCACTTCCCGAATAATCGATGAAATATAATCCGGCATATGACGTTCACTGTCCGCAATAATAAGTTCATGCATAACTCTCCCTTCCTTTCTGTACTTATGCTGTCTGTTTTTCTCCAATCCTTCTCCTAGCAGAAATCTTCTTTTATCTTCTCTGAAAATTTTCCTACAGATACTAGATTTTCCGTCTGCTGTTATTATTTTACCATTTTTTCTCTTTTAAAAACAGAAATATTCTTGTCATTTTTTCTCTTTCCTTGCTTTTTTCTATGTAATATCTTGTTCTCTGATTTCATTTTAAACTTTATCTTATTGTTTCTTTCTATCTATCTGCCTCTTGATCATCCCAAAATTGTCTGCAAAACTTCTTCCTTGTTTCGCCGAAATAAGTAGTGTATAATGAGATTATAAAAGTCCTTAAAGATATGCGTTATGACAGGAAACAGAAAAAACGCACATGAAAGCAGAAAGAGAGGGATTCTGTGAACAGTTACGATATATTAAATTATCTTCTGGTGGAACTTTTCAAAGACATCACAAATATTGAAGAAAAAGCGGTGATCACACCGGAATTTAAAGATATTACCAACAATGATATGCATATTATTGAGGCGATCGGAAGAACATCGTCGAAAAATATGTCTACGATTGCAAAAACTCTTTCTGTCACTGTCGGAACACTGACCATTGCAATCAATAATCTGGTTAAAAAAGACTATGTCCGCCGTGTGCGCAGTGATCAGGATCGAAGAGTTGTTCTCATTTCTCTGACCGAAAAAGGACGTAAGGCATATGATCATCACAAAAATTTTCATCAACAAATGATTGACAGTATCATCAAAGAGTTTCCAGAAGAGGAGATGGCAGTGCTAGTCAAAGCATTAAAAAATTTAACTGAATTTTTTCGCCGGTACGAGTAGGCTTTACAGACATAGCTATTCAGCATTTAAAATAACTGCTGATTGTCTTTTTTCCTGAAATATGGTATATTATTTATATTAAGCAGAACAACGAAGTTCCAATTTCTTCGTTATTCTGCTTTTTTTCGCTGCAGGCAAAAGATTCCATATTATCATGTATTCTTTTATTCGCCCATGCGGTCAATCAGACGAACAGCAGTCAGGAAAGGAGGAGTTGCATGGCAGCTTTTGATAAAATTTGCAGTGGATTTTCACAGATGGATGAAATTCTGGATTTTATCCGAATCGGAGACAATGTTGTCTGGCAGGTATCTGATCTGGATGAATTTCGGCTTTTTGCGGAGCCGTTTGCCAGACAGGCTGTAAAAGATAACAGAAATGTTATTTATATTCGTTTTGCTCAGCATCCCCCAGTATTAAAGGATCTAAGCGGAATCAAAGTAAAAACCTTTAATCCCGATGAAGGATTCGAGGCTTTTACCGTAGCAATTTATCAGGAGATTACTTTGCAGGGCAGAGAGGCTTTTTATATCTTTGACTGCCTCTCTGAGTTACAGTCTGTATGGTATACTGATTTAATGATGGGAAACTTTTTCCGCGTAACCTGTCCGTATTTGTTTGAACTTGATACTGTTGCCTATTTTCCGTTGATGAGAGGTAGGCATTCCTTTGATGCGGTAGCGAGAATCCGAGATACTACACAGCTTTTGCTTGATGTATATTCCAATGAAAAATATGTATATCTCCATCCTCTTAAAGTATGGAACCGTTATTCCGATCATATGTTTCTTCCTCACTGTCATAAAAAAGGAACTGACGAATTTGTCACAGTGGAAGACGGCATCGGAATGAGCCGATACTATCAGACACTGCATAAAGTCTCTCTCGATACTCAGGATCAAAATTATGATAGCCATGATCGTTTCTTTCATCAGACAAAATTAGAATATGCCCGAGGCACTTTCAGCAAAGAGACAGAAGATCAGATTATAGAAAGTATCATGACAAAAGATCCAAAATTAAAAAATCTGGTCAAGCAGTATTTTAAGCCAGAAGACTACTTTCTGCTGCGAGACCGCATGATCGGCAGCGGAGCCATAGGCGGAAAAGCTTGCGGCATGCTTCTTGCAAGAAAGATTGCTGAGACAGAAATACAAGATTATCTCCAGTACAGTGAACCTCACGATTCTTTTTATATCGGTTCTGACGTCTTTTATACTTATATCGTTTCCAATGACTGCTGGAGACTCAGAATCCGTCAGCGGACAAAAGAAGGTTACTTTACAGTGGCAAAAGAGCTGCAGGAAAATCTGCTGAGTGGAGAATTTCCCTCTAAAATCAGAGAACAGTTTCAGACAATTCTCGATTATTTCGGACAAAGTCCCTTTATTGTCAGATCCTCCAGTTTTCTGGAAGATGGATTTGGCAATGCCTTTGCCGGAAAATATGAATCTGTATTCTGTGTCAATCAGGGAAGTCCCAAAGAAAGAATGGAACAGTTTGAACAAGCCGTACGTACCGTGTATGCCAGCACGATGGACTATTCTGCTTTGGAATACCGGCTTCTTCGGGGATTAGAAAAAAAAGATGAACAGATGGCTGTCTTAGTTCAGAGAGTCTCCGGTTCTTATTACGGAAAATATTTTATGCCCGGAGCTGCCGGAGTCGGATACAGCCACAGTATGTACAAATGGTATCCTGATATGGATCCCAATGCCGGAATGCTGCGGATTGTAATGGGGTTGGGGACAAAAGCGGTAGATAGGACAAAAGAAGATTATCCAAGACTTGCCAATCTGGATCGTCCGTCTGTGACCGTAATGAATACGGTTGAAAAAAAACATAAATTTTCTCAAAGAAATATTGACGTTCTGGATTGTCACAAAAACTGCCTGACAGAGCTTCCCCTAGATCTCTTATTGCCTGATCTGCCGCTCTGGTATAAAAAAATGGTGCTGGAAAGAGACTATGATGCAGAAAGCCGTCTTAGACAGATGGGACGTTACCGCGAAGTATGGTTTGTCAGTTGTCAAAAATTATTAGAACAGGAAGAATTTACGGCTCTGATGCAAAAAATTCTCAAAACGCTGGAGCGTGTCTATGGCAATCCGGTAGACATTGAGTACACCGTCAACATGGATCAAACAGGGGAGTTCGTCGTAAATCTGCTTCAGTGCCGCCCTCTGTATCTTGGAAAAGAAGGGGAACACGTAGATCTTGAGCATCTGAATTTAAAAGAAACATTTTTTGAAATCCGTGATTCTTCTATGGGACCATCCGGCAGGCGAAAGATAGACATTGTGGTTCAGGTCGATCCTGTTCTTTATTATGAATATCCTTATAATAAAAAATATGATGTAGCCGAATGTGTTGGAAAAATTAACTGGTATTATAAAGGGAAAGGTAAACATCTGCTTCTTATGACTCCCGGAAGAATCGGAACTTCCTCTCCGGAACTTGGAGTCCCGGTCAGTTTCGGTCAGATTTCTAATTTTTCTGCTATTTGTGAAATCTCTGATAATCGTGCAGGATACATGCCAGAGTTAAGCTATGGAAGTCATATGTTTCAAGATCTCGTAGAAGCCGAGATGATTTATGGAGCTATCTGGAACAACAAAAAAACAATCTCCTACCATCCCAATCTGTTTCAGAATATCCCCGATCTGTTTGAAAAAATTTGTCCGGAACATCCAGAATTAAAAGGTATGATTCAGGTAAGAGAAGTAAAAAATCTCTGCTGCTGGCTGGATGCTGTCTCTAACCGTGAAATCTGCGGGGTCGAACAGGAATAAAAAAATATTTCATCTGCCTTTTCCTGTGCCGACGCACATTCCGTCAAGGGCAAAAAACCAGACAAAACCTATCTTATAGGATTCGTCTGGTTTTTACTTTTTCCAAAACAACATTGCTGTTGCTTCAAAACTTTTTTCTTTCATCTCAATACAGAGTTTTCCTGAATATTTTTCTGCTATCATCCGGATCGAAGGAAGTCCCCATCCATGAGTCTCTTTGTTTTTCTTACTTGAATGTAAATGAGGATTTGTCCTTTGTATATTTTCTTTCACAGGATTCGTCACACGAATCGCAAGATATCCAGGAAATATTTTTATTTTCAAAGTTATCTTTGCATCTTTAAGCTCACAGCACGCTTCCACTGCATTGTCCAGTAAATTTCCGATCAGTACGCTTAGATCAATATTTTCAATCGGCAAAGATACCGGGAGTTTATCTGACTCCACTGTGAAATCTACTCCCTGTTTGCGTGCCTGTATTCCTTTTTGATTTACAATAGCATTTACAACAGGATTTCCCGTCTGGATTCTGCCCTCAAAGGACTGATTTAACAGACTGTGACAGTATTGTTTTAATTCCTTATATTCTTCCCCGTCGGCAAGAAATGCCAAGGTAGCAATATGTTGTTTAAAATCATGCTGCTTTTGAGATAAAATCTGATTACTTAAAGCAATTTCTTCCATTACTTTTTTCTCAAGTTCATGACGCAGCTGTAACGTATAAGTCTCCTGCCATCGCATCCGATCCGCTGTAATCCGACTGTAAACATAAAAAATAAGAAGATTTACCGCAAATAGCAAAATCGCAATTGTTCCCAGATATCTCATATCATCCGGCAGATAAGAATGGGTGCCCTGTCCCATAAAACGATTCTTGACAATCAGACTGCAAACAAAAACGGTTACCACCAAAGTATAATAGCTCATTGGTATTCTCTGCTGTCTGGAAAACGTCTCTTGGAATAGTCTGCGGAATATCACAAAAAACAGCAAGATTACAAGCTGTGTAAAAATAGAGCGGTAACCTCTCGCCAGAAATCTAAAAGAATGAATCCCTACCCACTCTTCTACAAAAGCAAGGGAAAACTGTGCCGCAATATAAAAAATACTGACCAGCAGCGTATTTTGCAAACTTAAATTTAACGCCCATTTGGAATAAACAATACCTATGATAAGGAAACAGACAAGATATGCAGGATAGCTTTTCATTATTTTTTCTATGATAACAATAAAAGCCATTCCTAAGGCAGTGCTGGCGATTCCTTTGAACAGGCAAACTTTTTTCTCTTCTCGATTTGAACTTATCATCCATAAAATGAAAAATAAGACAATTAACGTGCAAATGTCGGATATACGCGCCGCTATCCTTCCCTGAATCGTATCTAACATATCGGTTCCTTTCTCATAGTTTGCAAGCATCAAAGTCATGGTTTCCCAAAAATCGGAACAACCATGACTTTATGGCTCTTTTTATGATATTATCTGTACTGCTGTGTACGGCTATCTTCAATGACGCCGGACCAGTTCATGCCGTATGCAAAATCGTATCTATTCCCTTCGCTGTCCACGTAGCATTCCATATCTCCTGCCACATCCTCCAGCTGCGTCTCGACCGTTTCCATATCTGCCGGCATCTGTATCGGCAACAGTCCGTTTGGCTCATACCGTCCGGAAATCACTTCCAGAGCCGCATTGGAACTGACTCCAAATCCAACTAAAATCGCATCGCTGATCTCCTCAAATTCATGGAGACAGAACGGATTCGTTGCTGTCACATACACCACCATAGGAAGATCTCCTATCGTTTTTCTTGTAGTCTGCATTAATTCCAAATCTGCTATATTGTCAGCCGTCGTTGTCTTTCCTCCGTAATACCTCGATCTTCCACGTTCTCCTCCGGCTTCTATCCATGTAACCTCTTCTTCCGGGTCTACGCCAATCGGATACTCCCGCACAATTTCCGGATCCGCATAGTAATCCTCATATTGAAGAGAAATCGGATAATATCCATTGTCAATCGTTCCATCAGAACCGTCCAGATCCACCTTCTCAGCGTCATATCCTCCATGCTGGCTCATAGGCGCCGAAACAGCCACAAGTGCAAAATCTACCCCTTCAAAATCTGTTCTTCGTATAATATCCTCCTGCGTCAGATTATTTAAATCAGCATTCGGATCGAGACTGTCTGTCACAATATTAAAATATTCCGATGCGACAGTCAGATCAAACGAATACGCAAGTGCTCCGTCAAACGTCAGTTCCTCATATCCAATCTGGCTCCAGTCTCCTCTAGCATGAGCTGCAAGCGTATCGTTTCCTACTGCTTCTGTTACTGATCCGGTATTGATTTCCATTGGAATGTAGACCGTCTTCTTTTCTTCTTTTGCCTTCGCAATCAGCTGATTCTTATTTTTCAGCATTACAATCGACGCCTTTTGTGCCTCGAATCCTGCCTCGGCATACTCAAGACTGTTCAGTGTCTCATTGCTTTCTTCCCAGCTTAGATATGGATCTTCAAACAATCCCAGACGGAAATGATTTTCGAGTATCAGATAAGTGCTCTCATCAAACAGCTCTTCCATAATTGTTTCTCCGTCTACTCCCTCTGCCGTCTGACCTGCATTAAAATGAAAGCTGGGATACTCATTTTCTTCCTGATTCAGCATCATGCTGCCCGTCCTATAAGCATTCTCCACTCCATATTTAAAGTACAGTCCGCCAAACTGATTCAGTCCGTTCTTAAGCGCAGTCACATATCGTTCCTCATATCCCTGGCTTTCCAGACCCCATTGTTTATTTTCTGTAATTTCCCAGTCACTGCAGATCAGCCCGTCAAATCCCAGCTGCTCTCTGAGAAGATCCTGCAGTTTATAAGAACTGAATCCCGATCCTACTGCCTCTCCGATCGGTCCAAACTCATCGTATGCAATCGAATAGGATGGCATCACTGCCGCAGCTGTCTGAGTCTTTGTACTCAGGTTAAAAACTCTCTCAAAAACGGCTAAATGTTCTTCCAAGTTTCCTCCTGGATAAACATTATATTTTCCGTAATTGTTATGAGATTCACGCCCTGCTTCCGCTGATCCGTCTCCCGGAAAATGTTTCACCATCGCTACGACAGAATCCTTGCCCCAGCCAAGATCCTCTGCCTCAATTCCGATCCCTTCCCAGCTTGACTGCATACCGGAAACCATTGCTTCTGAAAAGTCTCCCACTAGGTCGATATCTTCTCCAAAAGTACCCGAAACCCTGTTCCATCTTGGTTCTGTAGCCAGATCAATCTGCGGGGACAAAGCAATTCCGATTCCCAAAGCCCGATATTCCTTTGAGATGATTTGTCCCATCAAAAAAGCCTGATCTGGATCAAATGTAGCAGCCAGTCCTAAAGAGGAAGGCCATCCGGAAGTTGCTGTGTCGCTTGCTGCTGCTTCCTCTGCTGAACCGGCACTGCCGTTTTTCGGATCCGTCGACAGCGTAACCGGTATTCCATAGGGATCATTGGCCTCAGCTAATGCCTGAACATTGTTAAACCAAGTCACTCTATCTTGAAGTGTTCCCGAGTTTCGAATCAAAAAAGTACGGATTCCTTCCTCTAAAAGCATTTCCTTTACTTCATCAGAAACTTCTCCGCCTTCTCCTGTTCTGACCTGAAAACTCTCAATCATCAGCCCTGCCATTACTTCCACAGGCAAGTCATCCGTCAGATCACGGGCACGTTCCTGTGGCGTCATTCTCCAATCTTCATAAGGATCCAGCGTACCGTTCCGATTCAGATCTTTAAATGCATACGTATATCCGTCTTCTTCTACTTCCAGCAGACTCATTCCGCTCTCTGGCGAATAACTCAGAGTTGCCCCGCCATTTGGATTCAGCACACGGATAAATCCTTCCTCTTCAAATGATATCGTCGTGTAACTTTGTCCTTGTGTTTCAGCAGCTTTCACAGCAGGAATACCGGAAATTCCCATGCACAAAGCCATCACGATTGCTGCTCGTTTCTTCATATAAAACCCTCCCTGTCTTTTGCAATTTATTTTTTTCTACATCCGCATGCTTATGTATATCTGGATTATATCCCATTTTTGTGAACAAATGTGCATTTTGGCGTGAAATACTATTGTTTTGACGTGAGTGGAATTTTATGATATTTTAAAGTTAAAGAGTCATATCCCATTTAATATAGTCCTGCATCTGAGTTCTGACTTTTTCTAATTGTTTTCTGGCAATCAAAAATATCTGACCGTTGTCCATTAAAATTTCATTTCTATGAATGCTCTGAATATGCCGCACATTAACGAGAATACTTCTGTGTATTTTTACAAATCCCTTATCTTCCAGTTCTCGTTCCATATCCGATATTTTATATCGAAACACTGTTTTTTCATGAGGATATACAATCTCGATTTGTTTATCGTGGCTCTCTATCCATAGAATCTTCTTAATATACAGACAATAATTGACCGTTCCAGATTGTATCCATAATGGCTGATTTTGATCGCCAATTTCTTCTATGGCTTCTAGCAGTACTTCTTCAATTTCTTCCTGAAATTTCTGTTTTCTGATAAAACGAAACGGTTTCATTTTAAATGTTTCAAATACATATTCCTCCCGATTCGAAAGAATGATAATCAATGTTTCAGGGTTCATCCGACACATTTTATTTCCCAGATCTAATCCGGACATGTCAGGCATATATAAATCCAAAAACAGGATATCATAATGTTGATTGCCATTCATTGCCTCCCATAAGGACGCCCCTCCTATATAAGTATCAATTTCTGTTTCCTGATCCCGTTTTCTTAAAATATGATATATTGTATTTTTTACATATTCCATTGTCTTTTTATGATCATCACAGATTGCTATGCGTAACATCTTCTCCCTTCCTTCTCTTAATCGATCTCTTTTCTCTCGTTACCTTCTGGCATCCCAATTCTATGAAGAATCTCACAGTGGCGTTTACGGCTATTTCTATTTTTATCGTAAACAACGAACGTGTTTGTCGTCTGCCGTCCATCCTGCAAAATAGAATACGATTGATTTTTAAGGCAGTTCCTTCACTTTGATCAGAAATAAATCGGCGTTGTTCCACTTTCTTATCTTTCTCAGCTCTTGACAGATTTATGGAATGATTTCCATTTTTTTCTTGCTTTACTTTTTATATTCTTATTTTAAAGTATATCACATCCTCTCCTTTTTAACGATTTTAATTTTTCACTTCAATTCTATTATTTTTTCTCTCTATTGTTTCATCTATTCTCTGATTCCTCTTGATAAAAAGACGGAACAAATTTCATACTTAATCGTTTTTGTATCAATACTCTGCCATTTTTATAAATAAAAATAATGTTTATAATCCTATGCATATTAAATACTTTTTCCACTCTCTATTCTGGATAATTGTCTTATCAGATATAGGTAAATCCGTCATATGATGTCAAGCTGGGCAGAGCAAAAAAAGACAGCCCAAGTTTCGGTCCGAATGCAGACAATTCGGCAAGTTTTCGCCATTTTGCAAGCCTAATTACGACTGTTTTGTCCCTGAGCCTGCTTGCTAGGCGAATTTGACAAAACAGTCGTAGATAGATGGCGCTGCAAAATCAGAAAACCAACGTGTCTGCATTCGGACCGAAACTTGGAAGCTGTCATCAAAACGAAAATACTAATTACCCATAAACTGCAAGATAGAAAAAATAGAAAGATAGAAAGAAAATAGCACAAAAATTTCAAAATAGTACAAAAACAAAAAGTCCTCCGTCAAAGCAGATGATTTCATCTGTTCTGACAGAGGATCCTTAACTACCATTGTCCATGATTTTTTAACGAACTACTTCCTGAAACGATGCTTTCTTTTCCAGAGCATTCGAAAGTTCTGCCATTTTTGAGAGATCTCCAATTAATATCACACCGCACAGACGGTTGTTGAAAAAATACAGCTTCTCATACTGTTTTTTACTCGGATCTTTCATCTCTACAGTTTTATAAATGACGTCTTCTCTCTTTCCATTATCTCCGCTGGCAAAGAGCGCCGTATTCATGCCATGGAATGTCAATGCTCCCGGAACTTGCTGATACTGTGCTACATCTCCTGCTGCATTTGCACCTGCCGTTTTTCCCTGTTCCAAAGCCTGAGGCCAGATGGCATAGTTGACGCCTTCATATTGTGCACAGTCTCCACATGCATAGATGTCAGGAATATTCGTTTCCATCTTTTCATTTACGACCACAGCACGGTCTACTTCAATTCCTGCTTTTTTTGCAATCGTTGTATTGGCGCGTACGCCGGCTGAAACAATGACAAGATCTGCTAAAATGGTCTCTCCGTTTCCTAACTTAACTCCTGTTACATGATCGTCTCCTTCAATCGATGCTACTTGAACACCTGTCTGAATTACAATACCATTTGCTGCGCTGATTGCCTTAAGCATATCACTCGCCGTATCGTCCAGCTGGCGTCCCATCAGTTTTGCTCCTACTTCTAAAACGGTCACATTACATTGTGCTTTTTTCAGCTCCCATGCTGCTTCAAGACCTAAGACGCCACCACCGATTACAACTGCGTTTTTGACTTTCGGAAGCATCTTTTCGATTTTCTGTACATCAGAAAGTCTTCTGACGGCAATCACTTCCGGTTTTTCTTTTCCAGCAATCGGCGGAATAAAGCATTCTGATCCTAGAGCATAGATTAATTTTGTATATTTGATTCCTTCTCCTTCTGCAAATTTGACTTCTTTTTCTTTCGTATCAATCTGTGTTACTTCTTTTCCAAGCAGCTGGTAAATCTGATTTTCTTCATACCATGATGTGTCTTCCACTGCAATTTGTTCTGCGCTTAATCCGGCAACCATCGATTTTGTCAGCATCGGACGATTATAAGTCGGATACGGTTCATTTGAAATGATGACAACAGAGCCTGTCTTGTCTCTTTCCCTGATTGCCTTTGCCGCCTGAAATCCTGCTGCTCCGTTTCCAAGAATTACGTAGAAGTTTTTCGAATCGTTTCGATATCCTGTCTCTTCCTCTTCTACTGGAACAAAATTTTCTTTTCCTACTCCGCAGACCGGACATACTTCCAAAGAAGCGTCGAAAATTTCTCCGCATACGAGACATTTTACCAGTTTTCTTCTTCCAGAGCCGGATTTCTTTGGATTTTCTTTATTTTGGAGAGTACATCCAAACTGATAACCATAGTCGTATGCGTCGATCAGATCATTTTGACTTGGTTTAAAACGTACCCGAAATCCATCGTCGATCGTTTTCATCTTCAGCTGTCTTAATCGTTCCATAATATGCGGAACGCCTTCTCCGCTCCATCCATAACTTCCAAATGCACTGGCAAGTTTTCCGCCATGTGTTCCGGCAAAAACAGACGTTGTTAAATCCCAGATCGGTTTTAATGCTTCTCCTACAATCGTAGGTGTTCCAAATAAAATTCCGTCTGCAAATCCCAGATCTTCCAGCACTTTTGCCTGATCTGCCGTAACCATATCATAGCTGTGAACTTCAATATCTCCGCTGTCTTTGATTCCTTCCGCAATTTTTTCTGCAAGCTGTTTCGTATATCCGTAAGCACTGACGTACGGAATTACAACCGTTTTCTTCTTGTTTGGATTTATCACAGTACACCATTGTTCATACGTGTTCATGATAAAATCGATTTTATCATCCAGAACCGGTCCATGTCCCGGACAGATCATCGAAATATCGAGTTGGCGGACTCTTGCCAGTGCTTTTAGCATAAATGGCTTAAATGGTCCGATAATACAGTCAAAATAATATTTGGTAGCTCTCATGTAGCCTTCCTGATCTGTCACTTTGCTAACAAGAACATCATGGAAACCGTAATGAGATCCAAATGAATCACAAGTTACCAAAATCTGATCTTCTTCGATATACGTATACATCGTATCAGGCCAGTGCAGATTCGGCACAATCAGAAAACGCAGCGTTTTATTTCCAATTTTCATTTCCTGATTATCTTTTACTGCAATCGCACAGAAATCCCGATTGACAATCTCTTTTAAAAATCCGATTGCGCAGCTTGTCGCAATAATTTTCAGCTGAGGATTCAGATCCAGCAATCGCTCTACGCTTCCTGCATGGTCTGGTTCTGTATGATCTACAACAAGATAATCAATTTTTCTGATATCTGTAATTTCACTTAGTTTTTCCAGATAATCGTCAAAAAATTTTTCTTTTGCTGTCTCAAATAAAACGGTTTTATCGCCTGCTTTCATCACATAGGAATTATAGGTTGTCCCGAATTCCGTATACATGATGATATCAAATACTCTTAAATCGTCATCTACAATTCCGGTCCAGTAAAAATCATCTCTTAACTTCAGCGTTTTCATATTTTTCAACCCTTTACATGATCTGCAACTTTCTTATCCCATACCTGAATATGATTTAAGAACCATTCCGTGATATTTTTATTGACCGCGGCAACAAAAGCATCCGTCGGTCCTTCTTCTTCTTCCAGCATTTCTTTCAGTTCTTTTACTGCCTGTTCAAATGCGGCATGCTGCAATTTATGATTTTCTATCTCCGGATATCCAGACTCCTCTTGGAGTTTTTCTTCATCTCTGAAATGAAATTCTGTATAGTCCATCAAAAAGTCGAGTGTTTTTACTGCTGTTGTTTTTTCTTTTCCACTCTCACAGCTTTCTATCAACTTATTAATCCTGTTGATCAGCTCCTGATGCTCAGAATCGATCAGTTCATTACCGGTCAGCAGATCTTTCTCTAAAACGATACTCATCCCGCTTTCCCCCTTCTTTTATTCTTCCGGTTCAAATTCGTCTTTGCCTACTCCGCAGATCGGACATACCCAATCATCCGGTAAATCTTCAAATGCTGTTCCCGGAGCGATACCGCTGTCTGGATCTCCTACTTCCGGATCATAAACGTATCCACATGGTACACAAACATATTTTTTCATAATTACTTCACCTTAGCCTTTCTTTGTTTTATAATAAAATAAATGGTATCCAGATTCTTACAG
The DNA here is from genome assembly GCA_944376425.1 of uncultured Lachnospiraceae bacterium. Lineage (GTDB taxonomy): Bacteria > Bacillota > Clostridia > Lachnospirales > Lachnospiraceae > JAGZHZ01. The sequence continues at coordinate 12,212 of CALWCS010000157.1, read as the reverse complement.
CTGTTTCGGCTGTTTGCCCAGCATTTTATTTGAATCAAATTCCATATATTTCGAATGCTTTTGGGATTGTCAGAACAATCCGTAATATTATGGGAAAAAGATTTTTGAATCCCACCATCAGCATATATTTTATAGTTTTACTGTTTGTTTCCATTATATTCATTCTATTGAAAAAAATCTGTTGCATATACAACATTTTTATAAAATTTTTAGGAGGCTCACGATGTATTTGTCTACTGGCATTTTTCAAGATATAACAGAAGAACAATTTAAAAAAATGATGATCTGTTTTCACAGTCATCAAAAACATTATCCGTCAAATGAAATCATCTCCACATATGGTACTGAAAATTCAAAAATCGGTATTCTTCTTGAAGGAGAAATCATGATTATACGAACCCATTATGACGGACGTCAGACAATATTAGAACACTTGGAACCAGGAGATATTTTCGGCGAAATGCTCTCTGTGATTCCTAATTCGATTTCTCTGGTTCAAGTTGTCAGCGTCAGACCTTGTTTCGTTCAGTATATTGATTATCAATGTCTGATCAAACGCTGTTCTAAGGCATGTCCTTGGCACAGTACATTCGTTCATAATGCCCTTCATTTGATTTCTCAAAAGGCTGTTCATCTAAGTGAACGCCTGGAAGTTTTAAGCCAAAGAACAACCAGAGAAAAATTGATCTGCTATTTTTCTCTGGCTTCTTTTCATTCCCATTCTAATACCTTTCAGCTTCCTTTTTCGCTGAGTACTCTTGCCGATTATCTTTCTGTTGATCGAAGTGCGATGATGAGAGAGATTAAAAAATTAAAAGACGACCATCTGATCTCAATTGTCAAACGACGTGTTACCGTTTTCTTTGACAGGACTACGCCATCATACCTGCAAGAAACACACTGCTGATCATTCCTGCAAGGGTGGCAAGAAGAGCACCTTTTAATGTATATCTCGTCTTTGTCACCTTTGCTGTCACAAAATAAATACTCATTGTGTAAAAAATAGTCTCTGTACTGCTCATCATAATTGCCGCAGCACGTCCGGCTGTCGAATCTACGCCGCTGTTTTGAAATAAGTCTAACAGCAGTCCTGTGGCTGCACTGTTAGAAAACATTCTCACCAGGACCACAGGAACTAGCTGAGCAGAAATTCCTATTTTTTCAGTCACCATGCCGATCCATTGCGCCAGAAGATCTAAAAATCCTGAGGCACGCAGAATTCCTACCCCTACCATCAGACCAATCATTGTGGGCATAATTTTTACCACTGTAGAAAGTCCTTTTTTTGCCCCTTCTGTAAACTCATCATAGACAGAAACTTTTGTAATTACTCCATATCCTACAATATAAAAGATAAGAAACGGAATCATCATCTCTGAAATCCACGATAAAATCTTCATAATCTATGCCCGTTTTTTTCTTCTTTACATTGTATTTCCCCCTCCTATGAAAATATGTGCAAAAAAGCAGATAATTTTTTTGTTTTCCGATCCTTTTATAAAACTGATGTTACGATCTGTTTTCTTTCTTTTTTCTGCGTTTTCCTATCACGATCATTCCTCCAGCCACTGTTGCTGATCCTGCAAGAAGCAGAAGATATCCCATATAGTTCGTCTCATCTCCCGTTTTTACATTTTGCCCCGGAGAGTTTTCCTGCCCTGATCCAGGATTGGATTGACCTGGTTCTATTTGCCCCGGTTCTGTTGACCCTTCGGTCTCTGTTTCTTCTGTTTCCGGTTCTGTCTCCTCTGTCTCCGGTTCTTCTGTTTCCGGTTCTGTCTCCTCTGTCTCTGTTTCTTCTGTTTCCGGTTCTGTCTCTTCTGTCTCCGGTTCTTCTGTTTTGATCTGATTCTCAATTTCCACATACATTGCCGCATCTTTTTTCACCAAGATCGGTCCTTGCGTTTTTACAATTGTGTATGGAAAAGTCTCGTCTTCTAAATCAATCGGATTTCCGTCTTCATCTGTCTCTGCAAGATAATATTCTCCTTCTGGCAGCTTTTCAAATGTCACTTCTGCTGTTGTATTGTTGTCAATGACTAATTCTGCTACATCCGTTGCACGGATTTCCAATTCTTCATCTAAAAACAATGCACAGTAAAATGTTTCTGTCACTTTATATGGCTTTCCTTCCGATGTCACCCGTTTTGTAACAGTCACTTTTCCCTTATCCAGATATCCAAATTCTCCCGGAGGCATTTCAAATTCATTATGAATTTCTGTCTCTGCATTTGGATTTTCTTTTGTAATCTGTACCATTCCTCCAATAACAGATACATTTACAATAATATTGGTTCCATCAGAGAGTGTATACTCCATTGTCTGGGCTGGATTTCCCTCTTTATCTGTCTCAGCTACATAATAAGTGCCATATGGCAGTTGCTCATAAATAACCGTAGCTTCTTGTACATCTTCCATCTTCAATTCACGTACACTTGTTGTTTCTCCTTCCGGAATATACATCTTCGTCAGCTCTGGATCTGTAAACAAAGCGCAGTAGAAAATAAATGGATCTCCTTCTATAATTTGATTTCCAAGATAATATACTTTTTTTGTTACTTCCACTGTCCCATTATATCTCTGATCTATCATCTCTACTTTATTTTCCACTGTCATGTCGTCTGTGACTGTAAAGGAAACGTCCTCTGCTGTAAGATATCCGTCCGGTGCTTTCATCTCCCGCAGAATATATTCTCCCGCTGCAAGTCCTTTTATCACTTTCGGACTTTCTTGTGACACCCATTCTAATGTCTCCCCGTAAATTGTCTCTGCAACCATCCAGTTTTCACCATTCTGTTTCAAAATCTGTAAAGTTGCTCCAGGAAGTTCTTTTCCCGTTGTAATATCTTTTTTACTTACGGTCACTTCGATCGGCGAATCTTTCATCGTCACATAGTCTACAGAACCGTCATCGCTTACTGTAAAGTTTACTGGTTCTGCAACCGTATATCCGTCTGGCGCCTTTTTTTCTGCTAACGTATATGTTTCTCCCGGCTTTAAGACGCCTGTTATTTCATATGGCGTTGTCTGGCTTGTCCATTCTTCTACGATATTGTTCTCCTGATCCAGAATCTGAAGTACAGCTCCTGGAATTTCCTGACTTCCTGTAATATCCTGTTTAGAAATAACGACTCGTGTCTTCACATTATTGGCGATAAAAATGTAGGAATTTTCTGAAATAATTGCATGATATCCATCTGGGATATTCACTTCCTCTATTTCATAGATAATTTCTTCTCCATTTGCCATCTTGTCCAGATCTGTCCAGGTATAAGTCCAAATATTTCCTTCTCCTGTAAAAGTCACGCCATCTCCTACCGGAACTCTCTGTGTGTTTCCTTCTTCATCTTTTTTGTTTGCATACAACTGGAAAGAAACATTTTGCGGACGTTCACAATCTTTATTATCATCCCACAGTTTTACCAATGTCTTACTGATTTTTTCTGTCTCATGTGTATTGATAATCACAAAGCCAGCCTCATTAGAAAGTTCTTCATACGATGTCGTATATCCTTCTATTTCTCCAATTTCCCGGATCGTATAGACAATTTTTTCACTTCCAGTTCCCTCATTTTTATTCACTGGAAGCTGATCCCAGGTATAAGTCCAGTTATTTTCCTCATTTAAAATGATCTCTTTTCTGTAAGCAATGCCGTCTGCAAGCAGTTGAACCCGTATCTCATCTGTCCGGATCCCATCCTGATTGTTATTGTCATTCCATACTTTTGAGACACTTTTCGATGTGACATCTGGAGTATGGATATTTGTGACAGTAAATACAAACACATTTTTCTCTTCATCATATGTCAGATCACTAATCTTTGTTTTGTACTGGTCAACCGTTTCTTCTGTCAATGTATAATTTATAGTTTTTCCCTGATCATTCACAGGAAGTTCATCCCATTGATAAGTCCAACTATTTTCTTGGTTCAGAGAAACAGTCTCTAGCAATGTTCCATCTCCATACAGATTCACTCGAACTTCTTTTGGACGAATACCGTCCTGATCGCTGCCGTCATCCCATACTTTATTAACTTTGATCGACTTTTCAACTCTTTCATGGGTATTTGTAATGGTAAATCCATCCACTTCTTTTATATATCCGGAAGGTACATAAGAATTTCCATTCTCATCCACTTCATCTACCGTATACGTAATTAAAGTGCCATCCTGATACTGATCCAGATCATCCCATGTATAGCTCCAGTCATTTTCTGTATTTAATTCAACTTTTTCACCTTCTGCCTCGCCGTTTGCATACAATTGAATCCATATTGAAGCCGGTCGCAAACCATCACGATTTTCCTCATCTTTCCAAATTTTCTGAACAGTTTTCTCAGTGACTTCCGGAATGATGGTATTCGTCACAGTAAATCCTTTGATGATCTCTCCTTCATAGATTGTCTCAATCGTAGGAGTCTGATATCCCTTCTCTTTTGCCTCTGTTCCTTCCTCCAGTGTATATGCAATCTTATTTCCATCTTGATATACAGGAAGATTTCTCCAAACATAGCTCCATTGATTGCTTTCATTTAATACAATAGAAGTAACACTTTCAGCATCCGTCATTGTTTCGACTGGTACTCCGTCTGCTTTTAAAGTAACCGTAATTTCTGCCGGACGTTTTCCATCTTGGTTTTCGGCATCATCCCATATCTTTTTTACAGAAATATCTGTTTCCTGCGGTATATAAGAGTTCGTCACAGTCAGCTGATCCTCACTGTAAGATACTTCATATCCGTCTGGAATATCCACTTCTTTTACTGTATAAATAATTTCTTTTCCATTTGCATTTTTTTCTAACTGATACCACGTATAACTCCAGGTTTCTCCTGTCCCTTTCAGTATCACCGGATTTCCCTGAGGAACTGGCTGAGACAATTCTCCCTGTGCATCATATTTTTGAGCGTATAGTTGCAAAGTCACAGAAGAAGGACGCTTCCCATCCTGGTTTTCCTCATCATTCCAGATTTTCTGTGCAGTAATATCCGTCAGTTCGATTCCTTTACTATTTGTCACAATCAATTTCGTAGGATCTTTTTCATCGGATCTATAGGAAACAGAATATCCTTCTGCAAGCGTACTCGTTTCTTCAACAAAATAAACGATCTCCTCTCCGTTTTCTTTTGCCGGAAGATCTTTCCACTTTCCTTGCCATCCATTGTCCTCACTTAAAGTCAACGTTTCCCCAACTTGAATTTTGTCTTCTGACGTTCCTCTATACAATGCCACTTCAATCATTTCTGGTCTTGTTCCATCCTGATTCTCATGATCATTCCAGATTTTTTCTACAGATCTTTCTGTCAGAGGTCTCGTATAATGATTTGTCACAGTAATGGTACCGCTTGCTGCGGATATCTCATTATTTTTATATTCTGCTGTGTAATCATCGACTTCTTCCTCTTCTACAGAATATACAATATCTAATCCGTCCGATTTTCTTGGAAGATCTTCCCATGTATAGCTCCAGTTTTCTAAGTAGTCTTCCGAAATAATCACAGGGCTTTTACTGCTGACTTCTGATTTTTTTCCGTCTATTGTCTGATATAAACGTACCGTAATGTTTTCAGGGCGGTTTTTGTCCTCATTTTGATTGTCATCCCATTCTTTTTGTATTGTGATATCGATCCCTTCAGGTTCCAGACTATTTGTGATTGTAATGAGATTTCCCTCTTTTGACTGCGTCTCTGTATATTCTTTTTGAGGTGTATAGACGACTTCTTCTTTTGCAGTATAGCTGATTTCCTGACCATTTCTTGTCTTTAACAAGTTCTTCCATGTATAGGTCCATCCTTGCTGTTCTGATAAGGTAATCGTTTCTGCCCTGGTTCCATCTGTATAAATAGCTGGCGTTACTTGATCTTGCTCATATAAAGTCACTTTTACTTCCAGAGGTCTATAACCATCTCTATTTTCATCGTCATCCCATTTTTTTTCGACAGTGATATCCGTTTCCGGTCTGTGATATGTGTTGGTAATCATTACTTTTCCCGGTGTTGTGTCATAGTCATACTCTGCCGTATAATTTAAAACAGTCTGTTCTTTTACTGTGTAAGTAATCTTCTGTCCTTTTTCATATACCGGAAGGTTTTCCCATGTCTTTGTCGTCCACACTCCTGCACTTTGTGTCAGTGTCACTTCCTCTATTTTTTGTGCTTCCCCGGATCCTACTGTCTTATACAGTTCAATCACAATCTGATCTGGACGGTTGCCGTCTTCATTTTGATTATCATTCCATTCTTTTTCTACACTCAGTTTCGTCGTCTCTGGAATATGTGTATTTGTGATCGTAAACGTATCCTTGGAATACTGTGTCGTATAACCATCAATTTTATTTACTTCCTGTACAGTATATACAATAGCATGACCGCCATCGTTTTCCGGAAGCTTCGTCCATCGATACGTCCATCCATTCTGACTGTTTAGGGTCACGGCTTCTCCGTATTTTGTCCCATTAGCCAAAAGCTGTACCTCAATACTGTCCGGACGTTTTCCGTCTTGATTATTCTGATCCTCCCATATTTTCGTAACTATTTTCTCTGCTGTATTAGGCTTGTGGGTATTCGTGATCACAAAATTTCCATTCTGATCTGTCGTATCCTTTTCTGTATATCCTTCAGGCACTTTTACTTCTTTGACAGAATATATAATCTGTTTTTCTTGTTCAAATAAAGGAAGATTCTGCCATGTATAGCTTGACCATACTCCTGCTGAATCCGGCTGTAAGGTAATTGGAATACCTACCGGCTCTGTCTTAGAATCTACTGTCTTATAAAGCTGAACCTGGATACTGTCTGGACGGATACCATCTTGATCATTTTGATCTTCCCATACTTTTGTGACTGTTTTTGATGTAGATGGGGTGTTAAAAATATACACAGAATCCCCGTTTGACAGTTCTTCTATTCCTTCTATTTTTCCTTCTTCTCCCAGATCCATCTGGAAAATCTTTTTTACATTATTTTCTTCTTCTACATACCCTTCCAAAGCTTGCGCTTCTACCAGATAATATTCGATTCCTTCCTTTAACTGTACTTCTAATGCAGATGTCTCATTTGGATTCTGTCCAAAGTACAATTTCCCCTGTTCATCTGTTACACCCTCTTGGATCTTGACTCCTCCTTCTAAAGGATCGCCTTCATATAATTCAAATTTTACTCCCTTTAGCGGTGTTCCGTCTGAGCCGTCATACTTAAAAATCTGAATATAGATTTTACTTCCTTCAATTCCTCCATGAGAATCTTGTGAAATTTCTACAACATCTTCTACTGTATCCGTATAAGTCACACCGTTTACTTCAAATTTTACCGTATTGGAATAATCTACTTCTTCAATCGGATCATCTGTTGTCTTATTGATTTTTACATCATAGCTCAAACGATAAGCATGACCGTCTCCATCCGGAATTGTAATCGTCAACGTATTTTCATTTAATACTTTCGTATATCCATCATTCATTACTGTAAATTGACCATTTCCGCTTCCTTGCTCTAATACGATCGTTTCAAACTGAATTTCCATGTTTTGCTGTACCGTATCGTAAATTTTAAATTCCTTAGAATCCTCATGAAATGTCATTCCTGACTCATTGACAATCACCTGATACGAAGCCAGATATCCATTTTCTGACGTCGGGTTTAAAACTTGTGTTTTATCCAAAACATTACTTGGTACTTCTACAACGGCGCTTGTCGTTCCGATCTGCTGTGTACCACTGTTAATCGATGCCTCATTTGTGTATTGAGTGCTGTCATAGACAACATCCATATTTGTCAATTCTGTTTTATATTCCAGATAAATTACTTCTTTTCCAGGCAGTCTTCCCAGTGAAAAAGTCAGTGTATTTCCTGACAGCTGAGGAGTAATCTGTAAACTGGAATTTCCCATGTATAAAATTGCCGAACCTTCTACATAGTTTTGTCCTTCTGAATACGTATCTGTTACCGTAATCTCGTTCAGTCCTAAATCAAAGCTTCCGTCATTCAGAATAACCGTCCATACAATCTCCTTATTGCTGCTGTCATAATATCCGCGCTTTGTAAAATTTGTATCCTGAACATTCTGGCTGTCTGAAGACGAAGTCATCTTTCCATTTGAGGTGATGCTTCCGATATTGCTGATTGTCCCATTGGAAGTAACTTTAGAATAATAAGAAATTCCTATCTCAAATTCTTGTCCGGTTCCCTCCACATCTCCAAAATCTAGAGTAAATGTAGTGTTTGTCTGCGTCAGTGTGATTTTTTTTGGGTCGTATCCTGTGATTGTCACTTTATCATAACCGCTTTCCTGACTCAGAATCAAAGTTTCAAACTGCTGTGTTCCATAAAGAGTATCCTGATAGATCACACCTGTAGCCCCGCTGGCAGGTATCGTAAGCGTTGTACTCCATTTTACATACTTTACCCCATTCTCTGCGGTTTCAACGTTTTCAGCCTTTTTTCCCACGCCCACATATTCTGTCTGCGCCTGTCCCGGTTCCACTGTAACGCTCGCACTGCTTGTCACTCCGTTTACGGTACCGTCATTTCGATACGTTTTCTGAATCGTAGAACTTTCTACTGTAGTTGCATACCGAAAAACATAACTGTGTTTTCCTGCATCTTGAGGCATTGTATAAGTCCATGATCTCCCGTCTGCACTTACTTCTACGTCACTCCATTTCAGTTCAAACTCTGTACCTCCCGAATCAGATGTCACCGAAATCGGTACTGTCGTGTCATAATAAATACCGTATGTCCTAAGGGTATCAGAAACGACTACCCCTGACATATCCTGATCTGCCGCTGGATTGGCATATAATGTCCACCAGATTCTTCCATCCTCTCCTATTTCTGATGCCTGTTTCCGAACCCAGATATGACTGTAAGAAGCAGGTCCATAAATTGTAAATTCGTCAAATCCATCTGTTTTAATCTTTACGCTGTTGTCCAATCCTGGAATAACACCATTTGTAGAATTGATAACATCTTCTTTAATCTTTGCCTGATACGTAATGGTACATACTGTTCCTTTCTCTACCGTTCCTATCACCATGGAGAAACCGTCCAACTTACTGTTTTCTGTAAAATTGTCCGGTGTTTTTCCGTCTATTTTAATTGAACCCGAGACCAGCTCCAGACTGCTTCCCATCGTATCATTTATTACCACATTCGTAGCATCTGCGTCTGCATCTGCCTCTATCGAAATGGTAAAGGTAAATGTTTCTGTATCTTTGTCATACTGTGATGCCTCTTTTCGAACTGTCAGCGGTGAACCTGGTTTAAAATAAATCACTTTATTTCCTGAACCTGGCAAACTAAATTCGATTTCTTCTGTAGAACCAATCTGGGTTTTATTAAATCGTGCTGTAAAATGTAAGTCTACAGAACCGTTATAGACTTCATCTACTTTTTCGTTAAATACGATGGTTACCTTTCCCTGATTATCAATTGTATACGTTCCCCACTGTTCGTTCTCGCCAGTATTCGGATTTTCGTATTCAATTATGCCTTCCTCTACTTCAATGAATGTGATATATGTTTTCACTTCATCAGGCATCTGATAAACGATCTCTTGTCCTACCGGAAACTGATACTGAGAGTTTTCTTCAAACGTCATATTCATAGTGATCCAACTGTTGTTGGAAACAGGGTCTCCTTCCTCTCCAGTTCCTCCACTTGTTATAATTTCTACATTCAATCCAAAATTCTCTAAATCTGTACTTGTTTCAGTTGGATTACTGCGCATGACTGCTCGAAGTCCAAATGGCGAAAAACTCTCTGCACTAAATCCTACAGAAGTCACTGCGCCGTCCTCTGTCATTCCGATATGATCCGTTACATCCTCTGCCACTTTTTCATCTGAAATATGAACCATAGAGTATTCTATGCTTTCTCCTTCCAGTTCTTCAAAAACGGGGGTCGAAAAGCTCATAGAAATATTGACCGTTCCAGATTGAGGTTCGATCCTTTCACCATTTACTTCAAAATAAATATCATACATGATATAGGCAGATTCCATTCCTTCCATACTTCCAAGCTGCTCATCTGCTGCTGATGCTGCCGCTTCGTATGCTTCGCTTCCTTCTGGTATAGGCACTACTTTCAATTCTGTATTTCTTGGAAATCCCGCCAAAGAATCTGCAAAGGCATGGACTGTAATTTCACCATCGCTGTAAGAAAATTGTGTTTTATTTTTGTTATTCAATAATATTTCTTGATTCATCCACTCTACTGCGATTTCTTTTCCATCTATTTTCCAGATGCTTGAGATCGCAGACAGATCAGTAATATTATTTTCTACTTCTGCATATACTACATATTGTTTCGTATCGGACGGTAAAATATTTTGGTTTTCCCATCTTACGTTCCATCCTGATCCATCCGAACCTTCCATAACTGCCTGTGCTGTCTCGTCTGATTTCCAGATATAAGTAAGATATTTTGAAAATGTTCCGTTTACTGAAAAATTATCTTTTGTACCTTTTCCATTATTGATAACAGAAATCTCATACTTTACAAATGTTCTCAGTTCTCCATTATCATTTATTTCTTCATAAAGAGTCTGTGTGCCGGATGCTGTTATCTGTGCCTCTTCCTTTTTTTCTGTCTCAGTTTGTGACTTCTGTTCGCTTTGTCGTTCTGTCTGTGATATCATCTCTGTCTGTTTTTCGGATTCCGTCTGTGCTTCGCTCTCACTTTCTGTTTCTGATTCCGACATTTTTTCTGTCTCAGTGGATATTTCTGATTCCGGAATTGTTTCTGTTTCTGACATTGATTCTGATTCTAAAGATGTTTGAGGTTCACTTGCCGGTTCCGATTCTGGATTCATTTCTGTTTCTGCCGTAGATTCCGGAACTGTTTCACTTTCTAAATCAGATTCTGTCGGAACTTCTGACTGTGAAACAGTTCCTTCTGTCTGTAATTGTTCCGCAAGCGATATTACTGCACGATTGCCGGCTAACAATGCAAAACATAAAAATAATGCAAGAAAATTTTTAATCTTTCTTTCCATGTAAAATGGGTACCTCCTCTCTCAATTATTATAATTAACTTAAAAAACAGTATAATGAACATTTCCGGATGAATAGAAACTATTTGTCACTTATACTGCTTTCTCATTTTACCATTCTATTGTCTCTTTTACAATTATTTTTCTTTTATTTTTTGTATTATTTATGTATTTTTATTTCATTTTTTGTTATTTTATGGAATTAATTCCAAATTTTCAAAATATTTTTTCTATATTTTTTCATTTCTAAATTTTATTTTTCTTCAAAATAGTTCCCTTTTGTTTCCATTTTTTCTAGATTTTGTTGTATTAGAAGAAAAAATTTTCTGTACAAAGAAAAATCAATTCTTGGCAGCCGTATGTTCAAATAGGAACAAAACTTTTTTTAACACAAAAAAAATGAGTACAAAACTTTGTACTCATTTCAATGGATTCATGAGGCATCGGGGATTCGAACCCCGGACAACTTGATTAAAAGTCAAGTGCTCTACCGACTGAGCTAATACCCCATAATGCCCAGAACCGGAATCGAACCAGTGACACGAGGATTTTCAGTCCTCTGCTCTACCAACTGAGCTATCTGGGCCTATTTATGGCATAAAAATTGCGGGGGCAGGATTTGAACCTACGACCTTCGGGTTATGAGCCCGACGAGCTTCCAGACTGCTCCACCCCGCGATATTATTTAAAATGGATGGTGGTGGATTCGAACCACCGAAGGCGTTGCCAGCAGATTTACAGTCTGTCCCCTTTGGCCACTCGGGAAACCATCCATAAAAGCATTATGAAATTAATGCAAAGCCGATGATCGGACTCGAACCGATAACCTGCTGATTACAAATCAGCTGCTCTGCCAATTGAGCCACATCGGCATAAAATGGGGCCTACAGGGCTCGAACCTGTGACCCTCTGCTTGTAAGGCAGATGCTCTCCCAGCTGAGCTAAGACCCCAAATTCTTCTACATTGTATCCAATGTAACGACCCAGATCGGACTCGAACCGACGACCTTCGCCGTGACAGGGCGACGCTCTAACCAACTGAGCCACTGGGCCATTTTTGAAAGTACATTGATATACCCTCAAAACTACACACAGATCTTCTCTTCTTCCTTCTTTCCTTGACTTCCTTTTCCTCTATCCTCTTCCTTAACCTTAACCTTGGTTAAGCCCTCGACCTATTAGTATTAGTCAGCTCCATACATTACTGCACTTCCACCTCTAAC
>CALWCS010000156.1 GCA_944376425.1 uncultured Lachnospiraceae bacterium | reverse complement strand
TGGTTTGGCGATTGACATTATACCAGAAAAGGGAGGTCAATGCTCTTTTTATTTGCAAACCTCCGAAAAATCAAGGTAAAACGTAACTTTAAACAATAAAAAAGAATGGTAGTTTCGACACTACCAGCAGGAAGGGAGGAGATAAAACATGGAAAAGACTTTGGGCATCTATTTGCACATTCCGTTTTGCAGAAAAAAATGCCGGTACTGTGATTTCCTTTCTTTCTATGCAGAAACAGAGACACAGAAACGATATATAGAAAGAATGGCAGAGGAAATCAGAAGATTTCCAAACAAGGAAAAATGGAAGGTAAAGACAGTCTTTTTTGGAGGCGGCACTCCGTCTTTGGTGGAGGCAGATCAGACAGCGTATCTGCTGGAGACAATCAGACAGGAATTTAACGTGGAAAAAGAAGCGGAAGTTTCCATAGAATGCAATCCGGGAACTGTCGATGGCGAAAAACTGGCTTCCTATAAAGATTCGGGAATCAATCGGATCAGTTTTGGACTCCAGTCGGCGAAAGAAACAGAATTAAAACTGCTTGGACGAATTCATACGTATCAAACGTTTTTAGAAAGTTATCAGGCAGCAAGAAAGTGTGGATTTCAAAATATCAATGTTGATCTGATGTCTGGTCTGCCAGGGCAGACGGCACAAAGTTTTTTGGAAACACTAGAGTGTGTCGTCGCTTTAAATCCAGAACATATTTCTGCGTACAGTCTGATGATAGAACCGGGAACGCCGTTTTATAACCTTTACGCAAAGGATTTAAAACTTCGGGAAGCAGGAAAAGAATGTTTTCTTTTACCTTCAGAAGAGGAAGAACGTCAAATGTACCATGATACAAAAAGTATTTTGAAAAAAAGCGGATATTTCCGGTATGAAATTTCAAATTATGCAAAAGATGGATATGAATGCCGTCATAATATGACTTATTGGGAAAGAAAAGATTATGCAGGATTTGGATTGGGAGCAGCCGCCTGTATAGAGAACGTACGGTCAAAAAATACAGAAGATTTACAAGCATATATGCAGGGAAATTTTAAAAAAGAAGAGGAAAAACTGGATATTAGAGCACAGATGGAAGAATTTTTATTTCTGGGACTTCGTATGATTAAGGGAGTTTGCTCAGAAGAATTTTTTAAACAGTTTGGGGTATCGTTAGAAAGTGTATATGGAACCGTTTTAGAAAAACTGATCAAAGAGGAACTGCTAGAGCAGGAGAAATCGGGATACCGTCTTTCTGATTTTGGAATCGATGTCAGCAATTATGTGCTGGCTCAGTTTTTACAGTAATATTAGAAAAACAGCGGACAAAAAAATAGCCGTTTTAAACCAGAAAAAAAGAAGGAGAGATAGAAATGTCAGTAGAAAAAGTAAGAGAATATTTAAAACCATATGGAGTAGAAGAAAGGATACAAGAATTTGAAGAGTCCAGCGCTACCGTAGAGCTTGCTGCGCATGCGGTAGGCGTAATTCCTGCAAGAATTGCGAAGACACTTTCTTTTAAAAAGGAAGAGGGCTGTATTTTAGTTGTGACAGCCGGCGATCAGAAAATAGACAATTCAAAATTTAAAAAGACATTTGGAATGAAAGCAAAGATGCTGACAGCTGATGAAGTAATTCAGCTGACCGGACATGCGGTAGGCGGGGTGTGCCCGTTTGCTGTTCCCAAAAGTGTGGAAGTCTATCTGGATGAATCTTTAAAGAGATTTCAGACGGTATTCCCGGCAGCGGGTAGCAGCAACAGTGCCGTGGAACTGACATGCCTGGAGCTTGAAATGTGTTCAAAGGCATCCGGATGGGTGAATGTATGCAAATCGGCAGAATAAAAGAAAAAGAAAAAAATTTAAAAAATCCTATTGACAAAATTATAGGGTAGTGATATGTTAGGTACATGGATGTTAGCACTCCACTAAGACGAGTGCTAACAACCTGGATGAGAAATCATCTAAAATAAGATGAGCAAAACATCAAAAGAAAAAGCCACGATGTTTTCCATCAAAGTGGAAGGAGGAATTCAAGGTGCAGCTGGATGAGAGAAAATGGAAGATTTTAAAGGCAATTATTAAAACTTATCTGGAAACGGGAGAACCTGTGGGATCCAGAACAATTTCCAAATATGCAGATTTGAATTTAAGTTCCGCGACGATCCGCAATGAAATGTCAGATTTGGAAGATTTGGGTTATATTTTACAACCTCATACTTCCGCAGGAAGAATTCCCTCTGATAAGGGATATCGCTTATATGTGGATCAGATGATGGAAGAAAAAGATAAAGAAGTAACTGAGATAAAAGAAATCATGATTCAAAAACAGGATAAGATGGATCTTATTCTGAAAGAAGCAGCCAAAGTTCTTGCAGCAAATACAAATTATGCAACAATGATTACGACTCCTCAGTACCGCAGGACAAAGCTGAAATTTATTCAATTGTCTTTGGTCAGCGAAGAACAGATCCTGGTCGTGGTAGTAGCGGAAGGGAATGTGATTAAGAATAAAATTCTTCGGATTGTACACAATTTGGATAATGAGACGATTTTGAAATTGAATATTTTATTAAACAGCAGTCTGGACGGACTGACAATTGAAGAAATTAATCTCTCTACAATTGCCAGATTAAAAGTTCAGGCAGGAATCCACAGTGAAATTGTCAACAGTGTCTTGGATGCTGTGGCAGAGGCAATTCAAATGGAAGAGGATATAGAAATTTACACAAGTGGAGCAACGAACTTCTTTAAATATCCGGAATTGAGCGACAGTGAAAAAGCAAGTGAACTGATTAGTACATTTGAAGAAAAAAAACAGCTTGCTGCTCTTGTAAATGAGAGAAATGAGCGGCAGGAAACAGGAATTCAAGTTTATATCGGAAATGAAACCCCGGTACAGACAATGAAAGACTGCAGCGTCGTCACCGCTACGTATGATTTAGGAGATGGAATGCAAGGAACAATCGGAATTGTAGGTCCAAAGAGAATGGATTATGACAAAGTAATCAGTACCCTGAAGACCTTGATGGTACAGTTGGACCACATTTATCACCGAAATGAATCGTAAGGTGAATGGAAAAGAGTAAAAGAAAGAAAGGCGGTAGCGAAGTGGCAGAGGAAATCAGAAAAGAAAATCTGGACGAAACCGTAGAAGATAAAGCAGAAGAAATAAAAGAGCAGACAAAAGAAATTCCAGACGAGCCGGAAGAAGACATACAAGAAACACAAGAGGCAGCAGAAGAAAAAGAGGAAGAAAGCTGCGATGAGGCAGCAGAAGAGAAAAAGAGCTTGTTTGGAAAGAAAAAAAATAAGAAAGATAAAAAAGATGAACAGATAGAAGAACTGACAGATAAACTGAAACGTCAGATGGCTGAATTTGATAATTTCCGCAAACGAACAGAAAAAGAAAAGGAAGCCAGATTTGAGATAGGAGCTAAAAGTGTAATTGAAAAAATTCTTCCGATTGTAGATAACTTCGAAAGGGGGCTTGCCACAGTCAGCGAAGAGCAGATGGAAGATCCGTTTGTAGCAGGAATAGAGAAGGTCTATAAACAGTTGATGGCAACATTGGAGTCTATAGATGTTGCTCCAATCGATGCAGTCGGAAAGGAATTTGATCCAAATATGCACAATGCAGTGCTTCATATTGAAGATGAGGCGTATGGTGAAAATATTGTGGCGGAGGAATTGTTAAAAGGATATACTTATAAAGGAAATGTGGTTCGCCACAGTATGGTAAAAGTAGCAAACTAATTGATAAAGATAATTACCTTATTTTTTATAGAATGATATCAGGAGGAATTCATTATGAGCAAGATTATTGGTATTGACTTAGGTACAACAAATTCATGTGTAGCTGTTATGGAAGGTGGAAAACCTGTTGTTATCGCAAATACAGAAGGAGCAAGAACGACACCGTCTGTTGTCGCTTTTACAAAGACAGGTGAGAGATTAGTAGGAGAGCCTGCAAAACGTCAGGCAGTTACGAATGCAGATAAGACTATTTCTTCTATTAAAAGACATATGGGAACAGACTACAGAGTAACTATTGACGATAAAAAATATTCTCCGCAGGAGATTTCGGCGATGATTTTACAGAAACTCAAAGCAGACGCAGAGAATTATCTGGGTGAAAAAGTAACAGAAGCTGTTATTACAGTACCGGCATATTTTAATGATGCACAGCGTCAGGCAACGAAAGATGCCGGAAAAATTGCAGGTCTTGATGTAAAACGT
The DNA here is from genome assembly GCA_944376425.1 of uncultured Lachnospiraceae bacterium. Lineage (GTDB taxonomy): Bacteria > Bacillota > Clostridia > Lachnospirales > Lachnospiraceae > JAGZHZ01. Next base: position 8,364 of record CALWCS010000156.1, on the reverse strand, counting down.
ATCATCAACGAGCCTACGGCAGCAGCTCTAGCTTATGGACTTGACAATGAAAAAGAACAGAAAATTATGGTATATGACTTAGGCGGCGGTACTTTTGATGTTTCTATTATTGAAATCGGCGAAGGTGTCATTGAAGTACTTGCAACCGCTGGAGACAACAGACTGGGCGGCGATGATTTTGACCAGAAGATCACAGATTATATGCTGTCTGAATTTAAGAAAACAGAAGGCGTTGATTTGTCAAATGATAAGATGGCTTTACAGAGATTAAAAGAAGCAGCAGAAAAAGCAAAGAAAGAACTTTCTTCTGCAACAACAACAAATATCAATCTGCCATTTATCACTGCAACTTCAGAAGGTCCAAAGCATTTTGATATGAACCTGACAAGAGCAAAATTTGATGAGCTGACTCATGACTTGGTAGAAAGAACATCAGCTCCAGTGACAAATGCGTTAAAAGACGCAGGACTGACCGTTAATGATATCTCGAAGGTATTGCTGGTAGGAGGCTCTACGCGTATTCCGGCTGTGCAGGATAAAGTAAGACAGCTGACCGGACATGAGCCGAGCAAATCTTTAAACCCGGATGAATGTGTTGCCATCGGTGCTTCTATTCAGGGCGGTAAACTTGCCGGAGATGCCGGTGCAGGCGATATCCTGCTTCTGGATGTTACCCCATTGTCCCTGTCTATTGAGACAATGGGAGGTGTCGCAACGAGATTGATCGAGAGAAATACGACGATTCCTACAAAGAAGAGCCAGATCTTCTCAACAGCAGCCGATAACCAGACCGCAGTTGATATTCATGTTGTACAGGGAGAAAGACAGTTTGCAAGAGACAACAAATCTTTAGGACAGTTCAGACTGGATGGAATTCCGCCAGCAAGAAGAGGAGTTCCGCAGATTGAAGTTACATTTGATATCGATGCCAACGGTATCGTAAATGTATCTGCAAAAGATTTAGGTACGGGAAAAGAACAGCACATTACGATTACATCCGGTTCTAATATGTCTGAGAGCGAAATCGACAAGGCAGTCAAAGAAGCTGCTGAGTACGAAGATCAGGATAAGAAGAGAAAAGAAGCAATCGATACGAGAAATGAAGCAGATTCTATGGTATTCCAGACAGAAAAAGCTTTGGAAGAAGTGGGAGATAAACTGGATGCCAATGATAAGACAGCAGTACAGGCAGACTTAAATGCGCTGAAAGAACTGATTGCAAAGACAAATCCAGAGGATATGACAGAATCTCAGGTTGCTGAACTAAAAGCAGGAAAAGAAAAATTGATGGAAAGTGCAAACAAACTGTTTGCAAAAGTATATGAGCAGGCACAAAGTGCAGCAGGCGCATCAGGTGCAGGGCAGAATAATGCAGGCTCACAGGATTCTTACCAGTCTGATGATGTGGTAGACGGAGATTACAAAGAAGTTTAATGAATCGCAATAGATAGAAGCAGGTGGGGCTTTCGCAGATAAAGGTTTTCGGACAGCAAGTGTGACAGCCCCGCTTGTGGCATGTCTAGGAAGGGGAATACAATGGCAGAAAAAAGAGATTACTACGAGGTTCTGGGAGTGGATCGCGGAGCCGATGAAGCGACTATCAAAAAGCATATCGGCAGCTGGCCAAAAAGTATCACCCTGATATGAATCCGGGAGATAAGGAAGCTGAGAAAAAGTTTAAAGAGGCTTCTGAGGCGTATTCTGTACTGAGTGATCCAGAAAAGAGAAGACAGTATGATCAGTTTGGTCATGCGGCATTTGATCAGGGAGCCGGAGGAGGCGGATTCGGCGGATTCGACTTTAACGGCGGCGATATGGGAGATATTTTCGGAGATATCTTCGGAGACTTTTTTGGCGGAGGCAGAAGACGTTCTTCCGCGAGCAACAGTCCTATGAAGGGCGCAAATATCCGTGCAAGCGTACGGATTTCTTTTGAGGAAGCAGTCTTTGGATGTGAAAAAGAACTGGAGCTGACTTTAAAAGATGAATGTAAAACATGCCACGGTACGGGAGCAAAACCAGGAACGAGTCCGGAAACATGTCCAAAATGCGGAGGAAAAGGGCAGGTTGTCTATACACAGCAGTCTTTGTTTGGCATGGTGCGGAATGTACAGACCTGTCCAGACTGTAACGGTACCGGAAAGATCGTAAAAGAAAAGTGTACGGATTGCCGTGGAACAGGATATATTGCAAGCCGCAAAAAGATTCAGGTTACAATTCCGGCAGGCATTGACAACGGACAGAGCATTCGAATTCGCGAGAAAGGGGAACCAGGCATCAACGGAGGACCAAGAGGAGATTTGCTTGTAGAAGTGAATGTATCGAGACATCCGATTTTCCAGAGACAGGATATGAACATTTTTTCAACTGCACCGATCACGTTTGCACAGGCGGCTCTGGGAGGAGAAGTACGGATCAGCACGGTAGACGGGGATGTTGTATATGAGGTAAAACCAGGAACACAGACAGATACAAAAGTACGTTTAAAAGGAAAGGGTGTTCCGTCGCTTCGCAATAAATCTGTTCGTGGCGATCACTACGTTACTCTTGTCGTACAGGTTCCGACGAAGATGAATGAGGAGGCCAAACGGGCACTGCGTGAATTTGATATGGCAACCGGCAATAGTCTGAATCAGAAAAAAGAACCGGCAGAAAAACCGAAAAAGAAGGGCTTTATGGATAAATTGAAAGAACAGTTTGAAGATTAAATATCAGTGTAATAGACCAGATCAGAAAAATTCTTTTGATCTGGTTTTTTGCTGTACGGGGAGAAAAAGCGGCTCTTTAATAAAAATTAAGATATTATTTAAAGATAAACGTTGGCATGAGGGAAGTGTATGTGATAAAGTAAAGAAAAAAGTAAAAGAAAGTGGGAATTTTTAATGAAGTGGAAACAGAACAAAATCATAATAGGGATGGTTCTGATGATGGTACTTCTGACATCGATACCCATGACTGCTTTTGCACAAATGTACTCAGGAACCTGTATTGTGACGGTTAACGGGAAAGGACATGGAACTGTTTCACCGGAAGGAGAATTGTCTGTATGGCCCGGTGAAAAGATAACTTTGCAGATCATACCGGATGAAGGATATAAGGTATCATCGGTCAGTATCAATGGAGTAAGATTGACGGATACAGAATTGGAAGAAGTGATACAGACACAGAGCTATTCACTGACAGGAATTTATTCCAATACTTCAATGGATGTGATCTTTTGTTCAGAGACGTCTTTCAATGGTCATACCTATACTGTATTTGGATCAAAAGAACTTTGCGGCACTGCGCAGGATCCGGGAGCGGTTTGGAATGATATGCGTCAGACAGAAGAAGGAAAATTTGAAGCGGTTTATGAAAATTTAAATGCGGGATATTATGAGTTCCTGATTGCGCAAGATCATAGCTGGACAAACGTATATGGATCTGAGGGAACGCAAGATCCAGTCGGAGTTGAAATTTTAGAAGACGGAGGAACTTTAAAAATCCTGTTCGATGAGACAACTGGAAGGATTGCCACAGAATATGAAGAAACCCTACAAGAAGGACAGAGCCTTTCAGCAGCAGAATCGCAGAGCGTTTTGGAAACGGCAGATATGGCAGAAAATATGGAAACAGCGTCTGATGCAAACATAGAAGACAGAAGCCTTGCGATCAGTTTTTATCAGGAAGAAGTGACTGATGACTCTCTAGAAGGAACGGAACTGATGGAATCTTCTTCCTCTTCCTCACAGACGTATCGTCAGGTGACAGTGGGATACTCACAAGGAGGTATCGTAGTGCCTCCGGAAACGGCCTGGATTACAAATCAAGGAGTGGTTCAGATACCGGAAGGAGAAACGGCATTTTTTTCTATTGTTCCTGATACAGGATACCAGATACAGGACATTTATATTGACGGGATAGCAGTGACAGGAGAAAACAAGACGAATGCGATAGCGCTTGGAGGCTTTTGGCTTTGGGACACTACGCAGGATCACAGTATCTACGTGGAATTTGCAAGTTCCGGACAGAATGAAGGAACGTATAGAATATCAGTTACAGTGGACGGAGGCGGAACGATAGCAACTTCTCCAGGATTTACAACGTCAGAAGATGGTGTGGTATATGTACCGCAGGGGCAGAGTGTAAGTTTGTTTTTCTATCCATATGAAGGATATCAAGTACAGCAGATTTTGCTTGACGGGGTCCAGATCTCAGATCAGGAGCTGCAGTCGGCAAAAAATACGAACAGTTTTACACTCTGGCAAGTTCAGGCAGATCACAGTGTGTCTATTTCTTTTGGAAGCGGGGGAAATTTGTCCCAGCAGCGTACGGTTTCTCTGACAGCGGGAACAGGGGGAACCATTTATACAGCAGACTGGCTTACTGGTGTCACAAACGGCACCATCAGTGTTTCAGCAACTCAAGGTCAGGCATGTCAGCTTTTCCTGATCCCCGATACCGGATATGAGATTTCTCAGGTATTGATAGATGGGGCAAGCATTTCAGCGGAAGAACTGGCAAATGTAAAGGCAACACAGAGTTATACGTTTACACAGATTCAGGGAGATCACAGTCTGGAAGCAGCTTTTTCAAAAACTTCCTGTCAGATTTCTTTTTCGGCAGGTATAGGCGGAAGTCTTCAACCTGTTTTAGAGACGAGTGAAGAAGGAAGCGGTACGATTGTGGCGGAGGCAGGATCTGATGTCATTTTTCAGATTATTCCCGATCAGGGATATGAGCTTGCAGGACTGAGCATTGACGGAGTGGCGGTAGGAGAGGCAGAACTAGAAACTTTAAAGACAAATCTTTCTTATACTTTTTACCAGGTAAGCAGTGACCATCAGATCAGTGCAGCGTTTTTAAAAAAAGAACCGGAAGAAACCTTTTATGTTGTGACTTCAAGTGCGGGAGGACACGGAGATATTGAGCCTCTGGGACAGCAAAAGGTGACAGCAGGACAGACAATCACATTTTCGATTGCCCCTGACCAAGGGTATGAAATTTCTGCTATATTGATTGATGGAGAAGAAATTTCACAGATAGCGTTAAGAAGAGTCAAAGAAAAAAACAGTTTCTCTTTTCAGCCGATTCAGGAAAATCATACGATTGCAGTAGAATTTGCCGAGGCATCAGAGGCAGAAAGGACGAATTACCAGATTTATTATCTGGATGAAGACGGGTCTGAAATCGAAGAGTTAAGCAGTGTCTATGAAAATGCATCAGAATATGTTTACGGTACAGGAATTACGCTTCCGGTACAGGCACCTTATACAAAAGACGGATATGCGTTTGAAGGATGGTATGACAGTCAGACAGACGGAAATAAGGTTACTGAAATTACTGCGAAAGAAAAAGGAGATAAAACAGTATATGCAAGATGGAAAAAAAGAGCGGCAGGTTCCAGCCAGACTACACTGCGAAATGAATGGTACAGAATTTCGGTAAATGGATTTTTTACAGCATTGCCTGAACTAAAAGTAGAACAGATAAAGAAAGGAAATACAACGTATGATTCGATGTGCCGTCGTGAAGAGATGGAAGGAAAAACAGTTTTAGCAGGGTATCGGCTGTCAGTCAGCGGAGGAGAACCAGATGGCACTTTAAATGTAACTTTTAATTTGGATGAAAGGATGAACGGGGAAGAAGTGACAGTCCTTCAGCTTACGGTAAACGGAACGCTGGAAAAGTACAGCTCTTTTGTGGAAGAAGGAGATATTTCCATTCAGGTAAATGAGCTGGGCACCTTTTTAATGGGAGCGGATCAGGCAGTTGTCAAAGAATCAGGAGTCAGAGAGATTCATGGAGTGGCACTTGAGGTGGATGAAGAAACACAAAGCGATAATATGGGAATTTTTCTGTTTGCGGGTGCCGCAGTCGTTTTAATCGGGGTCTGCATTATAGTCGGAATTGTCACAAAGAAAAAGGTGGAAAAGAAATAATGAGAAAGAGAAATGGAGAATAAAGCAAAATGTTCTCCGTTTCTTTTTTTAGTCTTTCAAAAGTACAAAGCTTGTCAGTTCGTTTTTGGTGTGATATGATAAAAAATAACAGAAGATATTTTAGCGTGAATCTAAAACAGACAGATGCAGTTCGTAAAATCCATCACTGATCTTGCATCCGGCAAGAATGGAGGAGGCATTTTGAAACGACTGTGATAAAAAGAAGGAAAAACGGGAGATGCTATGAAAAAAAGACAAACTAAGGCAGGAATGATGATCATGTGTATAGCAGTCTGTACTTCTTTTTTTTATACCGGTATAGAAACAAAAGCAGACCTGGTGCTGGAAGATATTCATAATTCTTTTGAACCGGAGCAAAAAGAAGATGAGAAAAAAGGCGAATATTATCAGATTGTGAGCCAAAATGGAGCAATGACCAATATTTTAATAGAACTATATCGCCTGCAAAGTCAAGGATATGAAGCGGAAGGATGGCTGGAGCTAAACGGAGATTTTTATTATAAAACGGGAAATGAAATTTTGACGGGATTCCAGGAAATTGGAGAAAATCGATATTTTTTTGATGAAAACGGAAAAATGGAGACGAACTGCTGGAAAGAAATGGAAGAGAACCGATATTTTTTCGGAGAAACAGGGGAAGCCTATCAGGCAGAGGCTGCTGAGATAGAAGGTTCCTATTATTATTTTGACGAAAATGGAGTCATGCAGAGAAATCAAGCAGTGATTCTGGAAGATGGAACTTATTATGTCGGAGAGGATGGAGCCGCAGTAAAAGATAAATTTGTGAAAATCGAACGAGACACGTATTATTTTGACCAGAATGGGAGAATGACAACAGGATTGATTGCTGTAGACGGAGAAGAGTATTATATGGGAACAGACGGTACGATGCAGACCGGATGGCAGATTGTAAACGGAAACCGTTATTTGTTTCATCTTCAGACGGGAAGAATGTTAAAAGGTGTGACAATCGGAGAGATACAGATTGACGAAAATGGGAGAAGTGAGATCCCGGATCAGTTTGTGATAACGATGGAAGAATTGCTGCAAAATCCGGAACTTCCGACCGGATGTGAGTCAGTAGCTCTTACGATAGTCTTGAATTATTATGGATTTGAACTGGAAAAGACGACAATAGCAGATGAATATTTAGAATACAGCGATACAGACTTTGTGTCAGCTTATATGGGCGATCCCCATACTGCGAGCGGAGCAGGATGCTTCGCACCGGCAATCGAGAAGGCTGCAAATAAATTTTTAACGGCACACAATTCTGATATGACAGCGGTAGATATCAGTGGGACTGAGTTAGAAGAGTTGTATCCCTATGTGGCAAACGGAATGCCGATTATTGTGTGGAACAGTATGTATCTGTCTGATCTGGAGCAAACAAGTCAAACGTATGTCTATGAGGGAACTACGTATTACTGGTACCGGAGAGAACATTGTGTCGTACTGTGCGGCTATAACAGAGAAACGAACACAGTAACGGTTAATGATCCTCTGGAAGGAATGGTAGAACGCGATGCAGACCGTTTTGAAGAGATTTATCGGCAGCTTGGACAGATGGCAGTCTTGATTGAGTCGAATTAAAAAATGAAAAAACGAAGAAGAATTGATACAGCAGATATTTTATGATATAATAATAAAATTAGCCTTTTTGTTTCTGATTGGCATAGGAACAGCATAACAGCAAAAAGGTTAACAGCTCAGGAAAGACAGATGAGGTAAAAAGTAAAATGAGATGGAATAAATTTAGATTAAAAACCTTGACAGAGGTAGAAGACATTGTGATTTCTACTTTAGCTGAAGTGGGAATAGAAGGAGTAGAGATTGAAGATAAAGTACCTCTTACAGAGGAAGACAAAAAGCAGATGTTTGTTGACATTTTGCCGGATAGTCCGGAGGATGACGGAATCGCATATCTGAATTTTTACTTAGAAGAAAGCGAAGACAAAGAAGAAATGCTTCGCAAAGTAAAAGAAGCGCTCAAAGAGCTTCGCAGTTTTGTAGATATCGGAGAGGGAACGATTACAGAGTCACAGACAGAGGATAAAGATTGGATCAATAATTGGAAACAGTATTTTCATCAGTTTTATGTAGACGATATTCTGATTATTCCTTCCTGGGAAGAAGTAAAAAAAGAAGATGAAAATAAAATGATCATTCATATTGATCCGGGAACTGCTTTTGGAACGGGAATGCATGAGACGACGCAGCTTTGTCTGCGTCAGCTTAAAAAATATGTGAACGATCAGACAGTACTTCTTGATGTCGGAACAGGAAGTGGAATTTTATCGATTGCGGCACTGAAGATGGGGGCAAAACATGCAGTCGGAACAGATCTAGATCCCTGTGCTATTTCGGCGACAAAGGAAAATCTGGAAGCAAATCAGATTGTGCCGGGAAGTATGGAGGTACT
>CALWCS010000155.1 GCA_944376425.1 uncultured Lachnospiraceae bacterium | reverse complement strand
TATCGGGGAAAAAGAAAAGATAGATGCTGTGTTGATACAGACAAAAGAGCAGGGAGAAAAAAGCAGTGTTTTGAAAATGACAGAAGAAGAAAGGGCATACCTTCAAAAAGATGGGATACGCTATTATCCGGGAGATATCTCTATCTTGATACGTGCAGAAGATCCGATAAGCGGAATTAAAAAAATTCAGTGTCTGGTAAATGGAGAAGTCTGGACGGCGCAAGAGTATACGAAACAAGAGAGTCGAGTTTTTCAAGTTCAAAAAAGACTGGAACTGACACAGCAAATCTTTGGAGAAGAAAGTATTACTGTACAAGTGGAGATGGAGACAAACAGCGGATACCGCATAACAGAGGTGAGAAAATATCTGATAGATTCTGAAAATCCAGTCATTACGGTTACTTATGAAAAAGGAGAAGGAAAGGGGAATTTTGACAGAACAGAGCGTATGGCACAGATTACCGTGTCAGATCGAAATTTAGATTATGAAACTTTAAAACTTTGGATAGACAGTACCGAAGGAAAAAGTGTAAGACAAAGCGTATGGGAGATGAAAGAAGGAAAGAAAGAGGCAACATGCAGCGTTTTATTTGAGGAAGAAGATACTTATAGAATTACGGTTTCTGCAAGTGATTGTTCAGGAAATCAGTCAGAAATGACAGAGGAAGCCTTTACCATAGACTATAAAGAGAAAAAAATAAAAATAAAAAAAGACCTTAGAAAAGGAAAGACAGACACTTTTTACCGGGGCGGGGGAAAGATTACAATTTTTATTAAAGAAAAAAATTTTGATCCGGAAGGAATTTTTTTGGAACTTTCGGGAACCAGCGAAGATGGAGAGCAGTGGAAAGAAGAATGGAAGGAGATTTGGAATCCTGTAGAAGGAGGATATCAAAGTATAAAAAAACTGGAAAGAGAAGGAAATTATCTTCTTTATATGCGGTGTGAAGATCTTGCCGGAAATCAAAGCAGAGAATATGGACCAGACCGTTTTGTGATTGATAAGACTGTGCCGGAAATCATAATAGAACAGATGAAAGAAAATTCTGCAAATAATGGAAGAATAGAACCTGTGATTTATCTTTATGATCCTTATTTGGATGCAGAGAGTCTGGAAATTTCCTGTATAGGAGAAAAATGGGGAGAAAAAAAACTGACCTATGCCATTTCAGATGATGAAAAAAGAAAAAAAGTGAGCATCTATGATTTTCCATATGAAAAAAAACAGGATGATCTCTATACCATGCGAATTCGAATCAGAGATAAAGCCGGAAATCTGGCTGGAAAAAAGATTTGTTTTTCAGTCAACCGTTTTGGATCTGTATATACTTTTGAAGAAGAGACAAAGCAATTTTTAGAAACGTATTATCAAAAAGAAGCAAAAACATTGAAAATTATAGAGACAAATGTAGATTCTTTGGAAGAAAATGAGATTCTTTGCAGCAGAGACGGTGAGACCAAACAGATGAAAAAGGGAACAGAATACAAAGTAGGAATACAAGGAGAAAAAGGCAGCTGGAAACAGTATATCTATGAGATTTACTCAAAAAATTTTCAGGAGGAAGGGATTTATCAGCTTACATTGATTTCAAAAGATCAGGCAGGAAATTATTCAGATAATGGAAAAAATGGAGAAGAAATTATGTTTGTTATCGATCATTCCGCGCCGACAGCAGTTATATCCGGAATTGAAGAGAACGGCAGATATAAAGAGAAAGAGCACAGGGTTTGGATTGATGCAGCCGATAATATAGGAATAAAAAAGGTAATGGTTTTTTTAAACGGAGCTCTTTGGAAAGAATGGGAGCAGGAAGAATGGAAAGAGAAAGCAGAATTATTGCTGAAAGAAAAAGAGACAAAACAAACTTTTAGCGTCAAAATAGAAGATTTAGCTGGAAATCATTCTACCTATACGATTCGCGATTTTTTAATCTGTCATGATTCTTGGATCCAATTTTGGAATAGCTACCAAAAATGGGTGATAGGAGTGATAATATCAGGAAGTCTGGCAATTAGTATGACTGCGGCAAAAAAATGGAAAAAAAGACAGATAAAATAAAGAAAAAGAGGAGATGAATGTTCGCTTTACACTTGCCTTCTTTATGTGATATCATGGACAGAGCAAGACAAAGAAAAAGAATTTGTCTTATCTGGTGTATCGATACACTGGAAGGAAAAGAGGAAGATCAGGAGAAAATAAATGAAAAGAAAAATACGAATTGGAAGCAGAGAAAGCAGACTGGCTGTCATTCAAAGCGAGATCGTGATGGCAGCAATCGAGCAGTTTCATCCTGAAATAGAGACAGAACTTATTACGATGAAAACGACAGGAGACTTGATTTTAGACAAAACACTCGACAAAATTGGAGGAAAAGGGCTGTTTGTAAAAGAATTGGATAAGGCATTAAAGGAGAGAAGAACAGATCTTTCTGTACATAGTCTAAAGGATATGCCGATGGAGATTTTAGAGGATCTTCCGATTGTAGGATTTTCAAAAAGAGAAGATCCTAGAGATGTTCTTGTTTATCCAATGGGAAGAACTGACAGAGATCCCAAGCGTCCAATCGGATGTTCCAGTCAGAGAAGAATTTTACAGCTAAAGGAAATTTTTCCCGATGCGTCCTTTGCATCGGTCAGAGGCAATGTACTGACAAGACTGAGAAAGTTAGATGACGGAGAATACGGAGCCTTAGTCCTTGCAGCAGCGGGATTGAAAAGATTGGGACTAGAAATGCGCATTGGCAGATACCTAGAGCCAGATGAAGTAATTCCGGCGGCAGGTCAGGGAATTTTAGCGATACAGGGAAGAAAGGGAGAAGATTATTCTTATCTTGGAGAGATCTGTGAGGAAAATGCCACATATGCTGCACTCTGCGAACGAGCCTTTGTGAGAACACTCAATGGGGGATGTTCTTCTCCGATTGCGGCATACGCCTGCGTAGAAAACGGTAAGATAACTCTAAGAGGACTTTATTATGAAGAAGAAAGCGGAACATACTGTAAAGGAAAAGAAAGCGGAAGATGTGACTGCGCGGAAGCAGTCGGAATTAGCCTGGCAGAAAAATTAAGGGAAAAATTGCAGAAAGGAAGGAAATAAAACAATATGACGGGAAAGGTATGGCTGATAGGGGCAGGACCATCAGATCCTGGACTTTTGACCCTTAAGGGAAAAGAGGTGTTAGAACAGGCAGACGTAGTAGTCTATGACAGATTAGTTGGAGACGGCGTTTTAAATATGATTCCGGAGACGGCAAAATTGATTGATGTGGGAAAACGTGCCGGAAACCATACAATGCCTCAGGAGCAGATCAATGAAGTACTTCTTAGAGAAGCACAAAAAGGCAGAAAAGTAGTACGCCTAAAAGGAGGAGATCCATTTTTATTCGGACGCGGAGGAGAAGAACTGGAACTGCTTGCACAGTATCATATTCCATATGAGATTGTTCCCGGCGTCACATCGGCACTCTCCGTTCCGGCATATAATGGAATTCCAGTTACTCATCGGGATTTTTGTTCATCGGTTCATATTATTACAGGGCATAAGAAAAAAGGAGAAACGTATGACATTGACTTTGAAGCACTTGTCAGGACAAAAGGAACGCTTGTTTTTTTGATGGGAGTGGCGGCTTTAAAAGATATCTGTGAAGGATTGCTAAAAGGAGGTATCGATCCTTTTATGCCGGCTGCTATTTTACAAAAAGGAACAACAGCACGGCAGAAAAGGATTCTTGCGACAGTCGCTAATTTACCGGAAGAAGCGGAAAAACAAGGGGTTGAGACACCGGCAATTATTGTAGTGGGAAGAGTATGTAATTTGTCAGAAGAATTTGAATGGCGGGAGAAAATGCCCCTGTTTGGAAAGAAGATTGTTGTGACACGGCCAAAAGAGTTAGTATCACGTATGGCAAAAAAATTAAGAGAAAAAGGGGCAGAAGTATTAGAACTGCCTGCAATCCGAACTGTCATGCGCGAAGATCAGAGTCTTCTTTTAGAAAAATTAAAAGAAATAGATTCCTATCAATGGCTGGTTTTTACGAGTCCTACAGGAGTAAAGGTTTTTTTCAAAGTGATGGAAAGAGAAAAAATAGATGTCAGGCGATTGTGGAAGATAAAAATGGCAGTGATTGGAGAGGGAACAAAGAAAGCATTAGAAGAAAATGGAATTTATCCGGATTTTATGCCGACGGTTTATAATGGAGAAATTCTTGGAAAAGAATTGGCAAGTTTGTGCAAAGGAGAAGAAAGAATTTTAATTCCCAGAGCATCTTTTGGAACAGAGGAATTGATAAAAGAACTTAAGAAAAAAGAAGGGCTGACAGTAGATGAGATTCCGACATATGATACTGTCTATGAGAGTTCAAAAGTGATCAATGAAAAGGAAGAGTTTGAGAAAGAAGAAATAGATTACGCAGTATTTACCAGCGCCTCTACGGTCAGAGGATTTGCCAAAGCTGTCAGCGGGATTGACTTTTCAAAAGTAAAAGCAGTCTGTATTGGAAGGCAGACACAGGCAGAAGCAGAAAAATTGGGAATGGAGACATACGTTTCAGAAAAAGCTGCCATTGACAGTGTGATTGAGTTGACAGAACGATTATGCCAGACAGAGAAAAAATAACAGGAGGAAAGAAAAATGGACATGATAATCAGACCAAGAAGACTCAGAAGCAGTGAAGTACTCAGAAAAATGGTAAGAGAGACAAGAATGGATAAAGCTTCTTTGATTTATCCAATTTTTGTACAGGAAGGGAAAAATTTGGAAGATCCGATTCCTTCAATGGAAGGACAATATCGCTATAGCATAGACCGAATGATGTTTGAGTTGGAACGATTAGAAAAAGCGGGCGTTTCTTCTGTGATTCTATTTGGAATTCCAGCTCAAAAAGATGAGATGGGGAGCGGGGCATACGATGAAAATGGAATTGTTCAAAAAGCGTTGCGCGAGGCGAAGAAAAGATTTCCAGATCTATATTATGTGACAGACGTATGTATGTGTGAATATACGTCACATGGTCACTGCGGTGTACTTTGCGGTCATGAAGTGGAAAATGATGAAACTTTAAAGCTGCTTGCTAAAACAGCGCTATCTCATGTGGAAGCAGGAGCCGATATGGTAGCTCCATCCGATATGATGGACGGCAGAGTACGTGCGATCCGCGAGTGCCTGGATCGTGAGGGACATAAAGAAACGCCGATTATGTCGTATGCTGTCAAATATGCATCCGCTTTTTACGGACCATTTCGTGAGGCAGCAGGTTCTGCACCGGCTTTTGGAGATCGAAAATCTTACCAGATGGATTATCATAATAAAAAAGAAGGATTAAAAGAGGCACTTCTTGACATAGAAGAAGGAGCTGATATTGTTATGGTAAAACCGGCGATGTCTTATCTGGATGTTGTAAGTGAAGTTGCAAAAATGGTTCATGTACCAGTTGCAGCATATAGTGTCAGTGGAGAATATGCAATGGTAAAAGCCGCTGCAAAAATGGGATGGATTGAGGAAGAAAAAATTATCTGCGAAATGGCAGCCAGTGTATATCGTGCTGGCGCAGGCATTTATATCACTTATTTTGCAAAAGAGCTGGCAAGATTTATGGATGAAGGGAGAATTGGATAATGACAAAGTCAGAAGAGCTGTTTCATGAAGCGGTAACATTGATTCCGGGAGGAGTGAACAGTCCAGTGCGTGCTTTCGGATCAATCGGAGGTACACCGCGGTTTATCGATCATGCACAGGGAGCATATATGACAGATGTGGACGGGATTACCTACCTGGATTTTATCGGTTCTTGGGGACCAATGATTTTGGGGCATAACCATCCTCAAATTTTAAAGAGCGTGGAAGAAGCGTGCAAAAAAGGGCTTAGTTACGGGGCAGCAACCGAAAAAGAAGTTATCATGGCAAGATTAATCTGTGAGATCGTTCCTTCCATCGAGATGGTGCGCATGGTCAATTCCGGCACAGAGGCAGTTATGAGCGCAGTTCGTGTCGCAAGGGGATATACTGGGAGAAATAAAATTGTAAAATTCATGGGATGTTATCATGGTCATTCGGATGCTATGCTAGTAAAAGCAGGGTCAGGGGTGATGACGAGCGGAATACCGGACAGTGCCGGAGTGCCGGCAGGATGTACCCAGGATACTCTCTCGGCAAACTATAACGATTTGGACAGTGTAAAAGAGTTATTTTCAAAGTTTGGGCAAGAGATTGCAGCAGTGATTGTAGAACCTGTTGGAGCGAATATGGGAGTTGTTCCTCCAAAACCTGGATTTTTGGAAGGACTTAGAGCGATCTGCACAAAATACGGAGCACTCCTGATTTTTGATGAGGTAATTACCGGATTTCGTCTGGGAATTGACGGAGCACAAGGATATTACGGAGTACAGTCTGATCTGACTACATTTGGAAAGATTATCGGAGCCGGAATGCCGGTCGGCGCTTATGGAGGAAGAAAAGAGATTATGCGCCAAGTTTCTCCTGTCGGGAACGTATATCAGGCAGGAACTTTAAGTGGAAATCCCGTTGCAATGGCAGCCGGAATTACACAGCTTACCATTTTAAGAGATCATCCTCAGATTTATCGGGAACTAAATGAAAAAGGAGATTGGTTCTTTGGAAAATTGAAAAAGATGATAGAAGATGCAGGAAAATCATGGCAGGTAAATCATGTAGGCTCTTTAGGGTGTATTTTCTTTACAGACCAACATGTCACAGATTATGCCAGTGCAAAAACGTCAGATACTGTGAAATTTGCAGAATACTTCCACTATATGCTGGACCATCAAATTCACTTGGGACCATCTCAGTTTGAGGCAATGTTCTTGTCAGCAGCTCATACAAAAGAGGAATTGAAAGAAGTTTTATCCGTGATAAAATCCTATATGAACCGATAGAAACCAATGGCATTGGATCCTTCAAAAAAGAAGGCAATACAAGATAGAATTTAAAATTTTTGAAAACCGGAAAAAGGATTGACTGTCTATAGAGAAGTTCTATATGATAGAAATCCTTTTTTCTATTTTACTGAATTTTATGATATACTATTTATAAAATATCAGGAGCAAAAGGTTATGATTTTTCTGTTTGCAGGCAAAAGTATGATAACATCTTTAGAAAAAAGAAAGAGGATCGAAACAATGAACAGGATTTATTGAGCGGAAACAGACGATGAAGCATAGCTGTTGTTTTAGAGGGGCGCATCTAATTTTTCTAAATGGATTGGACAATGAAAAGCTTCGGCAATGAACATGAGGAAGTTATAACAGAAATCTGTAATGAATGGGAAAGAGAATATGAAAAAACGGGAACGGCAAGAAAAGAGAAATACAGAAAAAAGAACGATACAGTCAAAAACAGAAGAAAATCCATTTCAAGAAAGAAGGATAGAGCAAAAAAGGATTGGGAAAAAAGTATTACTTGTGCTTATGGCTTTATGCCTGGCAATTCCGGTAGGAATTCCGTTGATCGGTATATTAACAGCGATATTGTTTGGAATTCTTGCGATTATTTTTGCTGCAGCGCTAATCAGCCTTATTTTAGTGATTACATTGGGACTTATGGGACTTGTTTGCATTGGAATCGGAATCGGAAAAATATTTGTACTTCCATCACTTGGCTTATTGATTGCGGGGATCGGATGCCTGGCGGTTGCGATAGGGATCTTGATTGCTTGGCTGTGCATCTGGGCGATCATAAAAGCAGCGCCTTGGGCAATGAGGAAGATCGTTGATCTGTGCGGTATTCCATTTCAAAGGAGGAGATACCGAAGATGAAAAGATTTACAAAAATTTGTCTGATTTCATGTCTGACATTTGGAATTTTGGGAAGTGCATGTTGTATTTTGGCATTTTACCTCGGAGTACCTTTGCAGGCAGTAGAGGAGTTGATTATGACAGGGGAAATAAGGGAAGCTGAAGTAAAAAATACAGAAGGGATATTACAAAGTGTTGAAAAAAATTTTTTAGAAATTGACAGTATAAAAATTGAGGTAGGAATAGAAGAAGTGGAAATAACGATACATAAGGGGGAACAGATTCAGGTAAAAGCAGAAAATGTTTCTTCGGAATTTCAATGTATACAGGATGGAGGCATATTAACGATACAAGATGAAGGGCAGCAAATGCGATTTCACATGTTTTCCGATGACAGGAAACCTAAAATTACGGTTTCTCTTCCGGAAAATTTGAAATTGGAAGAATTAGATTTAGATGTGAAAGTCGGGTCTGTAAAGACACAGATGGTAGAGGCACAAACAGTAAAACTAAAATGTGATATCGGATCGATTGATTTTAAAGGAAAAATAAAAAAAGAAGGGCAGGCAGAATGTTCCGTTGGAAAGATTGAAATGAATCTGGAAGGTTTGGGGCAGGAATACAATTATAAGATAGAAACCGGAATTGGATCTATTGAAATAGAAGATATTTATGATTCTTCCGTTGTCGGGAAACAATATATTGATAATAATGCAGAAAAGGAATTAAAAATTGACTGCGGAATCGGTTCCGTCAAAGTAAGGTTTTCAGAATAAAAGGAGGGATTCTTTATGGAACCAAGAAGATTATATAAATCAGATACAAACAGAATGGTCTGCGGTGTTTGCGGAGGAATCGGAGAGTACTTCGGCATTGATCCTACGTTGATTCGCTTAGTCGTTGTACTGCTGAGTTTTACGGGAAGCACACTGATTGCATATGTTTTAGCGGCTATTATTATACCGTCAAGAAAATATTAAAAAATTTTACTCAGTAAAGGAAAAAAGGTGTTGAAAGAAAATAACCGATTTGACCGATAAAAAAGAAAAGTTTTACGATATCATTGTATAGAAGAAAAAAAATAGACCATACTTCAAAAAAAGAAAGGAGTATGGTCTTATTTATGGGAAAAAAAGTAAACTTGACAAATTTAACACCAGATGAAAAATTAAAATATGAAATAGCACAAGAGCTGGGACTCCTTGATCGTGTAGTAGAAGAAGGATGGAGATCATTATCGGCAAAAGAGACAGGACGAATCGGAGGCTTAATCACAAAAAGAAAACGAATGAAAAAGCAAGAAGAGATGGAACACAAAAACGAGTTGTGATAAAATAATGTTCAAATGATGGTAGACAGATCTGCATCAGTATAGTGATTTCGGCTGTCAGATAAAGAAAATTTGTTAAAAAGTAAATCAACAATAGAAGAGACGAAAATAAAAAAGATGGGAATGATAAAAGACAAATGAAAAATTTGATGGAAGATATAAAAAAGAGAGAGTTCAAAAATGCATATTTATTATATGGAGAAGAGACCTATTTGAAAAGACAGTACAAAAAAAAGCTCCAGGAGGCAATTCTTGGAAATGAAGACACCATGAATCTGAATATTTACGTTGGAAAAGGAATTGATATCACAGTTGTGATGGATCAGGCAGATACGCTGCCGTTTTTTGCAGATCATCGGCTGATATTAATTGAAGACAGCAAATTTTTTAAATCTGCAAATGAAGAACTTGTCCGATATCTAAAGCGGATACCGAAAGAAACCATTTTTTTATTTGTAGAAGATGAAGTCGATAAGAGAAACAAGCTGTATAAAACAATAAAAAGTATAGGGCGTGTGACAGAATTTGCTCGTCAGGATGAAAAGACTTTAATAAAATGGATTTTAAGTATTTTAAAAAAAGAAGAAAAAAAAATTACACAGCAGACAATGGAGATGTTTTTGGAAAAAACAGGAAATGATATGGAGAACATTGCAGCAGAATTAGAAAAATTAATCTGTTATACAATGGGACGGGAAGTAATTACGCAAGAAGATGTCGCAGAGATTACAGCGGGACGGACAGTAAACAAAATTTTTGAAATGATTCGAGCCATTGCTGAGAAAAGACAAAAAGAAGCATTCGATTTTTACTATGATCTGCTTGCTTTAAAGGAACCACCGATGAGGATACTGTTTTTGATCTCGCGCCAATTCCATTTACTGATGCAGGTCAAAGAATTATATCATCAGGGATACGACCAAAGACAAATCGCAGAGCAAATAGGACTGCAAAGTTTTATCGTAAAAAACTACATCAGACAGGCATCTCTTTTTTCAAAAAACGAATTAGAACAGGCGGTAAAAGACTGCGTAGAGACAGAAGAAGCGGTCAAAACAGGAAAAATGCAGGATATTCTAAGTGTAGAACTGCTGATTGTAAAGTATAGTCAAAAAAAAGCTTTCGACTGACGGGATCGAAAGCTTTTTTATTTCATAATTTATAATTAAGCAATTCCGTTAACGGCTTTTGTTAAACGAGAAACTTTTCTAGCTGCATTGTTTTTGTGGTAAACGCCTTTTGTAGCAGCTTTGTCGATCGTAGAGATCGCAGCAACTAATGCTGTGTTAGCAGCTTCTTTGTCATTTGTTGCAACTGCAGCTTCTACTTTTTTGATTGCTGTTTTTACCCCAGACTTAATTGCTTTGTTTCTGTCAGCTTTTGTTCTGTTAACTAAGATTCTCTTTTTTGCAGACTTAATGTTAGCCAATCCGTACACCTCCAAATTTCATGATTGATATTTTCATATTTGTATTTGTTTCATTAAAGCCGGACACGGACGTTCTAATGTAAACACACTTATACATTCTAAAACATACTTTTTTATCTGTCAATACATATTTCTGAAAAACTTGCAGAAAATAGTAGAAATCAAAAACAATTCAGCTTTGAAATGAAAACCAATAAGTTCTGAATAAGAGACGGTCAGTCTAAGGCAGAAAAATAGTGATATCAACAGAAAACAAAATTCAAAGAACAGGAATAAGGACATCAAAAACAGAAAGCTGAATCGTGACAGAATAAGGATGGATGAAAGGAGAATGTATGCTGGGGAATTTTAATGTGAGGACAGATCTTGCGCTGGAGGCAAAAGAAGACTGTGATGCACAGAAGGTTTCGGTACGTGGAGTCCATGTAAAGGAAGAAAGAGATGAAAAAAGAGAAATTTTTACAACTACAGTAAAGATTGAGACAGAAAATGGAGCAAAGGCAATGGGAAAACCAGTAGGAACCTATATTACAATAGAAGCTCCAAATCTTTCCATTCCAGATGAAGGATATCATCGGGAGATCTCAAAAGAAGTAGCACGTCATTTAAAAAGACTGATAGGAGAAAAAGAAAAATCTATTTTGATTGTAGGACTGGGAAACAGAGAGGTAACGCCTGATGCGCTAGGACCGGAAGTGGTTGGAAATTTGCATATCACACGTCATGTAGTAAGAGAATATGGTCAGCTGCTTTTAAAAGGAAAAGAAATTCGGGAGATCAGTTCTTTGGTACCAGGGGTAATGGCACAGACAGGAATGGAGACTTCTGAGATTATCAGAGGAGTGGTAGAAGAGACGAGACCGGATTTGATGATCGTAGTAGATGCACTGGCGGCAAGAAGTACAAAGCGCCTTAATCGGACAATTCAGATTACAGATGCAGGGATTCATCCAGGTTCCGGAGTGGGAAACCACAGAAGCGGGATTAACAGACAATCGATAGGGATTCCGGTTATCGCAATCGGAGTGCCGACTGTGGTCGATGCTGCGACAATCGTAAATGATACGATGCTGAATCTGGTAGAGGCGATGGATGAATCAGAACATTTAAAAGAGTTAGGGGGAACGCTGAAAACTTTAAACCGGGAAGAAAAATATCAGATTATTAGAGAATTGTTGACACCGAACTTAAATACTATGTTTGTAACTCCAAAAGATATTGACGAGACGATTAAAAGGATCAGTTTTACGATTTCAGAAGGAATCAATATTGCATTTGCATAAAGGCGGGAAAATAAGTATCATATTCTTTTCAAAAGCTTCATATATTGGAGAAGGGACCAGTCGAATCTGATTGTGAGGCGAAGGGATTGAAAGATTTTCATAAGTGGATGCAAATACTTGCCGGCAGCGTAATCGGAGCGCTTGGATTATATATTTTGTACCGCGGAGCGGGAATTGTGATGGAAAGTCCATTTTTTAGAAATATGGGTTTTCCATCTTTCATTCAGCGCTATGTAGAGGAGGAAGCGGCAACTGTTTGGGTACCTGGGCTGACATATGAAGCATATCAAAAAGGACAGGAAGAAAACTGGATTTCAGAACTTGCAAAAACAGAAATGCCTCTGTATCAAGTCGCTGAATGGCAAATGGCATCAGAAAATCGGTCACAGGCAGAAGATACTTCACAGACAGAAGAACAGGTATATACACAGGCAGACGCACAAAAACTTACAGAAAAATCGAGTGAACCAGAAACCATATCGCAGACAGAAGTCCATACAGAAGCTTCTTCAGAATCTCAGATTCAGACAGAAACACAAGCAACAACAGAACAGACAGAAGAGGAGATCGAAAATGTGGCGGTAACAGCACAGGGACTGGGAAACCGAGACCCCGTAGCGGAAATTCCGTATGATCAGCTGGGAGATTTTAATTTTGTACTGAATCAATATTATATTGTAGACAGTTCAACATCCATTGATGACACTCTTTTAAATGGTGATCGATTTTTGGAAAAAGATTTTCGTATTACAAAAGACGCTTCGAAGCCGCAGATTTTAATTTATCATACGCATTCTCAAGAAGAATTTGTAGATTCGATACCAGGAGACGATACGACCACAATTGTAGGGGTTGGCGACTATCTGACAGAGCTTTTAGAGACGACATACGGATATCAGGTGATTCATGACCGCGGAGTTTATGATTTAATTGACGGAGTACTGGATCGTGAGGCAGCATACGACTATTCTTTAGAGGCAGTCGAGCAGATTCTTGCTCAATATCCAAGTATTGAAGTAGTAATTGATTTACATCGAGATGGAGTGGATGGAAAAAAATTGGTGACAGAAATTGACGGAGAAGCGACGGCGCCAGTGATGCTGTTTAATGGATTAAGCCGAACTGCCCAAGGGGAAGCGATTGACTATTTGCCAAATCCATATCTGGAAGATAATCTGGCTTTTTCTTTTCAGATTTACTTAAAGGCAAAACAGTTTTATCCTGAACTGATGCGTCCGATGTATCTAAGAGGAGCACGCTATAATCTGCATGTTCGCCCCAGAGCGCTTCTTGTGGAGGCGGGGACACAGTTAAATACATTGCAGGAAGAAAAAAATGCAATGAAATATTTTGCAGACCTTTTAGATCAGGTACTAAGTGGAAGATAGAAGGAAAACGGATTCCGTATCATCCCCGTACTAGACAAGAGACTAAGATTTGTGATAAACTTGCTACGATGTAAATATTGAAAGAAAAGCGAATCATAAACTGGAGGAAAAAACGTGGCAGGTATAGATCAGAAACATATCAGAAATTTTTGTATTATTGCTCATATCGATCATGGAAAATCTACACTGGCAGATCGGATCATCGAAAAGACAGGGCTTTTGACAAGCCGCGAAATGCAGGCACAGGTTTTAGACAATATGGATCTGGAGCGGGAGAGAGGTATTACGATTAAGGCACAGGCTGTGCGCACGGTATATCAGGCGCAGAATGGAGAGGAATATATTTTCAATTTAATTGATACCCCGGGACATGTAGATTTTAATTATGAAGTTTCACGAAGTCTTGCGGCATGTGACGGAGCAATTTTGGTGGTAGATGCCGCACAGGGAATAGAAGCGCAGACTTTAGCTAACGTATATTTAGCGTTAGATCATAATCTGGATGTTATGCCGGTAATCAATAAAATTGATCTTCCAAGTGCAGAGCCGGAACGTGTAATCAATGAGATTGAAGATGTGATCGGTATCGAGGCACAGGATGCCCCTTTGATCTCTGCAAAAATGGGAATCAATATTGATCAGGTTTTAGAGCAGATTATAGAAAAAATACCGGCGCCGACAGGAGATCCTGATGCGCCTTTAAAGGCATTGATTTTTGATTCTATTTATGATTCCTATAAAGGGGTCATTGTCTTTTGCAGATTAATGGAAGGATCGGTAAAAAAAGGAACGACAATTAAAATGATGGCTACCGGTACAGTTGCCGATGTCGTAGAGGTCGGATATTTTGGAGCGGGACAGTTTATTCCATGTGAAGAACTTAATGCCGGAATGGTTGGATATCTGACAGCAAGTTTAAAAAATGTAAAAGATACAAGAGTTGGAGATACGGTGACAGATGCCAATCGTCCATGTGCAGAGCCTCTTCCCGGATATAAAAAAGTGAATCCGATGGTATACTGCGGAATTTATCCGGCTGATGGAGCAAAATATCCGGATCTAAGAGATGCATTGGAAAAACTGCAGTTAAATGATGCCTCTTTACAGTTCGAGCCAGAGACGTCGATTGCATTGGGCTTTGGATTTCGATGCGGCTTTTTAGGTCTGCTTCATTTAGAGATTATTCAGGAACGTCTCGAAAGAGAGTATAATCTGGATTTGGTGACAACTGCGCCTGGAGTTGTCTATAAAATTCATAAGACGAACGGAGAAGTAGTAGATTTGACGAACCCGGCAAACCTTCCTGATCCTACAGAGATTGATTATATGGAGGAACCGATTGTCAGCGCTGAAATTATGGTGACGACAGAATTTATCGGGTCGATTATGGAACTGTGTCAGGAAAGAAGAGGAACGTATCTGGGAATGGAATATATGGAGGAGACGAGAGCACTGCTGCGCTATGAACTGCCTTTAAATGAGATTATCTATGACTTTTTTGATGCCCTAAAATCCCGTTCCAGAGGTTATGCTTCTTTTGACTATGAAATGAAAGGTTATACAAGATCAGAGCTTGTAAAACTGGATATTTTAGTTAATCGTGAAGAAGTAGACGCGCTTTCTTTTATTGTGCCGGCACAGACTGCATATGAGAGAGGACGCAGAATGTGTGAAAAATTAAAAGAAGAAATTCCAAGACAACTATTTGAGATTCCAATTCAGGCAGCAGTGGGAAGCAAAATTATAGCCAGAGAAACCGTAAAGGCAATGCGAAAAGACGTACTGGCAAAATGTTACGGTGGTGATATCAGCCGTAAGAGAAAACTGCTGGAAAAGCAAAAAGAAGGAAAGAAGCGAATGCGTCAGATAGGAAATGTAGAGATTCCACAGAAGGCATTTATGAGTGTGCTCAAATTAGACGATAAATAAAGAAAAAAGATGCTGCGGCAATCGGATTTTTAAGAAAAAACCAATACCGCAGCATCTTTTTACGTGTCATCTGAAAATTTTTGCTTTTTGCGATGCTTTACACATTCAGTCAGAAGATATTCAATTTGTCCGTTTAAAGAGCGGAAGTCGTCTTCTGCCCACTGAGAAAGTTCATTCCAAAGTGTAGCCGAAAGGCGGAGCGGAACTTGTTTTTTTGATTTTTCTTTTTTCTTTTCTTCCATAATCAGTCAGCCTTTCTTTTTTACAAAATCTTTGTTTCTTTCTGTATAGAAGCAAATATTTGGAGCAGAACGAGAGTAAAGTCAGATATCCTGTTTTAATAAATAGATCCGCTGTTTACAATTGGCTGCACATCTTTATTTCCGCACAGGACAACAAGTAAGTTGCTGACCATTGCTGCCTTGCGCTCTTCATCGAGTTCTACAATCTGATTTTCGCTTAGTTTATCAAGTGCCATCTGGACCATGCTGACTGCCCCTTCCACGATTTTTTGACGCGCATCGATGATAGCAGCAGCTTGTTGTCTTTGGAGCATTGCGGAAGCAATCTCAGGTGCATAGGACAGATGAGTGATGCGGACATCAATGATTTGGATTCCCGCATCAAGAACTTTTTCTTGAAGTTCATGCTTCATAATATCGGCAATTTCTTGACTGCTTCCGCGCAGAGAACGTTCTCCTTCGCTTTCATTTGTGTCATATGGATATTTTCTTGCTGTATTTCGGATGACAGCATCACATTGAATGGAAAGGTAAGTCTTATAATTTTGGACATTAAAAACAGCCTTTGTAGGATTTTCAACTTTCCAGATGACAATAGCTCCGATTTCAACCGGATTTCCAAGTTCATCATTTACTTTCTGTTTATTGTTGTCGAGCGTTTCTGTTTTTAACGATACACGCTTGCTAAAAGAAGGATTGGAAGGATTCGTTTTTACAGTCGGATTGATGGCGCTGCAAAATGGATTTACCCAGAAAAAGCCTTCTTTTTTGATGGTTCCGTAATAAGTCCCGAACAAAACGAGAACGAGCGCCTCATTGGGATTGACGATTTTTAACCCTCCAAGTGCAATACAAAATACAAAAATGAAAAGACAAAAGATAATCGAAATAGCAATTCCCACTCCGCCTTGGATAACAAAACCGCCTATCAAAGAGAATCCGATACAAAGAAGGATTCCTAAGATGGAAATACATAATGCAGCCAGTCCTGAGAAAGGATGAAGGATTTTTTCATCCTGAATTTTTTGAGATGCAGTCTCCCCTTGCTTCATAAAAATACCTCCTTTAAAATCATATAAAATGATATCATTTTGATATTATTATAATATAAGCACGTTAAAAAAGTCAATAGATTTTGAAAGAAATTCCGTACT
>CALWCS010000154.1 GCA_944376425.1 uncultured Lachnospiraceae bacterium | reverse complement strand
AAGACATCATCCTTTGCAGGTTATTGTTTTCTGAACAAAAACAGTATACACCCAAAAAGGCGTGATGTCTTTAATTTTAAACACTTTGAAGTAACTTTGGTGAAATTTCAAATTTGCTCATTTATAGTTGTCTCTTTATTTTTTTATTATTTTTTATTTTTCTAATTTAAATTAAAAAATTTTTTCAGTCGTTTCTTTATAAACCAACGATAAGCTCTTGTTGACTCAATAAATTTAAGCCTTCCCTCTAATTTTAAGATTTCTTCTTTGAGTTCTCCAATTTGTTCACATCGAGATTCCAGCTCCACGAGCTTTCTGGCCAATTTATTTTCTGTATCGTTGACAAGGCGCACCATCTGTTCGATCTGCCCTTCTTTAATCTGATCTTTCAGCAGGAACTCAAAATTTACTTCCACTTTATCCCATTTCATTTCCGGATCCATAGGAATCAGAAACATTGGATCTGTTCCGCTAAACAGGTACAGATTTCCTCTATTTAAAACTGCATTATTTTCTAAGTCTTGATGAAAAATTTCTTTCTTTGTCTCTCCGACATAGAGATATATTTTTCCCATCTCTATCTCACACGGTCCATTTAACGGATCGAAACGAAGCATTCCAATATGATCATATTTCTTTAAATTCATAACGGCTTTAATTTTCATCTGCGTTTCGTCCAATCTCATGACCACACTGTCTTCTTCTTTAAAGTTTAAATCTTTTGCGGCAAAGATCTGTGTAAACTGGATGCTTTCCCCTCCCAGCCGCTCCCATTCATACATTTTTTTCTGATAAGGTTCTAAAATCTTTTCGTAAGAATCCTCACCCCCATTTACATAATTATTAAAAGATTCGTTCATAGATCGATAGATTTCTCGATCCTGGGGGCTTAAATGAAATAATTCGTACAGATTTTCCGGATCTACCAGCTGGGTCAGTTCTTGTCCATGTTTCACATACATAGCAAGAACTGT
Source organism: uncultured Lachnospiraceae bacterium (assembly GCA_944376425.1). Taxonomy (GTDB): domain Bacteria; phylum Bacillota; class Clostridia; order Lachnospirales; family Lachnospiraceae; genus JAGZHZ01. The sequence goes on along the minus strand of CALWCS010000154.1, from coordinate 52,633 downwards.
GCGGTAAAAAATAAAATCAACGGGTATTGGGAATGGAAATACCCACTCATAGTCAATAATCTGTGGTTTTCCGCTCTCTTCTTCTAAAATAATATTATCCAGCGTCAGATCAATATTGAGCATTTTGCTGGCTTCTTTTCCTTCGAGACCTTGCTGGTTTCCAAAGACAAATTGAAATTCTTCTGTCATATGGAATTCTTCCGTGTCCTGTACACAAAAGTTCCGGACAAAATCCTGATATTCCTGCAAGATAACAAAAAACTGATCGATTTTTTCTTCTCTTAGAGCCATCAGAAGACGGGTGTAAAAAGTATCTCCTTTAACAAAAGAAAACATAATTTCTTTTCCTGCCTTCTGACAGGGTGTATAGTACTCACTTCCATGAGCGCAGAAATAAATATAATTCTGATACATCCGCTCCACATGTTCTTTTGCCTGATCTGTCAATGGTCTTTTCGAGACTTTTTTTCCTTCCTCTGTCTCGTAAATTGCGGTTTCGATCTGAAATTTCTGTGCCCTTTCTTTTGTAAACTTTGTATATACTTTTTTCAAGATGATCACCTTTTATTCCTTTCCGATTTCAACAAAAAAAGAATTGGAAAAGAAATCAAATTTTCCTTCCTCAATCAATCCCTGGTACACAGCCGTTTCATTAAATAGCTTTACTCGGCTGTTATCATATGTGTGCAGCGTACAAATCAAATCTTCTTCTTTTGGAAGATAATCATCTGAAAAAATCTGGGTTGGAAATTTATAGTCAGGAAATGGATAGTAAAATACCTGCTTTGAAAATCCTGCTTCCTCAATAATTGAAATCAATTTTTCTTTTGAGAAAGTTCTTACATGGCTGTCGCCGCTTGGGTATCCTTCCAGGCCTTCAAAATATCGCCCTGTGTGATCTTCTCTGACACCTGCCCAATATTTCAGTCCATATTTATTTTCAATTGCCAGCAGTATCTTTCCGTCCGGTTTTAGCATTCTTCCTACATTTCTTAGGAAATCAGGGAATGGATTTTCTGTCGGAGTATAATATGCCGCATACTCAAATACTCCGATTAACGTAATATAGTCAAATTCCTGATCCAGCTCGATATCATTAAAATTCCCCACCACAATATTTAAATTGGAACATTTTCTATGGCGCAATGCATTGATCAAAGATCTGCGTTTTGACAGCTCTACACATGTGACAGACCGCGCTGCACGACACAGTGCTCCTGTAATCGCTCCGCATCCCGATCCAACCTCCAGCACTCTTGCATTTTTGGCAAAAGGATACCATTCAATAATATTTTCTCTCATCGGAGACATATGATATAGAATCGGCCACCGTGTCTCTTTTTTTAAGATTTTATTCCAGTTTGTCTCTTCTTTCACCATTTCCAGCAATTCTTGTTCAATCTCACCGTCACTGTACTCGTCATTTCCGGAATAAAACGTATAGTCCATTGTTACTTTTCCTATTTGTTCTTTCAAAAATATTCCCTCCTGTTGCCGTGCCCCTTCTCGTTTCTCTTCGTTCCTCCTTACCCTAATATTTTCTTTATCTCCTCTAAAAAAGAAAATGGATTTGGGTTCTCGCAGTATTCACGATTTGTCCGTTTTAAAGAAATCTCCGGCTGATATAATTGACAGATTTCATTTAGTTTCTGTGCTGTCAGATCCGGGCTGACGCTGTCTATCGATACAATGTTGTCATTAAAATTTTTTAGATCTTTATTTGCAAAAGTATTTGTAATTACTTTTACCCCAAACACCGACATTTCAAGAGGCGGGTAGCTTGGATGCGGAGATGCCATCAAAGAAATACCTGCATAGGACTCTTCCAGTACTTTTGCATATTCTTCCAGTGTCAGTTTTCCGACAGAACAAAGGCTTTTTCCATTTCCAAGATCTACACTCTCATGCGTCTCCCCTGCTGAGAGAATCTCCCACTCAGAAATGTCTTTTTGAAGCCATACCCATTTTTTTAGAATAGCAACGATCAGTTTAAAAGCATTTCGCTGTGTTCCTGGTCTTCCATAAATTAAAATTTGTTTTTTCTTTTTTACGGTATCTTTCAGAGAATACAAATGTTTTTTCAAAGTCTCATTTAAGACAGGCTCAAATGAAAACATCCAAGAAAAGTGGTATCCATTTTGAATAAAATAATCTCTTAAAAGTCCTGTATTAAAAACTGCAATTTGAGGATAAGGATCTTTGTAGGAGGCATCTGCCAGGAGATACCTAGAAGACCAAGAGTAAAATCCTGGTTCATAGTCTTGAATCAGATAAATAAATGGATTAGGACGAATTGCATATTCTTTTTCAAATTTTCGATATGCTTCCTGTGCACAAAAAGCCGTCCACCAGCCTGTAAATATAAAATACTCCTTTTCCGAGACAGGAATGCTGCGTTCAAACCGATTACTATATGGAATAATCTGTCTCTCTTTTGTACTGTCTTCCTCTGGTTCTACAAATACATAGCGGTCATGATATTGTATCTTTGCCTCCTCACTTGGCGGGGCATCCACCAGAATGATTCGGCTGTCATATCCTGTTATCTTGACGAAAGCCTCAAAAAATTTTAAAGCTGTGGAGATCCCTCCAAAAACATGCTCTGGATTAATGGAAGGAACAAGCAGATTGATTCTGCTTGTTTTTCTCTCAATTTTTCTAAATGTATACGGGGTAATCTCTGCTATGTTTGTATCGAGCGGCGTCGTCTCCTCAACCACTATATTTGCAGCTTTGCGGATAGCACGCTTGATAAAATCTTTCTTCATATTATTTCCTCTCAGTTTCTCTCTTTTCGTTTCGGCACACAGCTGTTCATATCCAGGCATATATTATAATATGGATCTGTATGGCTGTGATACTTCTCATACATTTTATAGGAAAGTTTAAAATCAATCTCCGGAATCTTGGAATCTCTGGTTTTCGATTCAAAATGGTGCAGCTGCACATACGGATCATAAATATTGACATATCCTCTGTTGATCGCCCGAATACAGATTTCAATATCGCTTCCGCAGACGATAAAATGTTCATCAAAGTTTCCGATTGCTTCTATTTTCTCTCTGGAAATTGCCATGCAAGCGCCTGTGACCGCCGTCACATTTCTTTTTACCATCGGCGAAAGAAATGGCGATCCATAATGAACCGGTTTCATTCCTTTAAAGACATGATCTGCCCATCCTCCCATTCCTGCTACCACACCGGCATGCTGAATGGTTCCGTCTTCATATAAGAGCAGACCTCCTGCAACTCCAATTTCTTTGCGCATAGCTTGCTCCGCAAGACGCTCCATCCAGTCCGGAGTAATTACGTCCATATCATTGTTCATAAAAATAAAAATATCACCTTTTGCATGCCGAATTCCAAAATTGTTTAATTTTGACCAATTAAATTCAAACAGTGCATCGATCACGCGCACATTATCATACGTCTGCTGTACTTCTTCAAAATACTGCTTTGTCTCTTTTTCCTGAGAATTATTGTTCAAAATCAAAATTTCATAGTTTGGATACGTTGTTTTTTGTTCCACACTGTCAATCACATTTTTCAGATAATCTGCATGGTCTTTTGTGGGCATAATGATCGAGACAAGAGGTTTTTCTTTCATAGAAAAGCGAACATCGTATACAAAAAAAGCATCTGTCTCTTCTACCTTTGCCGTCTCCTTGCCATAGACACGGTCTAAATGATTTTGAATTGCCATAAGTCCTGCCGTCTGGGCATATGGTTTGGAGTCCGGATTCGATGCGGTAGAACTTGGAAGTGCTCTCCAGTGATATAAAATTTTTGCTATATGTTCGATCTTGGTCGTATGCTCGGCAAGCCGCAGCATCAGGTCGTAATCCTGACTTCCATTAAATTCACTTCGAAAACCGCCGGCTTTTTCAAATACTGTTTTTCGGATTCCAAGCAAATGCCCAATATACATCTGGCTCAGCAGCAGATCGTACGACCAGTCAGGTTTATGGAACGGCTCTGTGTGATTTTCATCTTGATCGATAATATCCTGATCGCTGTAAATGATATCGGCATCAGTTGCTTTGATTCTCTGATAAAACTCATAAAGTGCATGGGGAGCAATCTCATCGTCATTATCCAGCAAGATCAGATATTCTCCTTTTGCAAGCTTTGCCGCTGCATTGGTCGCTGTTGAAATTCCTCCATTTTTTTCCTGAAGCTGAATTTTGATTCTCTGATCTTCCAGCGTCTCTAAATAAGAGCGCACTTTCAAATCTGTAGAGCAGTCGTCTACAATACATAATTCCCAATTTCTATAGTTTTGTGCCTTAACAGAAGCAATAGCTGCTTCCAGCCATTTGATCTCTACATTGTAAACCGGCATCAAAACAGAAAACAGAATATCTCCTGTACATGATTCTTTTGGAATTTCTTCTATCTTATAGGGCTGAATTTCATAGCTGGCACGATTTTTAAAATTGTCGAAGAATCCCCTTGGACCATATTTAAAAAAATAACGGATTCCTTTTAGGAACGTCATTGGCTTTCTGATACACAAAAAAGCCATCGCAAAAATTTTTTTAATTTTCTGCATCTGATATATCCTTTCTATATGTTACCACAGAGTCTAAATCGCAAAATCCGACTGTGGTCTTTTTTGACAGTACCTGTATACAGCAAACATCATACAAGCGATGATAAACAACCAGTTCATCTTTTTCATACCCCGTACATCCTAAAGAAAGCAGATGCTGTCCCCCCTGCAAAACCATTTTTTGGGTAAACGAAACCTCAACTGTTTCCCCTGCTTCCACGATTCCCGTATCTGTCTTTTCAATCACTGTATTTGTCCCTGCAAGTTCATTTCCTTTTAAATCTTTGATACTGAATGCAAAAATAGGATTTTCTATCGTCTGATTAAATTTTACTCTCATTTTGATCGTAAACGGTTTCATTTTATAAATCGTATTGGAAATCTGATTTTCATGGTCAAAAATTCCAAAATTTATAATCTTTGCTCTTCCGTCCCCATAATTTTCACAGTTGGGATTTAGCAGCATATAATCCAGCCAAGTTCCTTTTTCTGTATTTTTTTGCATTTCTATTTTCTGCATTGGCTCTGTCTCTTCTTGCTCTGCCTCATCTTGTCCTACTAAAATTTTTTTATAGAGATCGATCATTTCTTTTGTCGGTCCTTCTGCGTACTTTTTTCCATCATTTATGATAATTGCACGCTCACAGTATTTCATCACACTTCCCATGTCGTGCGTTACAAACAGTACCGTCTTACCGCTGTTTTTTAAATCTTCCATTCGTTTATAGCATTTTGCCTGAAAAAATACGTCTCCGACTGAGAGTGCTTCATCAATGATTAAAATATCCGGTTCTACACTGATTGCCACGGCAAAGGCAAGTCTTGCAAACATTCCGCTTGAATATGTTTTTACTGGCTGTTTAATAAAGTCTCCAATATCAGCAAATTTTAAAATATCCGGAAGTTTTTTTTCCATCTCTTCCTCTGAAAATCCCATCATCGTTCCACTTAAATACGCATTTTGGATTCCGTTGTATTCCGGATTAAAACCGGCTCCGAGTTCCAGAAGAGCTGAAATTTTTCCATCAATCTTTACTTCTCCACAAGTCGGCACCAGCACTCCTGTAATAATTTTTAAAATTGTTGATTTTCCGGCACCGTTTTTTCCTATAATTCCAACCATCTCTCCCTTTTTTACTTCAAAAGAGATGTTATTTAATGCGTGAAATTCTTTGTGATAACTTTTCTTATGAATGCTGAGTGCTTCCTTAAATCTCAGAGTCGGCTTATCATAAAGATAATAAACCTTTGAAACGTTGGAAACTGAAATTGCAATCTCGTTCATCCGTTTTTCTCCTGTCTTATAATACGTCTGCAAAATGTGGTTTTAACTTCTGATATACTTTCCTGCTGATCAAAAACAGTATCACTGTAAATACCCAAAAATAAATCGTAATCTTCCAGCGTTCAAAAAACCACACTTTCTGAATCATGGTATCCCGGTATCCTTGAACAATATAGAACATAGGATTTAATTTGAACATCTGTTTCAGCCATCTTGGAAGCGGCATTGTCTCAAATTGCCACATAATCGGGGTCATCCATACACCAATTTGCATAATAATCCCGACAATCTGCGTCGTATCCCGAAAAAAAACGGCAATCGCCGATGTCAGATAGCTAAAAGCAAGGGAAAGCAAAATCATAGCTGCTGAGTAATAGAGCAGCTGAACGGCAATCACTCCTGGAAAAATCCCCATAGCCGCATAGCATACGAGAAGCAAAATGATAAAAAATCCATGAACAAACAGGGAAGAAAGAATTTTGACGATTGGAAGAATTTTGATTTCAAACATTACTTTTTTCACAAGATAATTATACTCCAAAAAGCAATTCGTTCCATTGATTACAGATTCTGAAAAATAAAACCATGGAATCAGTCCTGCCATCAGCCACAGTACAAATGGAACATTTTCTACGTCTGTGCTGCGAAATCCCAGCTGAAATACGAACCAGTACAGTAAAATTGTAATCAGCGGCTGTACAAATGCCCAGAAAATTCCAAAATAAGACCCTGCATATTTTGTCCTGAAATCATTTTTTGCCAGATACAGCATCAGCTTCTTATTCTTTTTTAAGGTCTCCATCTATGAATTTCTCCTTTTTTTGTCATTTTTGCCTTGAATTTCTTCACTTTGATCATCCTGCTTTCACATTTTTGCCTGGCAAATTCTTTCCTATGGTACGAAAACAGCACCATTCCCCTTGCCTTGTGTATGCATCAGCTTCGCTGACATAATTTCTGATAGAAAGTATAGCAAACATCTTACTTTTCTTCAACTCTTTTTCCTTCGCCTCCAATCTTGGCAGATATCAGATATCGCGGTCTTCCTTTGACTTCCTCATAAATTTTTGCAATATAATATCCGATAATTCCAAGACTAATCATAACAATGCTTCCAATTATCAGAATCAATAAAATCACCGTTGTAAAGCCTTCTACCGCATGACCGGAAAAATAACGGATTAAAGACTGCACTCCTAATATGAAGGCCATCAGCAGCACAAAAGCACCTGCAATCGTCACAATTTGCAAGGGTGCTGCCGAGAAAGCCGCAATATTCGTAATGGCATATTTAATCAGTGACCAAGTAGACCATTTCGATTCCCCCTCTTCTCTTTCTTTTACATCGAATTCCACTACTGCTGTGCGGTATCCGATCCAGGAAGATAAAGCTCTAAAAAACGCATTCCTTTCCGGCATTGCAAGCAGTGCATTCACTGCTTTTTTATCCAGCAATTTATAATCAGAAGCACGCGACATATCAATTTTTACTGCTTTTGTCATAATCTTATAAAAAAGTCCGGCACTTGCCTTATGGAATGTGCTCTCTTGTCCTCTGCTTTTTTTCACTCCTTCAATCACCTCATATCCCTGTTGCCAGAGGTGATACATTTCTATCAGCGTTTTCGGCGGATGCTGAAGGTCACAGTCCATAACCGCACAGCAATCTCCGCAGGCGGAGGCAAGTCCTGCAAAGATTGCAGACTCTTTTCCGAAATTTCTGGAAAACAGTAATCCTCTTACGTTGCAATTCTCTTCTGCCGCTTTTTTTATCTCCTCCCATGTTCTGTCTTTCGAACCGTCATTGACAAAAATCAGCTCATAGCTGATATTCGCCTGTTCTAAAACTTTGGCAATGACTTTTGCCGCTTTTCCTACCATTTTTTCTTCATTGTAGGCAGGCAACACCACTGACAGCATGTCCCAACATCCTTTCTTTTTTATTTGCTTTGTATGATATCTGATTTCTCGACAAATCATCACTTTTCTTAATCTTACACCATGACTATGGCCACGTCAAAGTACATTTTCTTTTTTCATGAAATATTAAGAAGAGGCTGCCACAGACAGCCCCTTCCCGTTTATCTCTTAATATACTTTTTATAGAAACCTGTATTTTTTATCAGAGGAAGCAGTTTCTTTTTCAGCCCTGTCGGAACTTTATCCTGAATTTTTCGGATCGTCCCTTGTGTTTTTACTTTTGCCGGAGCCTTTACAGGCATTGCAAGCTTCTGCGCGAGCCATTCCATAGACCGCTCTCTTTCATACTTCATAATTTTTTCCACACCGGAATAATCCATATCTTCCAGCAGTTTATCATCTTTTAAAATCATCTCCGCACGTGGAATAAAACGGCTTTGCAGTCCAAATACTTCTGCAAGCGACAAAAATCTGTCCAGTCCTCTTTGTTTATTATAGATGCAAAGAAACGGTCGATGGAAACGAATAGCAAAACTTGCTCCATGGCACGAATCTGTGATTAAAAAGGAACAATTTTTCAGATAATACAGCCAGTCTTCTGTCTGGACATGTTCCAAAATATGATCCATATTCATCTTTTCTTTATTTTTGGCAAATGTTCCAGGAATGCCGTCTAAAATATGGATCAGTTTCAAATTTTTCTTATTCGCCGCATATTGGAGAGCCTCCCGTATTTCAGGAGTCGGATCCAGAATGTAAGAAAGCAAAAACTTTTCTTTCTCTTTATGGGATGACTGTTCTATCAATTCCTCAAATACGCTCTCCTCGGGCAAAAAGACAGGATCTAAAACTTGTGTTCCCTCGATTCCAAATTCCCGCTTTAAAACAGATACCGCACTTTTTTCTCTCACAGAAACTCCGGTGAATCTTGCAAGCAGCCTGGAAACTTCTTCTCTTTTTTCTGCCGGAGTAAATGATTTGCTGTGTCCAAATGAAGCTGCATAGGAAATTAATCGTTTCCCTTTTTGGGCAAAGTCAAAGTAATAGCTATTTCCGCACCACTGATTGACACCATAATTCCATACCTGATCCGATCCGATTACAAACGTATCACAGTTTTTATTCAGATTTGGCAGCTCTTTTATCAGATACATCGGACTGATCGCTTTATAATGTTCATACGCAAATCTTCTGGAATGAATCAGCGGATACGGTTTATCTTTTTCTGAAATTCGTGGTTTTTCAATCATAAGAACAGAATATCCAAGCGATTCAATTGCACGGCACAGAGAATAATACGTCATGACGCTTCCATAATTTCCTCCGGGCCATACGCCATAAATTCCGACATCATAGTGATCCTCAGACGTATCTTTTACCGCTTTTTCCATCGAGGTATGCTGGATTAATTCCATAAATCGCTCTCTTTTGGGATTATACGTTTTAAATGGCTTGGCAAACGGCTGTCCATGTGTCAGGATATATTCAATCTTTGCCGGCTCGCATAATTTTAGACGAACTTTGATTGTCTTTAACATCTGCTCTGCTTTTTCATTGTTGACAACCAAAATAGACGTTCCTTTTCCATCTGTATACTCCGGATTATATTTCTGGATTCCCCAAAAATCAGCAAGTGTCATATCCCCTTGTCTTGAAAGACGGGAATATTTGCAAATCTGGCAATGAGGTCTGACAGAAAGGCATGGCAAAAAGGCACGATAAAATAAATCTTTGTCTCTTGTTTTTCTGTAAATCTTTCCATCTGCATATTTTACAGTCATTTCTGTCGACCATCCAAAATAATCTTTATCTCGGAATCCGACATACGTAATCGTATGGTCTCCATGTACCTCTTTTAAATATTTTTGAAATACCATAGGAGACGGACCGCCGTGGCACATCAAATCTAGGGTAAATAAATTGTCATAGTCTCTTCCAAGATATCCGTACAATCCTGCCACCTGGCACGGACATCCGCAAAACAGTGCCGGTTTCCCCTGATCAAGCACCTGTTTGATTTCCCGATACGTTCTTTTTGAGGTACTTTGAAGATATTTGGAACCTCGCAGTTTTACAAGACCTTCTTTATCGTAAACTACAGTCTGGGCAAGTTCAAATTTTTCATTAAATGCCGCTCCGCACACAGCTCCGCCATTTTCAAGAATCTGCTCTGCTACCAGCGAAAAGATTCCTCCTGAAGAACTGACGTCCCTGACAGGCTCATCTGTGTATGCTGCGTAACATTTTGGTGTCTCCCAATTTACATTTCTTTCATATGTTGAAGGACATGCTTTGAGACATTTTCCGCAGTGAATACAGGTTTCCTGATCGATCACAGGATAGAAAAATCCTTCCTGATCCTGTACCATTGTGATTGCATCCACAGGACAAATATTTTCACATGCGCCGCATCCGCAGCACTGACGTTTTGCAACTGCACGGATATCATTTGGAAGTTCCTGTTTCGTTTCCAAGGCGGATTTTAGCCATTCTACAGAAATCTTTCGTTTTTCTTCTATGATCTGATCAATCTTTTCAAAATCTACAGGCTCTAAAAATCTGTCATTTTCTAAGATCTCTGCTGCCTTTTTTACATATCGTTTTTCCAGACCAAACGTCTCGATGATTTCTTTCAATCGCACAATTCCTCTTTTTTCATTTCCAATGATAATCATCGGTTTATGGAAAAGAAGAGAAAAATTCGTTCCCTGGCAGGAATCGGTAACTACCATCTCACAGTTTTTCAGATAATACAGCCATTCTTCCACCTGCAGATCTTCGACTACCGTTCCAATCTCCTTGTGAATTATTTTTTTCGTCTTTCGCCATCCCCGGTTATTTCCGTCTGAAAGCAAGACCACTTTCCATGCCGTCTTTTTGGAAAGTTCTGCCAATACCTCGTTTAACTCAGGGGTCGGATCTAAAACGTAAGAGACAATAAATGGCTCTGTGACCTTCTTTTTTACCTTTTTGATCTGTACTTCATAGATAGATGGATCAGCAAGAAAAACAGGATCCAGCACAACGGTTCCATCCACATTAAACTCTGTCTTTAAAAGATCCGCACTTCCTTTTTCTCGGACAGAAACGGCATCAAACCGTTTCATCAGTTTTAATATCCTTGCATATTGAGAAGGAGGCGTAAAGGATCTTGGATGTGCAAAGGAAGACGCATATGCGATTTTTCTCCGTTCCTCTTTTACAAAGTCAAAATAAAATCCGAATCCGTACCCTTTTGCAACGCCATAGTTCCAAACCTGATTCGATCCCAGCAAAAAAGTAGAACAATGGTCGTTTAGCTTGCTCTGATTGATATAATCGTATACAGGGCTGATAGCATAATGATTTCGATATGCAAATCTCCTGGAAGCATTATAAGCGTCGTCTCTTTGGACATACCGTTCTTTTCCCTTTTCAATCATGAAAACATCGTATCCGAGGGATTCTACTGTTCGATAAAGGGCATAGTAAGTCAAAATACTGCCATAATTATTGCTCATCCACGGTCCATACAGTCCCACATCATATTTTCTTCTCAAAGCAAGATCAAACGCTTTTTTTAATGGTTTTGTCTTTAGCAGCTTTTGAAAATGGTTTTGATCCATCTTTGACTTTTGGTTTTCTTTTATCTTTTTACAGATCAGATGTTCCAGCTTTGCAATATTCTCCAACGGCTTGAGAGAAATGTCCATTTTGCATAAATCTGCAATCATTCCCCCTAAATCTCCATTTACAATCATCCAATTTTTCTCTGCCATGGAGTCCCCTGGAATAAGCAGTCCGATATTTTTCATCACCTTTTTACGGATTTGATACTCAGATTCTGTATCGCAGACAATTGCGGAATTTGCGATCTCAATCAAGAGATCCTTTTTCTTTCTGCTCTCGTATTTCGTTCCATCTGTATAAGAGATGACAATTTCCGGTTCTTTGTCCCAATCAAATAAAATCTCTGCAATTTCTTTTTTTCCATGTAATTCTCTTAAATATCGGTTCCAGATCGAAGAGAAGTTTCCTGCTTTTTCTAAAACAGTCACAGCTGTCAGATTTTCATACTTCTTTGCAAGCATGTTTTCCAGCTCTGCAACATGACGCTGAGTTCCAAAAAATAAAACACGTTTTTCTTTTTCCAGTATCTCTTTGATTTCTTCCACATCCAATTTTTCTTCTGCAAGAAAAAGCGGTATCTGACTGTTTTTTTCTATCTCTTCTTTTGTCTGTACTCTTCTGATTTTGATACTCCAGTCTTTCTCAAATCCCGGAAGATATACGATTGCTCCTTCTTCCATCCAGGTCTGCGCCAGTTTTCTTTTTATGTTTGCAGTCTCTGAGCGTTTTTGCTCTTCCTCCAAAATCTGATATCCTGTTCTTTTCTTCTTTTCTGTTCTCCAGTCAGACGCCATCTGTTTTTTTGAAAACAAAGCATGTCTTAACCACTTCCAAGAACGCTCTCTTTCTTTTTCCATGATGCTGCCAATCTTCTGATAATCGACAGGTTCTAACAGAGCAGGTTCCTCCAGAATCTTTTTTGGATCTAAGACGTATCGATCCTGTGTCTGAAATAGATTCATTAAGCTGTCAAACCGATCCAATCCGCGCTTTCTGTTTCCGATACAGATAAACGGTTTTTCAAAGACAATTGCAAAGCTCGCTCCGTGGCAGGAATCTGTAATTACAAATTCACTGTGTTTTAAATAATACAGCCAATCTTCTGTCTCGAGATTTTCGACCGTATATTCCAGATTTAATGCCTCTTTATTTTTCTGAAATTTTGACTGGATACCATCAAGCATATTGATCAGTTTTAAATTCAGTTTTTGGGCCGCATATTGGAGTGCTTCCCGAATTTCAGGCGTCGGATCCAAAATATAAGAGACAAGATATTTTTCTTCCTCTTTTCTTGAAGATTCCTCGGCAATCTCGTCAAATACCTTAACGCCTGCCAGAAAAACAGGGTCCAAAACACGCGTACTTTCTACTCCGAACTCATTTTTCAGCACAGAAACAGCACCTGTCTCACGCACAGACAGAAAGTCAAAGCGCCGAAACAGTTCTTCCACTTCTTGCGCCTCTGCTGACGGTGTAAAAGAAATCGGATGTCCGAATGAAGACGCATAAGAGATTATTTTTTTCTCATCATCCGCAAAATCAAGATAGAAACTTTTTCCAAATGCTCTGCTGACTTCATAGTTCCAAACCTGATCACATCCCATAATAAAAGTGTCACAGCACTCATTTAATTTTTCCAGATCATAAGAAAAAAAGTCTTTTGTAATCGATTCATAATGTCTCTCTGCAAATTTTTCCGAATGGCTGACCAAACCTTCTTTTTTTCGATTCAGCTCAGGATCAATCATCAAAGCAGACAGTCCCAGGGAAGTGATGCAGCGGTACAGGGCGTAATACGTGGCAATTCCTCCGTAATTTTCTCCCTTCCATACTCCGCAAATCGCTGTGTCAAACTTTTCTTTTTCTGTATCCTTTGGGGTGATAAATCTACTCATACCGGTTCCTCTCTTTACCATTACAGTTCTTCTTTTACAAGTGTCAAAGCAGCCTCTATCACTTTATCCATATCATAATATTTATAATTTCCAAGTCTTCCTCCAAAAATCACCTTTGTCTCTTTATCTGCAAGTTCTCTGTATCTTTCAAACAGGCTGTTGTTCTTTTCATCATTGATTGGATAATACGGCTCAATTCCAGGTTTCCACTCAGAAGAATATTCTCTTGAGATAATCGTCGTCTTTTGTTTTCCAAATTCAAAATGTTTATGTTCAATGATTCTTGTATACGGTACTTCCCGGTCTGTATAATTGACAACTGCATTTCCCTGATAGTTTTCACAGTCTAGCTCTTCGGTCTCAAAGCGTACCGTACGGTATTCCAGCGTTCCTAACTGATAATGATAAAATTCGTCAATCATACCGGTAAAAATTGTTTTTTGAGCGATGTTTTCCTGTCCTTTGATAAAGTCAAAATAATCCGTCTGTAATTTTACTTCTGTTCCTTCCAGCATCTTTTCTATAATTTTCGTGTATCCTCCAATCGGAATACCCTGATAGCGGTCATTAAAATAATTATTATCGTAGATGAAGCGCAGCGGCAGACGTTTAATAATAAAAGACGGCAGTTCCGTACATGGTCTTCCCCACTGTTTTTCTGTGTATCCTTTGATCAGTTTTTCATAGACATCTCTTCCCACTAAGGAAAGCGCCTGCTCTTCTAAATTTTTCGGTTCTGTAATATGAAGCTCTGCGATCTGTCCTGCAATCTTTTCCTTTGCCTCTTCCGGCGTGCGAATTCCCCAGAGCTTGCTGAATGTGTTCATATTAAAAGGCAGGTTATATAGTTCATCCTTATAGACTGCAATCGGTGAGTTGATATAATGATTAAACTCTGCAAACTGATTAATATAATTCCAAACTTCTTTGTTACTCGTGTGAAAAATGTGGGCTCCATATTTATGCACATGAATTCCATTTCTGTCTTCGCAGTAAACATTTCCTCCGATATGATCTCTTTTATCAATTACGAGACATGTTTTTCCTCTTTTTTTTGCCTCATATGCAAACACTGATCCAAATAACCCCGCTCCAACTATTAAATAATCGTATCTCATAAGAATCTTCTACTTCCTTTCTTTCCATGTTCTCTTTATTTTCCGCAACATTTTGACTACAGGACGATTCACTTTTTTGACCTGTTCTTTGACTTCCTCCTGTACGGGTACCGGTGGATGATACGTATGATCCGGTTTTGGTCTTATTCTGCTGTCTATTTTTTCATATATACTCAAATAATCGACGGATTTTGGCGAAAACAAAGCATCATGCAGCCATTTTCGGCTTTTTTTGCGTTCTTCATCTAAAATACTTTTACTTTCTGAATAATCGATCGGTTCTAGCAACTCTTTTTTGCTCAGCAGATCTCTTGGATTCATTACCATCCGGTCTTTCATATGGAAAAGTTCTAAAAGAGATTCAAAACGTGATATTCCTCTTGCCTCATTTCCAAAGCATACGAAGTCTTTCTGAAATAAAATGGCAAAACTTGCACCATGGCACGAATCTGTAATTACAAAACTGCTGTTTTTCAGATAATAAATCCAATCCTGTACTGTCAATCCTTCCACTACGCCATCCATTCCAAGTGCTTCTTTATTTTTTTCAAAATTCCATGGCATTCCGTCTAACATGTGAATGACCTTTTTTTGCAGAGTTTTTGCCACATATTGAATGGCTTCTCTTTTTTCGGGCGTAGGATCTAAAATATAAGTTACAATATACTCTTGGTCTTCTTTCCTTGAAGATTCTGCCGCAATCTCATTAAAAATTCCGGGATGAACCGCAAAAACAGGATCTAGTACCTGTACGGCTTCTAAGCCGAACGTCTCCTGGATAATCCTCACACCATCCGCCTCTCGTAACGAAATACCGTCAAACCGCTCTAAAAGTCCTTTCGTCGTTCCGATCTCCACTACAGGAGCCATAAATTGCCCATGTCCAAAAGATGCAGCATACGCAATCTTCTTTTTTTCTTCTTCCACAAAATCAAAGAAGAAACTTCTGCCAAAATTAGAAGATATTCCATAATTCCATACCTGATCTGACCCGATAACAAACGTATCACACTGTTCATTTAACTTTCTTAATTCTCCGATCGGCATAGACGGCGCAATATCCCGATAATGACTCAGAGAAAACTGTCTTGCATGGTTATTGCCGAGCTCTGGATCATTTTCCATTAATTTTGGTTTATCAATCATCAGGACGGACAGTCCGAATGATTCAATCAAACGGTAAAGCGAATAATATGTCATTAAACTTCCGTAGTTGCATCCAAACCAGACTCCCATAATTCCCACATCATATTTTCCTGTGGATGCGTACGTATACGCTTTTTCTAAAGAATATCTTGAAGCAATCTCATAGAATCGCTCTCTTGCTGGATTTTTTTCAAATTTCTGATTTAAAAGCCTTGTCTGTTCTCTCGCATATTCCAAAGGTACTTCCCTTACTTTTTCTAATTCCGGCATGATAGAATGAAACAACTGTTTTCCTTTTTCTGTGTTGACAAAAACAGCTGAAACTCCTGTCTTGTGAGCAAATTCTCTATCATACTGTTCAATTCCCCAAAAATCTGCAAGCGTGAGATCAGAAACTCTGTTCCATCCTCGATACTGACATGTCTCACAGCACTGTCTGATATCTAATTTTTCAAAGTACCCCCTTAAGAGAATATCTTGATCTTTGGACCGATGGTAAATACTGCCGTCTTCAAATTCTACTGCCATTGCTGAAAACCATCCAGATACTCTTTTTTTTCGAAAGGAAATCGTTCGGATTGGTTTTTCCTTTAAAATTTCTTTTTTATATTTTTCGAAAATCTGAGGGGAACTGACACCCATACAGTCAAAATCAACTGTAATCAAACGTTCTTTCTGCTTTATTTCCCGTAATAATCCAGCTGTCTGACATGGAGTCCCGCAGAATAGTACTGTTTTTCCCTCCTCAAGCAGTTTCCTTACTTGTTCATAGATATTTTTCGTATCGCTTTGTACGTATTTTACTCCCTGCAGTTTTTCTATTTCTTCCTCTTTTCGGATGATCTGATGTTCTGCTACAAACCGTTCGTTCCATCCACAGCCGCAGACAGCTCCGCCCTCTTTTAAGATCTCCCTTGCCAGCAGTGGAAAAATTCCTCCTGATGCGCTTTCCATTTTTACGTTTTCTTTTGCATATGCAGCATAGAGAAAACTCGGCAAAACTTTTTCATCGAGTTTTTGAAAAGAAGGACAGACACGCATACAGTTTCCGCATTCTGTGCACAAATTTTCATTGATATCAGGATAATAAAAACCCATGCCGTCAGATCTCATCATAATTGCCTTTTTCGGGCAACTGCTGTAGCAGCTGCCACATCCGGTACACTTACTTTCCTGTAACTGTCTGATATTATTCATATTATTCCTTTCTATTTTCCGCAGCGCGATCTCGCCAAGCGGTATTGTTTGGCAGGAGACCACACTCCCTGTCAAACAAAAAGATATCTGTTATCTGCTTTTCCTTTATTTCAAACCGACAGTCTTTCCATTAAAGTCCCAAATATTTTTTCCAAAATTCATACGAAGTCAAATACTCTTTTTTCTCCTGATATTTCTTCTTTACTGTTTTTTGATTCTGTTCAAATTCTCCAAACGTCTTTCGATATCGTTTAAAAAGTTCTCTTCCTCTTTTTTTATCCAGAGTTCGCATCGCTCCTGTCTGCATATGCGGATTGACTGCAAGCAGATTTTTTCTTAAATATTGTCTGTGAGGCGCATAGAACCAATCATACGCAATCACAACCGGCTCTTTTTTGATCATAAAATCAGGACAAAATAGACCGTTAAATGTCAGACGGTAAATCAGTTTCTCTAGTTTTCCTCTTTCTCCATCCCCATAGACTGCGTCCAGATCTACTGAAATCTGCTTAAATTTCGAAAGTGGTTCCATCTTTTCATTTTTTGCCCCTTTTTCTTTCATGATGCGCTCTCCGTCTGGAATTTCAAAAAATTCCGGACCTTTTAGATAGTCATCAATTGCATCCATCAAAAGTTCTGCACTGTTATAATTAAACCGCAGCAGTTCTACTCTTGTGAATTTTCTGATTCGTTCCACAAAATCAATATCCTGACAGATCCCGCTGATGGCCTGGATCGCAAGACTGTTTCGATGTACCTGGTACAGTTCCATCGCGGCATTAAACTTCAGCGTAAATCCCATATGCCAGACACAAATACTGTTCATCGTGATAAATTTAGCCTGATTTCTCAGACTGTATTCCACATCATCTCCTCTGACAAACATCGGCAAAGGCAGATTTTTCATATTTGCCGTACTCACTGGAATACAGCAGTACCACCAGCCCGCATACTGATTTTTTCTCTTTGGCCATGGTTCTTCATTACGCACTACGGCATCTAATCGTTCCATATCGAGCCTGCGTTTTAACGGTCCGTAGGATCCGTCGTCGTGTACATATCCGATGTCTTCATGCTGTTCATTCATGTGTTCATAAAACAGCATTGCGCCACTGATAAAGTAATCGGCATATTCATCTTTTAGCAGTCTTAAAAGCTGATATGTCCTCTTTAAACTTTCCGGTAAAATAATCACATCATCATCCATCAGCAATACATGCGTAGCCCGTTTTTCCTGATGGTATGCCTCAATCATTCCCCGGGCAAATCCTCCCGAACCTCCTGTATTTGGATTGGGATGAATCCATAGATGATCGCATTCTAATTCTTCTTTCTTTAATGTCCTTCCATTGTCAATCACATGAACATAAAAATTCTTTGCCATTTCCTCTGTAGAATTCAAAATTTCATCTTTCAGCAGCTGAATATTAGGAAGAATAAAGTTTTCTTTTTTAAATGTCGTCGTTGCAAGTGCAAGGCGCACTTCTTTTTTCTTTTTTTCCTCGATTTCCGTTGCATAGTATCCGCCATACAGACAGCATTCCTTATATCCTACGATCTGAAATCCTATAATTGTGATTTTTTCGCTGACTTCCGGTATATTTAAGATCAGTTCTTTTTTTTCTTGCAGTGAAAAGTTGTCTTCCCACAGTACCTCTTCTTGCAGCGGTCCCCGGTTCATATAATATCCGCTGATTCGGATCTTGAATTCTCCCTTCATAGTCAGACAAATTTTAACATTGTCAATTTCTGTATATTTTAACCATTTCTTGATAGAAAAAGAATTAAAGTAAGCCGCAAAATCTACGGTATGGTATTCGGCAATTCCCCAGTACTCCTTATTGGCACTTTGCTCCATGCCTTCTCCGAAATAGAACATTTTTGTATGTGGAATAAAACGCTTCTGTGTCGGGAAAATAATATTTTGAAGCTTTGTCAATTTCATGATCCTGTTGTCCTTTCCTCTTTATTTTTTCTTATTTGCTTTTTTCTGCACTTGTTAAGTCCCAGATAATAGTCCCAGAACTCCTTAGTAATCAGTTCTCCGTACCGCTGCTGGTACTGTCTCCTTGCCTCTTCGTAATGGCGGTCAATATACCGCAACGTTTTAAACAATTTCCGATAGCAGTCAAAAAAACGTCTGAAACTTCTTTTTACTGCAACTCCGTTGCCATTTTGCTCCATAAATATGATTTTTCCCACACGATACAGCCGATAAACATTATCGTACGGTGTGACTACCAATACTTTTCCCTTTTTTGGCGGCAAAAAATAACCATTGAAAGATAAAATCTGAAGCAGTTTTCTCTGAGGGCTTATCGTCTCCTCTGCTTTTAACTGTGCATCTTGATCCGGATAGAGATCTTTTTCGGCAAGTCCCCAATCATTGATAAATGCCTCGCGAGGTTTTGCCTTATAATTGAGCGCAGCAATCTTCTGATGCAGCAACTGCCCGTCTTGTCCTTTCAGCCAGTCAATCCCGCGGCAAAAATCAATCGCTCCTTTTAAGTTGAAATCTACATACTGATACCGATATCGGGCAATATTGCCGCTGACCCATTTTATCAGAATCTGTTTAAACTGACGCTTTCCATATTTTGGATCATGGATAGCATTTACAATTGCGAGATTGCGAATATCATAATATTCTAATACCCCCGGCATTTTATTTTCAAATGCCTCATGCCAGATACAAATTCCGTTTAAAAAAATAAATCCTACTCCCGTTCTAAGTCCATATTCAATGTCGTCTCGATGAATAAAAATCGGAAGCGGAAGTTTTTCTCTCTCAATCATTCTGACCGGTACACAGCTGTACCACCATCCTGTGTATTCTACCGGTTCATTTTCCAGTTCATTTTTCAAAACAAACGTTTTATTTGTCATGTCCCAGTTGTGATGGAGCGCCCGAATATTTCCGCTGTTCCACTGTCCTCCCGCCTCATACTGCACATATGGAGTATCCAGCCTCATCATAGCTCCTCCTATTGTATAATCGAGATATCTGTCTTTTAGCAATGTCAAAAGCGCATACGTTCTCTCGATCGATTCCGGAAGAATCACAGCATCGTCATCCATCATTAAAATATGGGTTGCGTTCTTTCCAGCCTCCAGCATCCCTCTTGTAAATCCGCCTACTCCGCCTACATTTTTATTTTTGACAATATACGTATTTGGTATTTGATTCATACTTTGCGGGAGAGACTGCCCATTATCCGAGATATAGACAGAAATTTTTCCATTTAATTCTGATTCTTCATTTTCTAAAAATGCTTTCTGCAAAATCTCTAAATTCCGCTTTACATACTTCTCTCTTTTAAATGTGCAGATGTTTAGACCAATATGAACCGCACGTCTTTTCTGATCTTTTGTGATATAATCTCCCCCATACAAAACACCGGTTCCACGCAGACTTTCACATGAAAT
Source organism: uncultured Lachnospiraceae bacterium (assembly GCA_944376425.1). Taxonomy (GTDB): domain Bacteria; phylum Bacillota; class Clostridia; order Lachnospirales; family Lachnospiraceae; genus JAGZHZ01. Next base: position 32,485 of record CALWCS010000154.1, on the reverse strand, counting down.
ATAGAAAATTCCGTCTTTTTCCAAAATTCCAAAATCTACGGTATATTCTTCTTTTCCCTGTGATATAAAAATCTGTTCCTTTATTTTTCGAGTATGACAGATCCCCTGACGCAAAAATTTGTGATATAAGATAATACGGAACTCTCCCTGAAGAATCATCTTCAGAGAAACTTCCGTGACTGTCGTATATTTCTTCCATTTTCCGGTCGAAAAACTATTTAAATACGTATCAAATATAACTTTTTGTCCTTCCTGCAAAAAAATTTCTCCATTTGCAGGTCCGTATTCCAATGGCTCTTTACTGTCATAATACAGTGTTCTCTCCTTCTGTGACACTTCAGAAGGAAGCAATAGTTTTTGCAGTTTTATCATATTTCTTTCACCCTATTTTTTATCTTGTTCCAGTGATTCCATATAGGCATCGCAGACAGCATTCACTTCTCCGCTCATCATTGTTTTCCCTCTGTTAATCCAGATTGCATGATCACACAATTTTTTTACGGAATCTATATTATGGGAAACATACAAAAGTGTCGTGCCTCCGCTTAACATCTCTTCCATACGAATATTGCACTTCTTTCTAAAGCGTGCATCTCCGACAGCAAGAATCTCATCTACTACTAAAATATCAGGATTGACCATTGTTGCGACTGAAAATCCGAGCCGCGCTTTCATACCAGACGAAAAATTTTTAATCGGCGAATCCAAGAACTCATGTAGATCTGCAAATTCTACAATCTCATCAAAATGTTCGTCCATAAATTTTTTAGAATGTCCTAAAACAGTCCCATTTAGGTAAATATTTTCCCTTGCTGTCAAATTCATATCAAATCCTGCTCCCAACTCGATTAAAGGTGCTATTTCGCCTCGTACAATCACTTCTCCTTTATACGGCTTCATAATGCCACTGATCGCTTTTAGCAGAGTAGATTTTCCTGATCCATTTGTCCCAATCAGTCCCCATGCTTCTCCTTTTTTGATTTTCAGATTGATATGCTGCAAGGCAAGAAATTCCTGAAACATTAACTCTTTTTTTACCAATTTGATAAAGTATTCCTTTAAATTATCTACTTTTTCGCTTGCTAAATTAAAGCGAATCGTCAGATCATTTACTTCGATCATGTATTGTTCTTCCATATGCCCACCATTTCTCTAGATATATAAAATAAACCGATCCTGAGATCTTCGGAATGTAAGAATGCCGATTCCCAATGTCACAAATGCAATGACCCATCCCATAATAAAAACTCTCGGTTCTGTCATCTGTCCTTCATAGATGAAGTCTCGAAACTGTTGAATATAATAATATAACGGATTATATGTTTTAATAAAATGCTGAAGGTTTTCCGGCAGAGAGGTAATTGGATAAAAAATTGCTGATAAATACATCCATGCTGTTGTAACTGCTTTATAAATATACTGCATATCTCTAAAAAATACATTTGCCTGTGCAAGAAACAATCCGAGTCCGAGACAGAAAATATAAATCTGAATTACAACTAACGGAAACAGGAAAAAATAAGGAGTAAATTCTGCTCTTGTCACAATCATAACGATCAGAAGAGCTCCTAAGGACAGCACAAAATCCACCAGACAGCTTGTCACTTTTGCCAACGTGAAAATATATTTCGGAACATATGTTTTTTTAATCAGCGATGCGTTTGCAATAATTGATCTCATCGCTGCATTTGTTGATGTTGTCATAAATTCAAACAACGTACGTCCTGTCAAAAGATAGACAGGAAAATTATGAATGTTCCTGCTGAACATTGTAGAAAATACAACCGTCATAACGATCATAATCAAAAGAGGATTCAGTACACTCCAGACATATCCAAGAAAGCTTCTTCGATATTTTAATTTTAAATCTCGCGATACTAGCTGCACGACAAGATCCTTATACTTATACAAAGTTCCAAATGTAGATTTCAATGCATCCATCTGTTTTTCCACCTTTCTGAAATGTCAAATGCTTTTTTGGCTGCCGGATAAAGGCAAAAAAAAGAATACCGCAGCATCCAGACGGCTTTATTTGTCACTTTTTTATACACAACCGGATACCTCTTTTTTATCAGACGATCAAATTGTATCATCTGTTCTCGATTTTTTCTGCTGATTGGATAGCTCAAAAATATTTTAAAACGGCTGGTCACCATACGTGCTAAAATATTCTCCATATAAAAGAGATACTCTTTTTCGATATTTTTTTGTTTTTGTTCTTCGTAGTATGCGAAAAGACGTCTTAAAACATGATCAAAATTTTCCTGATGTTTTTGCATCCCTTTTAAATTCATGCTCTGTGTCGGAATCCCTATGCGGTATCGGTACACATATTCATCGAGACAGGTGATAGTTTTAATATAGGGAATCGGAAATAAAATAAATTCCATGTCCACATAATAGCAGTGCTCATCTAATTTCGGCATAAAGTTTTTCAAAATCTCTGTCTTAAATGTGACTGTATGCATCTTAAAATATGCATCCTGACCAATCTGGGAAAAAAGATATTCCCGCCCATATTTCACTCCTTGAAACGGTTCTTTTCTCTCCGCTTTGATTCGGTTTGTCCCATCCGCAAACCAGTAATAGTTTGATACCACAAGATCTGAATCGGTCGTTTCCAGACACATAAGCAACTTTTCAAACGGCTTTTGTTTGACGTAATCATCGCCATCGACCACTTTAAGATACTTTCCCGAAGCCTGCTCAACTCCACAGTTAATCGCCGAACCATGCCCTCCGTTTTTTTTATGAATCACGTGAAAAATTTCCGGAATTTTTCTTTCATATTCTTGTGCTATCTTGGCAGAATGATCCGTAGAGCCATCATCAATAATTAAAACCTCCAGCTTTTCTTTCCATGTTGGAAGCATAAAAGAATCCAGACAATCTCTTAGATATTTTTCTACATTGTAGGCTGGAACTACTACTGTTAAAATTTTTCTCATAATCGCTCCATTTCAGGAATTTTTATTCCGTTTTCTTTTCCTCTTTATTCCAGATTTTTTATTATATCATAGCAATATCTTAGAGTAAAGTAAATTACCTTTTTCCTTCTTTTAAGAGTTTTACCATATTTCCTGAGATACCATAAATGTCAGCTTTCCTGTTGACTTTCTCTGTGTATTTGGCTAATCTCTTTCTTTCTCTTTGATGCGCTTGCATACTTCCACACTCCGCAAAAGGCATATCCCATAAAATATTTAACACATTTTCTCATTGGAAATCCCATATAGCGGTAAACTTTCCATGTCATCCCCGCTGCATGAATTTTATTTCCTGACTTTCCTTTACTGCTTAAACGATATTTTAAAAGTGGTTCATTGATTCCGTATCCATCGCCATATTTTCTTAAAATTTTCAGCCATGCAAGATAATCTTCATGGCAGTCTTCATGATCCATAGGCACGGTTTCCATTGCCTCCCGCCTTACCAGAACGGAAGAGCAGGCAACACAATTGCCTAACAGCATTTTCTGGTATGTAATGCGTTCGGGAACTGAAATTACCTTTCCTGTCCTTTTTCCATCTTCTGTCACTAATTCTCTTGCTGTGGAACACAGAACAACATTTTTTTCTTTCATGACTGCAAGTTGTTTTTTCAGTTTTCCCTCCGCCCACCAGTCATCGGCGTCAAGGAAGGCAATATACCTTCCTCTTGCCATTTTGACGCCTTTATTTCTTGTAGCGGCTGCTCCGAGATTCTTTTTATTTTTAATATAACGGATTCTTTGATCTTTTTTGTACTCTTCCATCACCTGATCCAACTGATCTTCCGGACAGTCATCCAGCACAAGAATTTCTAACTTTACTTTTTGTATCAGTACTGAATCAATCGCTTTTTTTATCGATTGTCTGCATCGATATGCCGGAATCACCACAGAAACTAGCGGTTCATCTCTCATCTTTTTCTTCCTTTTCCTGCTTTAATACGTTTGGTTTCTCTTTTGTCGCGGCTGTAATCTGCCACTGTTCGACTCCCTCTGTATTTTCTTTTTGGAACAAGATTTTAAATGTGGTCATTAAAATCTGAATATCTAATAAAAACGTATAGTTTTCAATATATGTCAAATCTAATTTTAATTTGTCATACGGTGTCGTGTTATATTTTCCATAAACCTGTGCATAACCGGTAAGTCCTGCTTTTACCTTCAGACGATACGGAAATTCCGGAATTTCTTTTGTATATTGCGCTGCGATTTCAGGTCGTTCCGGTCTTGGTCCTACAAGCGACATATCGCCTTTGATAATATTAAACAGCTGTGGCAATTCATCAAAATGAATATTTCTGAGTACACGTCCCACAGGAGTAATTCGGCTGTCATCTTTCATAGCCAGTCTCGCTCCCGTTTTTTCAGAATCGACTTTCATGCTTCGAAATTTATATACCTGAAAAATCTTTCCATCCGTCGTCAGACGATCCTGTCTGTAAAATACTGGTCCATGATCATATGCCTTGATCAGGATTGCAATTATCACCATAACCGGCGAGGCAATCACGAGTCCGATGAAAGAACACACAAGATCAAATGCTCTTTTGCAAATTTGCTGTTCAATCGTCAGTCTTCTGTTTCGAAATAAAAGAAGCGGTGAATCAAACAAATGAATTTTTGCCGAACTCATAATCATGATATCGGAAATTTTAGGGACCGAATAACACCGGATATCTTTTTCAAAGCAATACTTCAAATAGAGATTTCTCTCATGAGATGGCATATCTCCCAAAACAACAGCATGATAATCACAGATCCTCTCTTTGATTTTCTTTTCTCCGAGGCTTAAATGAACTGCCTCAGCTATCTGATACTTATCCTCTCTGCTGGATATTTTTTCCATCAGTTCTACCGGACTGTGGTCTCCATAAATAAAGAGCATATTTCTGGGAGGATAAATCCGGCTGTAAATCCATCGCATAAATACAATCCACAGAAAGACTGCCAGCAATTCTACACAAGTCAGCCATATCATAGGTCCGATATGATCCAAAAATTTCCAATGACCAATTAAAGCTAGCTGCAAATAGGCGATTCCATTTGTAAATAAAACAGAAATCACCTGGGAAAACAGCACCTCCACTACACGCAGGTATCCAACCTTAAATCCACCGAACACCTTTAAAAACAGAAACAGGATCACTGCATATAAGCCAATCAAAGCCCAGTTTCCTCTGTACCAATACAAAACTCCAATGATGGCACGGTCATTATAGTGATGAAACCACACATATGCAAATAAGCCGGTCTGTACTCCCATAATAAATGCGGATGCTAAAAACATGATTAATCTTTTATATTGTTCTCTTCGTTCCACATGCACGACCTCATTTCTATTTGAATATTAGAATCCCACCGCAAATTTAAATTTTTTTCATTTTTTGCAGTATTTTTTCTTTGGCTTCTCCATTATAGAACAAACTGAGTGAAAAAACAACAAAAAAGACATTTCCTGTTTTTATAAATCTCTGGAAATGTCTTTTTTGCGGTGTTTTCCTTATTTTCTGGCATAAACACAGTACATTCCGGTATCTCCCAAAAGACTCCATCCCAGTTCTTCCGGTATACGCTCAAACTGCGCATCTGCTTTTACTACAATATAAGGACAGTCGTAATATTCTGCCACTGCCTCTAAATATTCCGTATCAATCATTTCCTGCTGCAATGCTTCCATAACATTTGTCAAATTTGACGAATATCCTCTTCTTCCATACAGCATTGTCACATCTGCCGAATATTGCCGAAGATACGTGATCAGGTCGGGATGCACAATAGCGCGCCCTCTTGCTCCGTCTTCCAGAATCAGATTACAAACTCCTGCTGCCTGATCTGGAATCTTATAAGCATTTTCTGCCTGAGCATAGTTTTCAGATGTATAAATCCATTTTCCGCCTACTGCCACGATTCCTGCAAACATCAGACATGCAAATATTCGCATAAATCTTTCTTTTCTTTCCCATACCACATCCGTTATCACGTATGCAATCAGCGGAATCAGAGGCAATGTCCAGAACATTCTCCAGTAAACATTGCCTTCCAGCATTTTTTCCAGCACAATCACTACAATCGGATTAAAAATGAAAATCAAAAGTACAATGGTAGTCCAGGCAAGAAATCCTGCCTGTTTTCTTGTATGTTTTCTGATAAAAATATAAATGAGAGCTGCTATCAGAAAATAAAAATACCATCCTTCTCCAAAATATAATAAAAATGCCTGTCCTGCCAAATTCAGCGCATCTTTCATATCGATTTCCTCCTATAGAATCAAGTAGATTCCTCCCAAGACAAGAGAGGGAAGCAGACTGGTCAATGCGGGCCAGACAGTGCGAAAGCTTCTTTTCCGAATGAGTTCTACAAGAGAAAGTGCACCTAAGACAAATGGTCCCAATGCCACTCCCATAGAGGACACCATGCAACAGGAACAAAGCAGAAAAAACATCGTAACCCATTCTGAGCGTGCAGCTTTTTTTTCGTAAATCCGAAAAGCAATTAAAAAAATAGCCGGCAGAAAAATTGCTGCAAGAGCGGCTTTCCCCTGCCATATCCGAAACAGCAGAAAACTAGATGAAGTGTAAATGCTGAAATTTCCAAATACATTTAAAAAACTGACAGCTACAACAAAAAACGATGCCTTCTTTTTTTGTCCCGTCAATTCCATACCGATCTGATAGTAAACCAGATAAGCAACTGGAATTAAAATCATTGGAAAGATAGTATGTGCGGTGATAGTCGGATGAATACTGATCAGCTCTGAAAAATATGCGGTAAAAATCGGAAATGCTGATAATGCATAGCGTGTAGGCAAAGAGTGAAGCGGCATTCCTGTATAGCTGGAAAACAAATACATCGAATCTGTTTTTAAAGTTGTCGCAGCAGCAGCAACATAAAATGCATCATCTGCATCTTCATGAAGTGCTGCCACCAAAACGACTGCCTGTAATGCCACAACTAAAATAGCAATTACTTTCCAAAAATCAATCGTTTTTATTTCCACTCCTGCCTTTTTTATCATCTGCCTGATCTGATCCCGAAATAAAACCACGCCAGTCAAAGCAAAGATTCCAAAAACAATATGGCTGCACAGCCTAAGAATATGATATGGCACTTTTAACAGAGTCATCGGCACACATAAAATTTCAAATACCGCAAGTATAAAAATCCACCCGCTGAGATAATTTAAGATCAGATGATCCTTTTCTTTTCCCCAATGAGTACACCAAGTTCCCAGAATCATCGGGAAGATGCCTGCAAATAAAAGCAGTTTGATTGCCTTAAAACATAATTCTATCATCTTTTTATCTGTTTATCTCTCTATCGGTTTAAGCATGCTCCATTCGCTGCAAACTGATACCAGCTTCCTCCGATATACAAAGTTTCTGATTTTGCCATCGTTCCGTCTGATTTTAAATATACCCAGCTTCCGTTACGTGTTGTCCAGTAACTTTTTACCATATGACCATTTACAGTTCTGAAATAGTAAGTTTCTCCATCGATGTCTGTCCATCCATGCTGACGAATTCCGTTGCTGTCATAATATAAAACGCTTGTTCCAAGTTTTCCCCATCCCGTTACACGGCGTCCATATCGATTGACATAGTAATAATTTCCGTCCACTTTCAAGTGTTTGCTGATCGCAAGTGATCCGTCACTCTGAAGATAATACCATTTCGTTCCATATTTCAGCCATCCAAACTGCATAACACCTCTGCTGTTCATAAAGTATTTCTTTCCATTTATTGTATTCCAGCCTGATTTTACGACGCCGTCATCATGGAAATGATGATAATATCCGTCTGTCAATTTCCATCTGCCTGTCAGCATTGTACCATAACGGTTAAAATAGTATAAATCTCCGTCTATCCGATACCATCCTGTAACCATTTTCAGGTCTTCCGTATAGTACCGTGTCTTTCCATTTACTACATTAAATCCCGGTTGGATTGTCCCTGTATTTTTCTTTTGCAGTCCATAGTATTCCGCAATTGCACGAGCATCTGCAACACCAAGTGCCTTAATTTTTTCATCGCTTCCATAATATAGTTCACAGTCAGACGGGTTGCTTACAAATCCATGCTCTACAATCATACTTGGAAGATTGGCAAGGATACCATAACGGATAATTGCCATATAATCTGATGGCTGTCCATTTGGATATTTATCTCCATCGTCACTTTCCTGAATTAAAAATCCCATATTTTCCAGTCCAATGCTGCTTAATTTAGAAAGGATTTCAGCTGCAAGCTCTTTTGCCTCATTTGCAACATCAGGACGGTATTTTCCTGTTGAAACATAGACTAACGCTCCTGAAACTGTCGTCTGGTTTTGTGCCGTAGAGTTAATATGCTGACTGACCAGCACATCTGCTCCTACAGATACCGCATAGTCTACTCTTTCTTTTAGTCCTACGTAGACATCTGACGTTCTTGTCATATAAACACGGACTCCCGCATATGTCTCCAGTTCTTCTTTTGTCGCCTGTGAAATTTTCAGAGCAATATCTTTTTCAATATAGCTGACACCATTCCAAGTACGGGAAGCACCTCCGTCATATCCTCCATGTCCGGGATCCAATACAACGACTAAAGTACTTGCTGCTCTGGAAACGTCTTCTCCTGCATCAGCTTCCGCTCCTGCCGCCGCCAAAATGCTTCCGATCTGCGAAGCGTCTCCTGCTACAAGCCCTGTCTCTTGTGTGCTGTAAGCTTCAATCTGAGATTCATCGGATATCGTTCCTTCTTCCTGAAAAGATCCTGAAACGGTCTCCTGACTGCTGATAAAATCCGAAATGGAGCATTCTATCGCTTCTCCTCCTACCGTTACAGAAAGTGTCTGCAAATTACTTTGTTCCAAAGCAGTTCCCGATATCAAAAAAGCAATATAATCATCTGCAATCTCTACAGATGCTGCCTGAGTATTTTGTCCTGAAACAGGATCTATGTACGAAAGCACAGCATACTCCAAAGATTTTCCATCCGTATCGACCTGAAAGATAATAGCCTGTGAAATATCTTCTGTAGCAGGCTGTCCCAGATACATCATTACAATTTCTGCAGTATTTTTTTCTGTCTCCGTCTCTGTTTCTGTCTCTTGTGCCTCTGTCTCCTGGGCTTCTGTCTCCGGCACTTCTGTTTCCGGCGCTTCTGTTTCCGGCGCTTCTGTCTCTGGCGCTTCTGTCTCTGGTGCTTCTGTTTCCGGCGCTTCTGTCTCCGGTGCTTCTGTCTCCGGTGTTTCTGTTTCTGGTGTTTCTGTCTGTTCTACTACAAGTTCTGTCTCCGTTTCAGAAGGAATCGTCTCCATCTCGTATGTCTGAGTTTCTGGTACACTTTCTTCTGCCTGTGCAGTGATTCCCTGAAAGCTTCCAAGCATAATCACACATACCAGCAAATAGGCAATCCATCCCATACATTTTCTCTTTCTGTTACTCTGGTTCATAAATACTCCTTTCCCTAATTTTTTCAGTTTCTTATCGATAATTATTCTGTGAAATCCTTAATCCGCGTTACAGAATAACTATTATTTTTATTATAAAATAGTATCTAACTTTTGTCAATTTTTTGTAATATTTTTGTAATCTTTTTTTCATTCATTATCTTTCCAACTTCTTCTTTCTGCCATAGAAAATACGATCTCTTTTCCTTAAGCAGATCAATCATAGCTCTAAGAAAATTCAGAAGGAAATTTTTGCATATTTCCTTAAAATTACTTAAGAAGTTTTGAAGCTAATTGCAAACTCCTTTTGCATATAGTATATTTAATAATAAGAGGAAATCCTAAAAAACTATGAGATGTCTCTTGGATTTTTACTTCTGAGAAAAAAGGAAAATATTTTAGAAAGGAGTTTTTATGAAAACGCGCAAATTATTATCTGTTCTCTGTGCCGCTGCATGTCTTACTTTAGGTACTCCGCTTCTCGTCTCTGCAGCAGCACAATCTTCTGATCCTTCTGTGGAGGCTGCCCAAGAAGTCGGATGGAGAAAAGATTCTAAAGGCGAATATTATGCCTCAAAAGAAAATTATACAGGTCCAATCCAATTGCCTGATGGAATCTATTATCTAAAAGACGGCTATAAACAACAAGGTGCTATCAAAGTACAGATCGGACAGAATCTTTTACGTGTGGGAGAATTTTATTACTTCGATCCTGCATTAAGCGGAAGGTTGCGCACCGGCTGGTCTGGTCCTGTTAAACCTTCTTCGTCTAATTCTTGGTATTACTTTAATGAAGATGGACGTCTTTCTACAGGATGGCTCACCAATCTTAAAGGAGAACGGTATTACGGATCTCCTTCAGACGCTCATCTATTCTGTAATGGAAGTACCACGCAGCGTATTCCCGGCTACACCGGAAAGTTTCTGATTTTTGACAAACAGTGTCGTCTTGTCTGCAATCAGATTTACCAATTTAATGGAAAAACGTATTATCTCAATGCCGATGGAATCGGTTCTCCCGGAGTCGTGCAGTCTGGTTCCCAGATGAAAGCATTTAACAGTATGGGTTCTTTGATTCTTGGCAAAGCCGGTCCTTATAAGATCAACGGCACATACTATTTTCTGGATAATGCCGGAAATTGCTTAAGGGGCTATAAAATGGACCCGGACACCGGAAAATATTACTACGCAAAACTTGACTATACTCTGATGATCAGCAGTCTCCATCACGTCAATGGAAAGCTGTTTTATTTTAACCGTTATGGTACACGTGTTTCCAATACCCGCACAACGGTAAACGGTAAGACTTATTATTTCGGTTCTGACGGTGCGGCTGTTAAAAACAAATGGGTTACGATTCGAGGACAAAAATATTACTTTAACAGCAGTGGTGTCATGAGTAAAGATTGTCTTGTCCGCTATAATAATCGTCTCTACTATGTACGTGCAGACGGTTCTTTGATCACCGACGCTCATTTCTCCAGAAACGGAAAGAATTACTGGGCCAGCGCAAGCGGTGCTCTTTTAACCGGATGGCAAAAATACAGCGGATACTGGTTCTATTTCGATCCGCAAACCGGTGCAAAAATGAGAGGTCTTGTCACAATCGGCGGCGGTACCTATTACTTAGATAACTCCGGTAAAAAACGAACCGGACTCATCACTACAGGCGGAAAAACCTATTACTTATACTCTGACGGTACTGCACAGACAGGATGGAAGGAAATCAACGGTAACCGGTACTATTTCAGTCCTTCTACAAAGGCAATGGTCAAAAATGGCTGGGCTTCTGACGGCGGTTCCTATTATTATATGGGTTCTGACGGTACCATTCAAAAAGATTGTTGGAAACAGATCGGAGGCAAATGGTATTATCTGAAATATGACGGAACGCGTGCTGTAGGATGGCTGGGACTGAATAACTATGGTTATTATTTTGGTTCTGACGGTGTTATGTACACCGGACGTCACGTCATCGACGGAGTTACTTATGATTTTGGAACTAGCGGAGCTATCCCGCTGACTGGTCCATATAAGATTTATGTAAATCGTCTGATGAATTGTATCACTATTTATCGCGGAAATATTCCTTGTAAAGCAATGGTGTGCTCCACAGGACTTGTTCTGGGCTGGACTCCGGCAGGACATTTCCAGCTGCTTGATAAACTTCGCTGGCATACACTGGACGGTCCAAGTTACGAGCAATATTGTTCCCATATTACAGCGGATATTTTATTCCACTCTGTACCATATTATCAGATGAACATTTACACTTTAAAAGCAGATTATTACAATAAATTAGGAGAACCTGCTTCAGCTGGATGTATTCGTCTGACCTGTGCAGATGCTAAATGGATGTACGACAATTGTCCAATCGGAACAGAGGTTTATATCTATGACGATGCAAGTTCTCCAGGACCTCTTGGAAAACCGACACCAATTCGTATTCCATTAACTCAGAACTACGATCCGACAGATCCAAACATCTGACATTTATGAACGGGCGCTGTCTTACAGACAATTTTCTGTAGGACGGCGCTTTCTTTAACGCTCTAAAAAATTCTGCCAAAAAAGGATGGTATGCTTTCTTTGACCTATGTCATTCTTTGGCATCCATCCTTTTTTATTATTTGATCTCTTCTCCAAGTCCCTGTTCAATGATCTGAATCATCTTTTCCAGCGCTTCTTTTTCATCGATTCCTTCACAGACAAATTCAATCTCATCTCCATACTGCACTTTTGCTCCCAACACATTTAGAAGACTTTTTGCATTCACTGTCTTATTGCCGACAGTGAATGTTATAATCGCTTCATATTTTGCTGCTTCGCTGCACATCTGTGTTACCGGTCTCATGTGAAGCCCCTTTTTATTTTTAATCACTATTTTTTGACTTACCATATCAATTTTATCCCCCCTGTTCCGCTTTTTCTTCTATTCGGTGTCAGGACTGCTCTGTTCCACATCTTCTATATTTACATAGATGGTGACTGGCGATACAAGCTCATATCCTTCCGGAAGTTCTATGTCTACCGGTACAGTGTAAGTTCCGGCATCCTGATAATCCGTAAGATCTACAGATGCTGTCATTTCATCAGCGGTAATGGATGCTATTTCACTGCCCGTGGAACGTACTCCTATCAACAGTTGGTCTGCAGGTGTAAATACCAAATTTTTGCCTTCCGGATAAGAAATAATTTTTAGTTCAGATACCGGAAAAGCAACGGTCGTATCTCCCCATTTTTCGATTTTTACTCTTACCGTCACAGTCGGATCCGTTCCTTCTTCCAGCTTCACATTATATTCTTCCAGAATATCTGAAATATCAATTTCTTCTTCTACCGTTTCTGACATTCCTTCTACAGAAACCAGATTTTCTATTTTCAGCGAATCTCCCATATTTTCGAGAGCCTGCTCTGATCCTGCAATGTTTAACGTTTCCGGTGTTGTAGTAATTTCAGAGATATGATATCCGTCAGCCGGCGTTCCTTCCGGGATCACTTCAATCGGAACACCGCTCTTAATAGGCCAAAAAGTTAAATTAACATCTACCTTTCCTTCTGAAATCACTGCCCCTTCCATTGTCTTTAACTCCAGGCTGTTCATCTGACTTTCTGTAAAAGCCGCCCCGTTTTTGTCTGTAATTCGGATCGTAGAGGTAACCGTTCTGTCTGACGAATATCCCTGTACAGAAACCGGCACAGTGACTTTTCCAATAATCTGCAGTAAACTTTCTGCTCCTGCAATATAAATCTTTCTGCCCTGTTCTACTTCCATAGAAGCAACTTCATATCCTTTTGCCGGCGTTCCCGTTTTTTCTACACTTAATACAAATTCCTGTTCTTTTTTATCCTCCAGCTCAATTTTAAGCGAAGGCGGAAGCACCTTGATTTTATCCTCTGTAATTCTGCTGTTTGTGCATTCTACGGTCAGCGGAATAGAACCAATCATCTCGTTAAAATTCTCAAAATCAGCAATAACTTTAAAATCTGAAGCACGCAGATTCTGGATAATAGATTTTCTTGCCGTTACCCAGATTGTCACTTCGTCTGTATTGTCTACGACTCGGTATACTTTTCCAGCTTCTTCCAATCTTTCGTTGTTCTCAATTGTTACCGTTACATTAAAGGGCTGTGTCTTTTCAGGATCATCTGTATTGACTACCATCAACCAGATTCCAAAAGCAACAAGAAGAGAAATGATCTTTAAGCCTATATTATTCATCCATTTTCGCTTCTTCATTTGCTCCACCCCCACCCCTTCCACAATTTAAACTTTTTGGCATCGACCGATTTATTCTGTACAATGACAAGCTGTTCTCGAAGTACTTCTGAACTGACATCTCTCATCAATTTTCCTTTTAAGGCCAGGGAAATTTTTCCGGTTTCTTCTGATACAATAATAGTAAGAGAATCCGTCACTTCACTGACACCTACGCCGGCACGGTGTCTTGTTCCCAAATCTTTGCTTAATTCCATATTATCAGACAAAGGCAGATAGCAAGTTGCCGCAACAATTCGGTCTCCTCTTACGATGACCGCACCGTCATGCAAAGGTGTATTATGCTCAAAGATATTAATCAGCAGCTGGCTTGTTAAAATGGAATCCAGTGCAATCCCTGTCCGTTCGAATTCAGTCAGCACGACATTTTGTTCAATTACAATCAGCGCTCCTGTCTTTGCTTTTCCCATCTCCACACAGCCTTTTACCAGCTCATTGATCGTCTTATCGCTGAATCGCTGTTTAATCTCCCTTGTGTTATCAAAAGGAATCAGAGAGGAAAAAATCTTTTTTTCTCCAAGCTGCTCCAGAGCTCTTCTAAGCTCAGGCTGAAAAATAACAAGGGTTGCCACAACAATCATGTCAAGCCCTTTTGTGATAATATACATAATCGTATCCATCTGAAAAATTTTTGCAATCAGAATGAATACACAGATAAAGACAATTCCCTTTAAAAGAGTCCATGCCCTTGAATCTTTAATCCAGAGCAGAATGCGGTACACAATTACTGACAGGATTATGATTTCCAGTACATCTGTAATCGATATGTGAAAAGTTGGCACAGAAAGCCAGGATAAATACTGAATAAAAAAGTTTCTAATTTCTGTCATTCGTCTCATCCTCCTTTTCTTTTATCATATCGACTTCCGCCTTGCTCTGTCCGGCGTCTTAACCATTCCTGTCTTTCCCGCTCTTTTATGTCCTCCTGTGTGGAAGCGGCATAACGCGATGCATCTCTAAAATACTGTTCCTGTTGTTTTCTCATCTGTTCCTGCAAAGCTTCCTCTTCGTTTGGATTTCTCCTTTGCATTTCTTTTTGCCATCCATCTGCCGTTTGTGTTACGTTTTTTGGTTGTTCCCATCTTTGTTGATACGGCTGTGATTCCATCTGTGCGGGGATTTCTGCTTTTCGTTTTTTTCGTCCTATTTTAGGAACTGCTTTTACATAATAATAAAAATCATCATCTTCAAACTGAATTCGTTCTGTTCTGCGATAATCTACGCTGAACACAAAAATCTGAACAGCCATTGCTGCAAAAACCGTCACAACTGCGCTTAAAAATGTTCCTATCAGACTTTCCTGACTATTCATGGCAACAATTGCAATCACTTCCAACAAAATATAGGAAAAAACTCCAGTGCCGATTGCCAGATACCAGGCATAATCCACCGACATTCTCCGGATCATAGAAACTACTGCAAATACAAGAAGTAAGATAATCGTCATCAAAATGATATCATTTGCACGGACTATCTCATTTAAAACCCCCATAATATGGCTTAAAATTTCATCCATTCCTTCGCCCGGAATCGTCATATACGCGCTTCCCGTCAAAATCTGCATGGTATAATAGAGAATCGTTCCTGCTGCAATCCCCCATGCTGCTGATGGTCCTTCCACTAATCCAAGAATCACGGGCATCAGACACGGTATATGGAGCGCCAAGGTCACAGGTGTCAAAAGCAGTGCGTAACTTTCCTTTGGTCCGGTTCCAAAATACACCAAACCTACAATCAAAATCACAGCTCCTCCTACTCCAAGCGCTTCCGGTGATAGAGAGCTAAGGTGATACATAAAAAGAATGCCGGCAAAAACTGCAATCACATTTGTCGATAAAAAAGCACTGACAACTGCAAGCACCACAGTAATCATAACGCTGCGAATTGTCTGTGCAGATCCAATTTGCATCTGAATCATCTGAAATACTGTCAAAGCCAACAAAAATTTTAAAACTGCCTGAACCCAGACCGCATTTTTATTATAAAATTTCTGTAGAGATCTACGTAGTTTTAACAGTGATTTCATTCTCTTGTTCTCCTTTGTTCTGTCTTTTGATACTCTTTTATCAGAGGCTCCATCAGCTGCTGATACTCATCTCTCGCCTTTTTCATCTGCCGGTATCGGATTGTATAAATCCCCCAAGTGACAGCTAAATAACTGACTGCTACGATCAGATAAACAGTTAAAATCTGAAGTCCAAACTGAACCGGATCCATACGGTTTAACGAATCTGCAATTTCATCCAATCGATATAATGCCCACAGCACCAATCCGATTCCAAAAGCTAACGTAATGCGAAACCAGTTTTTCATAAGATAGCTGCTGACATAATCGCTGCGATAAGTTGTCTTTACTGTATCAATTTCTTTTCTGTGATGTTTTTCAAAAATAGCCAATCTGGTCATATCCCGTACTTTTTTCTGATTTATCATGCTTTCCTCCTGACTATTTTATTTCTCTTTTCCTTTTTTATTTTATAGTTTTAACATTATTTTTATTATAACATAAGTCTTTTTCAAAAGAAAGTTTTATTCTCTGTATCGTCATTTCTTTTCTTTTTTCCATTTGTCCGGACACATTTTGCTCTCTCTTTTTATAAGACTTTCATTTTTTCTATCCACTTGCCCAGTTTCCTCCCCTCTGCCAATACAAAGACTTACGAAATAAACTTTTTGGGCTCCATGTTTTTTTAATATATGGGCTACTGCATCAACTGTGCTTCCTGTCGTATAGATATCATCTACAATCAGTATTTTCTTTAATTCTACATCATTTTTTATGATAGTAAAAGCTTTTTTCATGTTATTTTCTCTGGCTTTTTTTTCCAGATCTTTCTGCGGAGCTGTCTCTTTTACCCGAACCACCCAATCTTTTTTTATCTCAATGTTCCATCTATCTGCTATTGTCTGTGCAAGCAATTCTGCTTGGTTATATCCTCTTTTTCTCTGCTTTTTTTTATGCATTGGCACTGGAACAATCGCTTCTATCTCCCATTTTGTAATTTTATCCTGTATTTCCTTTGCCATAATTTCTCCAAAAACCTTTGCATACACTCTTTTATTTTGAAATTTCATTCGGTGGACTGCTCGGCGCATATCCCCCTCATACAGATAAATTCCTATTCCTTCTTCATAAAAATGATGTGTTCTTTCACAGTCAAAACAGTTTTCCTGCTCTAAAATGCGGATGGGTCTTCCGCATTTTTTACAGCGCGGCTCTGTAATCTTTTTTATTTTTTTCTCACAGGAATTGCATATTGTCTGTTTCTGCCCTACAATGATTTTCTGGCAAATCGGACATCGAAACGGATAAAAAATTCCTTCCACCCATTCTCTGATCATGTCT
Source organism: uncultured Lachnospiraceae bacterium (assembly GCA_944376425.1). GTDB lineage: Bacteria > Bacillota > Clostridia > Lachnospirales > Lachnospiraceae > JAGZHZ01. Next base: position 15,439 of record CALWCS010000154.1, on the reverse strand, counting down.
TTTTCCGGCTCTCTCCCTTTTTAGCACGAAATTCTGACAGATTTTACGTTTTTGTTTTCCTATGATATCGCTATGATCTTTCCTATGTCTCAAGGCTGCCCGCTAAATACAGGTCTTGTCTCTTCTTCCGGAATCACGCCGAAAATTTCCCGTATACGGTCGTCTAACGTAGTATATCTTTTTTGTTCAAACTCATTTAAAATCATCTGAGTAAATGTATCTGGATTTCCAACTAAAGTCACGCATTTTCTCGCTCTTGTGACCGCCGTATACAATAAATTCCTTGTCATCAGCATTTTGGGACCTGTCAGCAAAGGAATCACTACCGCAGGATACTCACTTCCCTGCGCTTTATGAACCGTCACCGCATAAGCAAGTTCCAGTTCATCTAACTGTTGCCATGGATACTCTACAAAACGCCGTTCGTCAAATTCTACTGTTAGGGTTTCTGCAAAAAGATTGATTTCCCGCACAATTCCCATATCTCCATTAAAAACGCCCATTCCCTTTTCTATCGGGATTCCGTAATTTCCACGCACTTCCCATTCCAGCTGATAATTATTTTTTATCTGCATTACCTTATCTCCTTCACGGAAAAAACCGTCTTTATACTCTTTTTCTTTTTTTGATAACGCTCTGGGATTTAAATATTCCTGCAAAATACGGTTTAACCGTTCTACCCCTAAAAGTCCTTTTCTCATTGGCGTCAATACTTGAATTTCTAACGGATCTGCCTGTACATATCCTGGCAGCTTTTTCTGAATCAAAGTAAGAACGACACTGATGATCACATTCGCATCTTCTCTCTTTAAAAAGAAGAAATCTCTGCTTTTATTGTCCAGTGTAATTTGTTCTCCACGATTGATTTTATGAGCATTTACAATAATATCACTTTCTTTTGCCTGTCTGAAAATCTTATTTAAGCGGACTACATTCAGACATTCTGACTGAATCAGATCCTTTAAGACACTGCCTGGTCCCACAGAAGGAAGCTGATTGACGTCTCCGACCAGAATCAGTCTTGTGCCGACTGCAACCGCTCCGAGAAGCGCCTTCATTAAATAGACATCCACCATGGACATTTCATCAATAATCAGCACATCTGTTTCCAACTGATTTTCTTCATTTCTCCCGAACATCCCTTCCTCACGATGTTCTTCAGGAATTCCGCTGACTTCCAGCAGTCTGTGAATTGTCTGTGCTTCCCTTTTTGTAGTCTCAGTCATTCTCTTAGCCGCTCTCCCTGTAGGAGCCGCCAGCCGAACTTCTAAGCCTTCCATCTCAAAATAGTCAATCATTGTATTGATCGTTGTTGTCTTTCCTGTTCCGGGACCTCCGGTCAGAATTAAAATTCCTGTTCTGACTGCCTCGATTACTGCTTTTTTTTGCAGTTCATCTAACTTTGTATCTATTCTGTGTTCAATAACTGCAATCTTTTTTCTTACTTCTTCTTCTGAAATTTCCTCTGAAATATTCAAATCATACAGTTTTTTAGCAATCTGAAGCTCCATAAAATAAGACTGATTTCCATAAACAATCCATTCATGATTTTTCTCTTTTATGACTATTTTTCTCTCTATCGCCAGATCCATCAGCTGTTTTTCTATCTGTTCCGGCAATAGTCCTAACAATTCACTGACACGTTCCATCAAGATAGGTTTAGGAAGATAAACATGACCTTCTCCTGCCGCTTTTTGAAGGCAATAACTGATACCGCATTTAATTCGGTAATCCGAGTCAAGACGGATTCCTGCGCGGGCTGCAATCTCATCTGCAATTTTAAAGCCGATTCCTGAAATATCATCCGCCATTCGGTATGGATTTTCCTGGATTACATGGTAGAGTTCCTGACCATATTTCTGATAAATTTTGGCTCCAATTGTCGTCGAAATTCCATATTTCTGCAAAAAAACCATCGCTTTTCGCATATCCTGTTTTTCTGTCATCTGGTTTGCGATTTCTCTTGCCTTCTTTTCACTGATTCCCTTCACTTCTGCAAGACGTTCCGGCTCTTCTTCCATAACCCGAAACGTATCCTGTTTAAATTTTTTTACAATTCTTGCGGCCAAAGCAATGCCAATTCCTTTAATTGCGCCACTTCCCAGATATCGTTCTATCGCTGTCTCATCTTCTGGAGTTTTTAATTCTATTTTCTGAATTTTAAACTGCTTTCCATATATCGTATGTTCCACAAAACTTCCTTCTGCTTCTATATTTTCTCCCTCACTTATGTACGGAAGTACTCCTACACAGGTCAGTTCTTCCCCTTGACAGATCACATTCATTACGGTATATCCATTTTCCTGGTTTCGAAACACAATGTGATCCACATATCCTTCTATTGTTTCTGTCATCTATTTTCTGCTCCTCTATCTCTTTTTGGCAGACTGCTAAGTAGAAATCCTCTTTTTTAAAATAGGGCAGCTTTAGATTTTCTCTCTAAAGATACCCCCATTTACTAATCCTCCATTTTATTGTTGGATGCAGTCAGCTCCACAAATTTTCCCGTTCCCAGTGCGACAGCCATTAACGGCTCTTCTGCCGTCATAACATTGATTCCCGTCTTTTCCTCAATTAATTCTTCCAATCCGCTTAAAAGTGCTCCTCCGCCTGTAAGAACAATTCCTCTGTCTGCTACATCAGCAGCTAACTCTGGCGGAGTTCTCTCTAATACACTGCGGACCACATCTACAATCTGCGATATCGAATCTTTCAAGGCATCTCTTGTGTCTTCTGATGTCACGCGCACCGTCTTTGGCAGACCTGTAATCAAATCTCTTCCTACTACTTCCATAACTTTTTGCTCTGGTTTTTCAAAGGCTGTTCCGATTTTGATTTTAATATCCTCTGCCATTTCTTCGCCTATGACCAGATTGTATTTTTGCTTCATATACCGCACAATATCCTGATCAAAATTATCTCCTGCTACTTTAATCGAGGAACTTACTACAATCCCGTCAAGTGAAATGACAGCCGCATCGCATGTTCCGGCACCAATATCTACAATCATATTTCCACACGGTCTTGAAGTATCAATTCCAGATCCCATAGCTGCCGCAATCGGTCCTTCAATGATCCGGACTTCCCGTGCTCCTGCCTGATATGCTGCATCCTCCACTGCCTTTTTTTCTACTTCTGTTACGCTTGTGGGAACGCAAATGCTGACACGCGGCTTAAAAAAAGAAATCTTTCCGCTTGCCTTCTGAATAAAATACTTCAGCATTCTCTCTGTCACAGTATAATCAGAAATAACACCATTTTGAAGAGGACGGATTGCTACGATATTTCCTGCCGACCGGCTCAGCAAAACCCGTGCTTCTTCTCCAATCGCCTTAATTCGGTTCTCTTCCCGGTCAAGTGCAACCAAAGATGGCTCTTTTAAGACAACTCCTTTTCCTCTGACATACACTAAAATACTTGCTGTTCCCAAATCAATTCCTATATTTGTAGCCGCCATATCGACGCTCCTCTCTGATCTCTTCTCATCTTTTGGTATGTTTCTGTCGTTTCTATTATATACAAGACCTTTTCTCTTGAAAAGCCATTTTTTCCTTTATTTTTTTTCTTTTTCTTTTTTCTACCGAAATCCTTCATAAACTTCATTTTTTTTTCACTTCAAAAACATAATTTGAACACATTTACCGTTTATACTAACGGCATATTAGCAAGGAGCTAATATATTTCATAACTCACACTTCGCAGTATCCACACGCTGCGGAGTACTCCCTCAAATATTTTTAATTTTTTCTCTTTCCTTTCGAAAACCCTGGTAAACCCCAGGGTTTTCTGCTGTCCGGAAATTTTTTCTTGGATAAACTTATCTATTTTTTTCAATTTTTTTATTTTTTCTTTTCAAATCTAAATAATTTCTTTTACAAATTTTAATTTTTCTTTATCTGAAGTACACATTTTGAACACATTTACCGTTTATACTAACAGCATATTAGCAAGGAGCTAATATATTTCATAACTCACACTTCGCAGCACCCACACACTGCGAAGTACTCCCTCAAATATTTTAATTTTTTTCTCTTTCCTTTGAAAAGCCCTGACATTAAGTCAGGGCTTTTTCATTGTGTAAAAGGCAATGGCAGAAAAACTTTACTGATACTTATTTACATAATTTTTAAAGTTTAAGCATCATAATACAATCTAAAAAAATAAATCATTATTCTTCCAGATATTTTTTTACATACTTTCCTGTGTACGACGCCGGATTTTGCACTACTTCCTCTGGTGTTCCAAAAGCAACCACTGTTCCTCCTCCGTCTCCTCCTTCCGGTCCCATATCAATCAGATAGTCTGCTGTTTTTATCACATCCAGATTGTGTTCGATCACTACTACCGTATTGCCTCCAGAAGCCAATTTCTGCAAAATTTCAATTAATTTATGAACATCCGCAAAGTGAAGTCCCGTTGTCGGCTCATCTAAAATATAGATTGTCTTTCCGGTGCTTCTTTTGCTTAACTCTGTCGCAAGCTTCACTCTCTGTGCTTCTCCTCCGGAAAGCATCGTAGAAGGCTGTCCAAGTTTGATATAAGACAGTCCCACTTCATTTAATGTTTCTATCTTTCTTCGGATTGCCGGAACATTTTCAAAAAATTCAAGTGCTTCTTCCACTGTCATATTCAAAACATCATAAATATTTTTCCCTTTATATTTTACTTCCAATGTTTCTCTGTTATACCGTTTTCCATGGCAGACTTCACATGGCACATAGACATCCGGCAGAAAATGCATCTCAATTTTCAAAATTCCGTCTCCGCTGCATGCTTCACATCTTCCGCCCTTCACATTAAAACTAAATCTTCCCTTTTTATATCCTTTTGCCTTTGCATCTGCTGTCGAGGCAAATAAATCCCGGATCAGATCAAACACTCCCGTATACGTCGCAGGATTGGAACGCGGAGTTCTTCCGATTGGAGACTGATCAATATCAATCACCTTATCTAGTTGTTCTATTCCTTCTATCGAACGGTATTCTCCGGGGATTGTTCTTGCTCTGTTTAATTTCTGCGCCAGCACTTTATATAAAATTTCATTGACAAGAGAGCTTTTTCCTGAACCTGAAACTCCCGTCACGCACGTCATAACTCCAAGCGGAATTTCTACATTGATATTTCTCAGATTATTCTGTTTTGCCCCGATCACTTTTAAAAATCCGGTCGGCTTTTTTCTCTGTTTCGGGACGGGAATTTTTCTTCTTCCTGACAGATAATCTCCAGTAATCGAATTCGGACATGCCATAATCTCTTCGGCAGTTCCTACAGCTACTACTTCTCCTCCGTGTTCCCCGGCGCCGGGACCGATATCTACAATATAATCTGCCGCCCGCATTGTATCCTCATCATGCTCTACTACAATCAAGGTATTTCCCAGATTTTTTAAATTATTTAATGTGCGCAGCAACTTGTCATTATCTCTTTGGTGCAGTCCAATGCTTGGCTCATCTAAAATATAAGCAACTCCTACAAGCCCTGAACCAATCTGTGTGGCAAGCCGGATTCTCTGTGCTTCCCCTCCGGAGAGCGTCCCCGTAGCTCTTGTAAGCGTCAGATACTCCAGTCCTACGTTGACAAGAAAACCGATTCTGGAACGAATTTCTTTTAGAATCTGGCTTCCGATCATTTCCTGATAAGAATTCAGTTTTAAATCTTTTAAAAACTCATTTAATTCTTTGACAGACATCGATGTCATCTCATATATATTTTTTCCGGCAATCGTAACGGCTAGCGCTTCTTTCTTTAACCTTTGACCTTTACATGTCTTACATGGAGTGATTCGCATAAAAGATTCATATTCCTGTTTTATGGTGTCGGAAGCCGTCTCTCGATAGCGCCGCTCCACATTTTTGATTAAGCCCTCAAATGCCACATCATAGACGCCTTCTCCTCTCTGTCCCCGGTAGTGTACTTTTACTTCTTTTCCATTCGTTCCATGAATCAGCATCTGTTGAATTTCCTGCGGCAGATCCTGATATGGTGTGTCCAAATCAAATTGATATTCCTTGGAAAGCGCATCTAAAATTGCCCGTGTAAAACTTCCCTTTTCTGTGCAGGACTGCCATCCAATCACTGCAATCGCTCCCTGTGCGATACTGAGGCTTTTATCCGGAATCATTAAGTTTTCATCAAACTCCATCTTATATCCCAGTCCATAGCAGTCAGGGCAGGCGCCAAAAGGATTATTAAAAGAAAAACTTCTCGGTTCAATTTCATCAATGCTGATGCCGCAATCCGGACAGGAAAAACTCTGGCTAAAACGCATCATCTCTTGACCTATGACATCCACATAAGCAAGTCCTTCTGCAAGTTCCAAAACTTGTTCCAAAGAATCTGTCAGCCGTTTTTCAATTCCCTCTTTGACAATCAGGCGGTCTACAACAATTTCTATATTATGTTTTATATTCTTGTCCAATTTGATCTCTTCTGACAATTCATACATGTTTCCATCAATCTGCACACGGACATATCCACGTTTTTTTACTTGTTCTAAGAGCTTAACATGCTCTCCTTTTCGTCCTCTGACGATCGGGGCAAGCAACTGAATTTTCGTCCTCTGCGGCAGTTTCATAACCTGATCTACCATCTGATCCACAGTCTGTTTGCTGATCTCTCTGCCGCACTTTGGACAATGGACAATTCCAACTCTCGCATACAAAAGCCGAAAGTAGTCGTAAATTTCCGTCACAGTTCCAACTGTCGATCTGGGATTGCGGTTTGTTGTCTTTTGGTCAATCGAGATTGCAGGCGGAAGTCCTTCAATGCTCTCTACATCCGGTTTTTCCATCTGACCTAAAAACTGTCTTGCGTAAGAAGAAAGAGACTCCATGTAACGTCTCTGCCCTTCTGCATAGATGGTGTCAAACGCCAGAGAAGATTTTCCTGAACCGCTTAGTCCTGTCAGAACGACAAGTTCATTTCTTGGGATATCAATGTCAATATTTTTCAGATTATGTTCATTCGCACCTCTGATTTTAATCCACTGTCTGTCTTCTTTTTTTTCCGTCATATTTTCCTCCTGCTTTTCCTATGCCATAACTGCGATTACAAAAATTGCTGAAGCTGCTGTTTCAGTGCGATCATCTGATCTCTTAACTCAACCGCTGCCTCAAAATTCAGTTCTGCTGCTGCTTTTCTCATTTTTTTCTCTGTCTCTTGAATCAATTTTTCCAATTCTTTTTGGCTCATAGATTCCGGATCTTTCATTACCTCCTCGGCTTCTACCTTTTTCGAAATGCTGATCAGATCCCTCACTGCTTTTTGAATGGTCTTCGGCGTAATATGATGTTCTTCGTTATATTCCTTTTGAAGACGGCGTCTTCGCTCCGTCTCTTCTATCGCAATTTTCATGGAATCTGTCATCGTATCCGCATACATGATGACATGTCCTTGAGCATTTCGCGCTGCACGTCCGATTGTCTGAATTAAAGAAGTCTCTGATCGCAAAAATCCTTCTTTATCTGCGTCTAAAATTGCTACCAGAGAAATTTCGGGAATGTCGAGTCCTTCTCTTAAAAGATTGATTCCTACCAAAACGTCAAATACATTCATTCTCATGTCGCGGATAATTTCTGTCCTCTCCAGTGTGTCAATGTCAGAATGAAGATATCGGACACGAATTCCGATTTCTTTCATATATTCCGTTAAATCTTCTGCCATTCTCTTTGTCAATGTTGTAATTAAAACCTTATTTCCTTTTTCTGTCTCTTTTTTGATCTCTCCAATCAGATCATCGATCTGCCCTTTAACCGGACGGACATCCACCTTTGGATCTAAAAGACCGGTAGGGCGGATAATCTGTTCTGCTCTTAAAAGTTCATGCTCTTCTTCATACGGACCGGGTGTTGCAGATACAAATAGAATCTGATCGATTTTGCTCTCAAATTCTTCAAAATTTAAAGGGCGGTTGTCTTTTGCTGAAGGAAGGCGGAATCCATAGTCTACCAATGTCGTTTTTCTGGATTGGTCTCCGGCATACATCCCACGAATCTGCGGAATTGTTTTATGGGACTCGTCAATAATGATCAAAAAATCATCCGGAAAATAATCGATCAAAGTGTGAGGCGTCGCCCCCGGAGCCAGACCTGCCAGGTGTCTGGAATAGTTCTCGATTCCCGAACAAATTCCTGTTTCTTTCAGCATCTCTATATCAAACTGCGTCCGCTCTGCGATTCTCTGTGCCTCTAACAGCTTATCCTGACTTTTAAAATAAGCCACACGCTCCTTTAATTCTTCTTCGATATGCTTTGACGCTTCCAGAATTTTTTCCATCGGAACGACATAATGAGAAGCCGGAAAAATCGCGATATGTTCCAGCAGGGATTTCGTCTCTCCTGTCAACACATCAATCTGACTGATCCGTTCAATTTCATCTCCAAAAAATTCTACCCGCACAGCAAGCTCCGTGGCATCGGCTGGAAAAATCTCCAGTACATCTCCTCGGACACGGAAGGTACTGCGTTTAAAATCCATTTCATTTCTTTCATACTGGATATCTATCAGCTTTTTAATGACTTCATCTCTGTCTTTTATCATTCCGGGGCGCAGTGAAATCACCATATTTTTATAATCGATCGGATTTCCCAAACCATAAATGCAGGAAACGCTGGAAATTACAATAACATCTTTTCTCTCTGCCAAAGCACTTGTAGCTGAGAGTCTAAGCTTTTCTATTTCTTCATTAATTGCAGAATCTTTTTCAATATACGTGTCGGAAGACGGCACATATGCTTCTGGCTGATAATAGTCATAATAGGAAACGAAGTACTCTACGGCATTGTTCGGGAAAAATTCTTTAAACTCACCGTAAAGCTGCGCCGCCAAGGTTTTATTATGAGCGATTATAAGCGTTGGTTTATTCAATTGCTGAATGACATTTGCCATCGTGAATGTTTTTCCGGAACCGGTAACGCCCAAAAGTGTCTCGCACTGGTTGCCTTCTTTGAAGCCTTTTACCAGCGCCTCGATGGCTTGCGGCTGGTCGCCGGTAGGTTTGTATTCAGAAACTAATTCGAAATGATCCATGACCGTTGTGGCTCTCCTTTCTTTATTTGAGATCTTCATTCGAACTTATGTGTGTCTTATTATACCAGCTTTCTCCGTAAAAGTACAGGGGAATTCGAATATTTGTTCTAATATCGTTTTTTCGTTTAACATTCTGGAAATTTCTTCTCTTCTTTTAAAAAGTAGAAACGATTTTCTTTCTCTGCGTTTTTACGTTCTGAACATAGAAAAAGAAGAACCTTTCCGCGTTCCTCTTTCACGGAAAGGTTCTTCTTTTTCTATATTATATTATTTACTGCTCAAATATTTCTCTATATTCAAAATGGCTTCTTCCTCGTCTCCGCCGTTTGCTGTAACTGTTACATTTTCTCCGGCTACCAATCCCAGTGTCATCATTCCCATAATACTTTTCGCATTGACTTTCTTTTCTCCACTCTCCACATAAATTTCACTCTCGTACTGGCTTGCTACCTGAACCAGCAAAGCGACTGGTCTCGCTTCCAATCCACTCGGAATTTGAATCGTAATTGGTTTCCTAATCATAATGTTCTCCTCCTTGTTTTCCTTTCAGCTTTTCCGCTAAGTCACTTAATTTTCTCAATCTATGGTTCACTCCGGATTTGCCTACCTGAGGGTTTAAAAGCATCCCCAGTTCTTTCAACGTTGCCTCAGGGTTTTCCAGTCGAATTCTGGCCACTTCTGCAAGCCCCTCCGGTAAATCATCCAGCCGCATAACGGATTGAATAAATTTAATATCTTCTGTCTGTTTCACTGCTGCATTGACCGTTTTATGAATGTTTGCCGTCTCACAATTTACTTTCCGATTTACCTTATTCCTCATTTCCTTTAGAATTCTGACATTTTCCAAATCCATGAGGCTGATCGGCGCTTCCATTACATTGAGAATATCTACAATCTGTGATCCTTCTTTGACATATACAACAAAATATTTCTTTCTTGTCACAATTTTCGCTTCTATCTCAAATGTCTTTAGTATTGCCTGAATCTGTGTTGCCTTGTTCATCGAAGCGCATGCAATCTCAAAATGATAAAATTTTTTTGGATCACTGATTGAGCCCGCTGCCAAAAAAGCTCCCCTGATAAATGCCCGTTTGCAACATGATCTTTGGATTATCACATTGTTATGGATGGACAAATTTTCTGAAATTTCCATTTCGGCATCTAACAGTTTTGCTGCTTTTAGAATCATAATGGTATCTTTATGATTCTTTACACATACTGTAACCATTCTGTTTTTTTTCAGATTAGAATTTCTTCTGATAGAAATTTCTGTTTCTATATTAAAGGTTTTTTTCAATAATGTAAAGTACTTTCTTGCGACAGAAACATTTTCTGTCTCAATATTTAAGCTGTATTTTTCCTTCTCAGAAATCTTGATTCCGCCACACATGCTGATGATCGCCGCGATCTCCGCAATCTGGCAATGTCTTGCCGTACTAAGTTGTCTCGACAATTCTTCCTTTACCTGACTTGAAAAAGACATCTTGCACCTCTCATTTTGGGATATCCCTGTGTTCTATCCGCAATCCATATTCTGTCTGACTTTTTAATGCCTCATACAGCTGATTTGCCAAAGTGACAGAACGATGTTTTCCGCCGGTACACCCAATCGCAATCACCAATTGGTTTTTTCCCTCTAATACATAGTTTGGAATTAAAAACTCTATCATATCCTTTAATTTTTCTAAAAAGATATGGGAAATTTCAAATCCCATCACGTAGTCCTGTACCTCTTTTTCATTTCCCGTTTTTTTCTTCAAATCTTCAATATAATATGGATTCGGCAAAAACCGTACATCAAACACAAGATCGGCGTCCGTGGGAATACCATATTTAAATCCAAATGACAAAATCGTAATCATCAGATTTTTAAATTCTCTATTCTCCACAAAAATCTTTTCCAATTCCTGATGCAGTTCTCTTGTCAGCATCTGACTCGTATCAATAATATAATCGGCGCTTTTTTTCAGATAAGCAAGACGTTTTCTTTCCATCTCGATTCCCTGATCCACTCTTCCGTTTTTTGCAAGAGGATGCGCTCGTCTCGTCTCTTTATATCGTTTTACAAGCGTAGTATCCGCCGCATCTAAAAATAAAATTTCAGCCTCTACTCCCAGTGCCGGAAGTTTCTCTAATTCTCCTTCCAGTTCTCCAAATGACTGTCCGCTTCGGATATCGACTCCTAAAGCCACCTTGCTGATTTCACTCTGCTGACTCCATGCAAGTTCCGCAAATTTGTTCAGCAGAGGAATCGGTAAATTATCAACGCAAAAATAGCCAAAATCCTCTAACATTTTCAATGCCGAACTTTTTCCTGCGCCAGACATTCCTGTCACTATTACAAATCTCATCTCTCACTTCGCCTCTGTCTTTTCTTCCTCACCAAAATCTCCGATTCTTTTTACTTCCGGTTCTAATAAGATTCCAAATTTTTCTTTTACCACACACTGTATCTCTTTGATCAGATTCGTGACATCTTTCGCTGTCGCCTCTCCTGTATTAATCACAAACCCACAGTGTTTTTCGGAAACCTGTGCTCCTCCCACAGTGAAACCTTTCAGTCCCGCATCCATAATCAGCTTTCCGGCAAAGTATCCTTCCGGCCGTTTAAATGTGCTTCCCGCACTTGGACGATCTAAAGGTTGTTTTGAAATTCTTCGCTCTTTTAAATCTTCCATTTTCTCTTCAATTTCTTCTTTTTCCCCTTTTTTCAGAGCAATCCAGACCTCCAAAACAAGATATCCTTTTCTTCCCACAATGCTTTTTCGATAACTCAGTTCCAGTTCTTCGTTCGACAGAAAAAATACGTTTCCGTTCTGATCTAATACACTTGCTTTTACAATCACGTCTTTCATCTCGCCGCCATAAGCTCCGGCATTCATCATCACAGCTCCTCCAACAGTACCGGGAATTCCTGCTGCGAATTCGAAGCCGGTAAGCTCATGCTTTCTTGCAAAACCGGCAATTTTCGATAACAGCGCCCCTGCCTGAACACGAATGATCCCTTCTTTTTCCAGGACAATCTCGTTAAAATTTTTAAAAATCTGAATCACCACACCTCGGATTCCCAGATCTCCAACCAGAAGATTGCTTCCATTTCCAAGTACAAAATACGGCACATGTTCTTTTTTACAAAGTAAAATCACCTGTTTGATTTCCTCAACCGTATGGGGCGTAACAAAATATTCCGCCGGACCTCCAATTCGGAATGTCGTATGATTTTTCATCATCTCTTCTGTCTGTACATTTTCCTCTTTTACAATTCCGCACAGCTGTGTCCACAGATTTTGATTCATAGATCCTCCTCATCTACGAAGATAATGTTTTTTTACATCTCTCCTGTTTTGCTGTTTTCTTTCTATAAAATTAGGACAGGTCTCCTTTTTTCTCTTTAGATTTGCATGTTTCAAAGTCATACTGATTCCTGCCGGCAAGAAAAGTATGTCTTTTTGACTCTGGTGTCTTTAAAATAGTATAACAAAAAAATGATCTCTTGCCCAGTGTCAGTCTCTCTTTTTTTCCGATCTGTTCTCTATCAACAGTGTCAGAAGATACAAAGAGATACATCCGATACTCAAAGCACTTCCGATCCATAAACCAGGCGGTGTATAGGAAAGTTCAATCTTATGAGTTCCTGCCTCCAGATCAATTCCCATCAATGCTTCTCCGATCCGGTATTGTTCTGCTTTCTCTCCGTCCACCGTGATCTCCCATCCTTCATCATATGGGATGCTGAACATTAAGGTACGTCCTTCTTTTGCGGTGATCGTTCCCTCAATATGGTCATCGGAAAAACTTGTCAGTTCCATCTGTTCTTCTGCCAGACTCTCATATACTTTTTCATATTCATCCTGGTGGCAGACATAAATTCTCAATTCTACCGGTTCTGTCTGATTTTCTTTGAATGTTGCTGTGATGTTCGCAAGCTGGTCTTCTTCCATACATCCTAAATTGTACAAATGATCCGTATACGTCTGATACGTTTTTTCATATTCCGGCGTCGTGATTTCTAATGTTTCTACTGCCGTCATCAGCTGGACATAAACCTGAGAGCCTGCCGGCAGTTTTAACGTACAAACTTCTCCGTTTTCCAGCTCAACCGTTCGATCCAGCTTAATAATCGGTTCATATCCTGTTGCCAGATTGATAAATTGATTTTGGACTTCCATCGGTGTTCCCAAAGTAATATCCCAATTTTTTATCTTCTCATTCACCATAAATCCTATTGAGAGGGCATCTTCATTGTAGAACAATCCGTCTGGCTCCTCATAGTCGACACGCTCAAACTGATATAAAGTCTCTGTATTTTCTTTTGACACAATATAGCTGATTCCGAATACATCATTAAACAGTTTTGTCACGCCAATATAGCCATTTTTATTTGTACGCGCTTCCATTCCCAGAGCATCGCACAGATCTACGGTTGCAGCCGGCATGGTAGAAGAAAACAATACCATCCCGTCTCCTCCCAGGAACATATTGGCATTGCGCATTCTCTGGCTGTCCATTTCAGTCCGATAGAATAGATTCGTCTCTCCTCTTCTCTCCATCATCGTCTGATAAGCCGTCTGTTCTTCAACATAACTGCTTTTACTGACCGTACCATTACAACACACGCCATAGATAGCACTTCCTATCATCTCTGCAATTCCGATTCCGATGATAACATTTTTTATGACTGCGACCCGCTTTTTGCCAAGGCGGTAAAGTAAAACCCAAATCAGATAAACAGCAATTAAAATCAACGTAATCGTGTAGACATACCACGCATACTCTCCGATATTTTTCCAGGTCGTGATGCAGACAGCCGCAAGAGGTATGAAAAACGAGACTGCAATTCTCCATACCGGTAAAATCCGGATGTGCTGGAAAACATCATAAGCCATAATCAAGAGCACTGCAATATAAAGAAATGCAAATCGATTCGGCAATCCATTTTGGGTGTGGAAACCATGCCAGATATAGTTTAAGATATTGACATCAAAGCTTACATACAAAAATGCTGCAAGGATCAGATAGCCTGCTCTCTTTCTGAGTCGAATGTGTTTATCAAGTGCATATAAAAATACCAGTATCATTACAAGCACACCACAATATGCGTTAAGCCCGACCTGCGTATTTGCAATGGTAATCGGTTCGACTGCTGCAAAATGCTGGGTCAGCTGTGAAAATAATCCTGTATATAATCTGATTTCTGTCGGAAACGTATTTCCACTCGTCGACTCTGTCAGTCCCAGTGCCTGATATGCCGGTACCAGTACAATGGCAGCCATTCCTCCGCTTAGCAGGGCATACCATCCAAAGTTCACACAGGAACGCAAAAACTGTCTGATATTTCCTTTTTTCTTGATAAACCAGAGCATAAGAAAATAAAGACAGGAAAAAAAGCAGAGCATAAATCCGATATAATAGTTGGAAAACAGCGCAAAGGCAAGAGAAAGCCCAAATACTCTTCCGCTCTTTCCATCCACGATTTTCTCAATGCCAAGCATGATAAGCGGAAGAACCGCAATGCTGTCAAGCCACATCAAATTAAAATAATATCCGATCATAAAATTGCTCAGCGCAAACATACATCCGAATAAAATCGGCGTATAGTTTCTGTCTTGATTTCTTCTGCTTAGATAATAGGAAAAAAATCCTCCGCTGAATCCAATTTTAAGAACAACTAAAAGAGCCATTGCCTCCATCATCATCGAGGTTGGGAACAAAACAATCAAAAAATTCAGGGGACTTGCAAAATAGTAGGCAAACGTTGCCCAGAAATTCATTCCAAGTCCTCCTCCAAAAGAATATCGCAAAGACTCGCTGTTTACCAGTTTTTCATGAAATTCTGTAAAAAACGGAAGATACTGGTGAAGAGAGTCAATAATTAAAATTCCCCGGTCTCCAAATGGAGAAACACCGTTTACTGCAAACGCAATCACCATGGTCACCGCAGGAATCGCAAATCCGATCACAGTGTTTCGTTTTCTTCTTTTTTTTCGTTTCTGCTCTTCTTCGCTAAGAACGATCTTTTTCCGTTCTTCATTAAAAACGAAAATTTTACTGAAGACATAGTTTAAAACTAAAACGACGATCTGAATGAGCAGTTTTGAAATCATATCCGGAATATTCCAGACGCAGCTCATAAAGACAACACCGAATACTTCAATGAACATGGTGGAAAGACGCATTCCGATAAACTGCGCCATTTCCCGTAAGAGAGCATAAATCCCCTCCGTCCTGCTCTCAAATACAAATCGTTTATTTACTACATAGGCAAATAAAATTGCCAAAAAAACAGAAATTACATTTGCTACCGTAATGTCCATCTGCAGGACCGAGCGCAAAACTGCGTAAGATACCAGATTTACCAAAGTTGTACAAGCTCCGAAAAAAATGTAACGTACCGCCTGGTTTTGATATAATT
>CALWCS010000153.1 GCA_944376425.1 uncultured Lachnospiraceae bacterium | reverse complement strand
GGGAAAAGGTAATGAGAAAAAAAGGAATTCCAAGATCTCTGATCGAAGAAGCTTTCAAAGAACATGGTCCTATCGATGAAGAGATGCAGA
Source organism: uncultured Lachnospiraceae bacterium (assembly GCA_944376425.1). Lineage (GTDB taxonomy): Bacteria > Bacillota > Clostridia > Lachnospirales > Lachnospiraceae > JAGZHZ01. The sequence goes on along the minus strand of CALWCS010000153.1, from coordinate 29,431 downwards.
TACGAACATGGATTCAAAAGAAAAAGTTTGACATTCACAATGCAAATCAAAAGGAATATCAAAAATTTTATTCCTTTTTAGCGCGAAGAGGATTTTCTTCGGAAAGTATAAAAAAAGTATGCAGAGAAAAATTCAGTGATAATGAATAATGAAAAATGCGTGATCGGGAAGTGTATCAGATTTACTTGACAAGGAATCTAAAACAGTATAAAATTTAATTGTTGTATTTGTACAATGAAAATTAAATAAGGAGGTGCTCCTGTGCCGAGTACAGTAATAGTATTGATTGCTGTTCTGATCACGATATTAATAGCGGTACCTGTTACTTATCTGGTTTCAATCTCTAAATATAAAAAGGGAGTTGAGGCGAAAATCGGCAGTGCCGAAGATAAGGCCAGAAAGATAATAGACGATGCATTAAAGGTTGCGGAGGCAAAAAAACGAGAGGCTTTGCTGGAAGTAAAAGAAGAGTCTTTAAAAACAAAGAATGAATTAGAAAAAGAGACAAGAGAGCGAAGAGCAGAGCTGCAGCGTTATGAAAAGCGTGTTTTATCAAAAGAAGAGTCGATTGATAAAAAAGCAGACGCAATTGAGAGACGTGAGACAGGAATAGCAGCAAAAGAAGAAGAATTAAAGAAAAAAAGTAGTGAAATTGAAGAACTTCACGAGAAAAGAGTGCAGGAACTGGAGCGAATTTCAGGCCTAACCTCCGAACAAGCAAAAGAATATCTTTTAAAAACTGTAGAAGATGAAGTCAAAAATGATACGGCAAAGTTATACAAAGAACTTGAAAGCAGAGCAAGAGAAGATGCAAACAAAAAAGCAAAAGAATATGTGGTAACTGCTATTCAGAAATGTGCAGCAGACCATGTAGCAGAGACAACGATCTCTGTCGTTCAGCTTCCGAATGATGAGATGAAGGGCAGGATTATCGGACGAGAAGGAAGAAATATCCGTACTCTTGAGACGATGACAGGTGTAGATTTGATTATTGATGATACGCCGGAAGCAGTAATTTTATCAGGTTTCGATCCAATCAGAAGAGAAGTCGCAAGAATCGCACTGGAAAAATTGATTGTAGATGGAAGAATCCATCCAGCAAGAATAGAAGAAATGGTTGAAAAAGCACAAAAGGAAGTAGACACGATGATCCGGGAAGAAGGGGAAGCGGCAGCGCTAGAAGTCGGTGTCCATGGAATCCATCCGGAATTGATCCGTTTACTTGGAAGAATGAAATTTAGAACCAGTTACGGACAAAATGCCTTAAAACATTCCATTGAAGTGGCACAGCTGTCAGGGCTGCTTGCCGGAGAAATCGGAGTGGATGTCAGAATGGCAAAACGTGCTGGTTTATTGCACGATATAGGAAAGTCGATTGACCACGAAATGGAAGGTTCACACATTCAAATTGGTGCAGATCTTTGCAGAAAATACAAAGAATCTCCGACTGTGATCAATGCAGTGGAGGCACATCATGGAGATGTGGAGCCGGAATCGTTGATTGCATGTATTGTACAGGCAGCTGATACAATCTCTGCGGCGCGTCCAGGTGCCAGAAGAGAAACATTAGAAACATATACAAACAGATTAAAACAGTTAGAAGATATTACAAATTCCTTTAAGGGAGTGGAGAAATCCTTTGCTGTTCAGGCCGGCAGAGAAATTCGTATTATGGTAGTTCCAGAGCAGGTAAGCGATGCGGACATGGTGCTTTTGGCAAGAGATATTTCAAAACAGATTGAGGCAGAACTGGAATATCCAGGTCAGATTAAGGTCAGCGTGATTCGTGAAAGCCGTGTAGTTGACTACGCAAAATGATTTCACATAGGAAATATAAAACTCGCAAATCCACATAGTTTTTATGGGGTATGCGGGTTTTTTTATTTCAAGGAAAATCCTTGGTGTCTTTCTTTCCAAACAAAAAAGCTTTGCAAGGAATGTTCTATTTTTTTCTTTCATAAGCTTAAGAGAAAAAGAAAATGGATGAAAAAAATGAAGAAAAAAAATTTGGGATATTTTTTGATCGCATTTCTGACGGGGATTTTCTTGGGAGTGATGTTTGTAAACTTGCTGGGAAATACATATATTGAAAAAACAGGATTGTTTAGCGATTATTTTTTTGGACAATATCAAAATCTGACGGTAAACTGCGATCAAGTCTTCTTCTTTGTTTTGAAAAAACGTCTGAAAAGCATTTTGATGATCTGGCTGATGGGGATGACTTCAGCGGGAGCAGTTTTTACACTGCTTTATAGCGGATATCTTGGCTGCATGGTCGGAATTGTAGTAATGACGGCAATTTTACGCATGGGATGGCAGGGAATATTAATAGTAGTTGTTTCTTTGATACCGCAGATTTTTATTTATGCGCCAATTATGGTGTTCTTTTTAAACGAAGTTTATGAAAAAGGAGTAAAAAGAAAGAACACTCATTGGGTACGCGGCAAAAGAGAGATAGACTGGAGATACGGAGTTCTTCTTTTTGCGGTACTTCTCTTTTTCTTTCTGGGAATGGTATTAGAGAGTTATGTAAATCCGACCGTCTTACAGTACGTCTTAAAAAAGATCTAGAGATTAAAAAAATAAGATCTGCAAACAGACAGAGAAAAGCACATTTTCATTGAGTTTATGAGAAAAAATCTATTTGAATTTTAGAAAGAAACTGAGTATAATAAGGTTACATAATACGTTAAGATTACATGAAATAGATCAGAAAATATTCGGAACGTCTTAAAAAGATACAAGAAAATGTGTCAGAAGCGAAAATTTGACATCAGTAAAGCGAATGCAGAAGAAATGCTGAAGGAGAAGGAAAATGGGAATGGACATACCAAAGTTTACTGCGTATTTGATCGAAGTAAAGAATGCGTCAGACAGTACAGTCACATCATATGAGAGGGATTTGAGAAAACTGGATTTATTTTTAGAGGAACATGGGATAGAAAATATCAGGCAGATTACTGCTACAAATTTAAATTCGTATATTTTGTATCTGGAGAAAAAAGGGCTGTCTGCAGCCACTGTTTCCAGAAATATTGCTTCTATTCGCGCTTTTTTTCATTATGCGGTAAAAAAGAGAGAGATACAAGAAGACCCTTCTGAGTTTTTAAAAGCACCTCATGTAGAAAAAAGAGCGCCAGGAATTATGACAATGGAAGAAGTCACACGGCTTTTAGAACAGCCAGGAAAAGAAAATCCAAAAGAAATCAGAGATAAGGCAATGCTAGAGCTGCTGTATGCAACAGGAATGCGAGTGACAGAGTTGATTTCTTTGAAATTATCCGATATCAATTTGAACTTTAATTATGTAATTTGCCGTGAAGGAATCAAAGAGCGTGTGATTCCATTTGGATCACAGGCAAAAGAGGCAATAGAAACTTATCTGGACTGCGCAAGAAAAATTTTACTTAGAGGAGAAAATACAGAGACTTTATTTACAAATTGTTCAGGAAAGCCGATGAGTCGTCAGGGATTTTGGAAATTGATAAAACAGTATGCGGAACGTGCCAATATTATAGCAGATATTACACCTCATACACTGCGCCATTCTTTCGCTGCACATTTAGTTCAAAATGGAGCGGATTTAAAATCTGTTCAGGAAATGCTGGGACATTCGGATATCTCTACGACACAGGTTTATATGAATCTTGCAGCAAGCCGGATGAAAGAAGCATATGCGAAAGCACATCCAAGAAAATAAAAAAATAAAAAATAGGAGGATATCTCAAAAAGACTGCCTGTTCCTAAAGAAGTTCCTATACAGATGATATAAAATCCTGTACAGGATCGTCAGATGAGAGGAACAGACAGAAGAGATATCCTCTTTTTAAATTTAAACAGTTATGTGATTCCTAGAATCAGCACTGACGATAAATGTCGTAGATTAATTCTTCGGATTCAGTCCATCCAAGACACGGATCTGTGATAGACTTCCCATAGACATGAGTACCGCACCCGATTTTCTGACTGCCAGGTTCAATATAACTTTCAATCATAACGCCTTTGACATACGGGCGGATATGCGGATTGACATTGCGGCTGTGAAGAACTTCCTTGACAATACGGATCTGCTCGGCATATTGTTTATTGGAATTGGCATGATTTGCATCTACAACAATTGCAGGATTGGCAAGTCCCTTTTCTATATACATGTCGACGACACGGATTAAATCTTCATAATGGTAATTAGGAATACTGTTTCCATGTTTGTTGACCGCACCGCGTAAGATAACGTGAGCAAGAGGATTTCCGCTTGTTTTTACTTCCCAGCTTCGGTAGATAAAACTGTGAGGATGCTGTGCGGCAATGACAGAATTCAACATAACGGACAAGTCCCCACTGGTAGGATTTTTCATTCCGGCAGGAACATCCATACCGCTTACAGTAAGACGGTGCTGCTGATCTTCTACAGAGCGGGCACCGATAGCGACATAAGAAAGGATATCAGATAAATACGTATAATTTTCTGGATAGAGCATCTCGTCTGCCGCAGTAAGCCCGGTCTCTTCAGCAGCTCTTAAATGAAGTTTACGGATTGCAATCAGTCCAGCCAATAAATCAGGTTTTTTTTCAGGATCTGGCTGATGGAGAATTCCTTTATATCCCTCACCGGTAGTACGTGGTTTATTTGTATAAATTCTCGGAATCAGAATCAATTTATCTCCGACCCGATCCTGTACTTTGGCGAGACGATTGACATAATCGCAGACAGCATCTGCGTTGTCAGCGGAGCAAGGACCGATAATGACTAGAAATTTATCAGATTCTCCTGTGATAACTTTTTTTATTTCAAGATCTCGTTCTTTTTTTATAGCGGCAACCTTTTCGGAGACAGGATACTGTTCCCGAATTTCATGAGGGGTCGGCAGTTTTTTTAAAAATTCAAAACTCATAGCAATTCTCCTTTGATCTGTTTTTTTTGTATTTTTATACATTCAGTTATAGATTATAATACAGAAAAAAAAAAATGGCGACCTTTCTGACGGAAAATTATAGATTAATCTTTCTCATAAAAATTATAGGTTGATTTTCAAACAGCTTGTGGTATCATAAAATGTGAAAAATTTGGTGAACGAGGAGAAAATAAGAAACCATGAGAAAAAAACCATATTTTCCGATGTTTGTAGATTTATTGGATAAAAAAGTAATTGTAGTTGGCGCCGGGACGATAGCAAAACGCAGGATTCGATCTTTAACGGAATTTACCGATCATCTGGTCGTAATTGCGCCGGAAGTAAATCAGGAATTACTCGAGATGGAGCGGGAGGGAAAAATCACAATTTTAAAGAAAAAATATGAACGAGAAGACCTCTATGATGCCTATCTTGTGATTGCGGCTACAAATGACACAAAGACAAATAATGACATTTACAGTGTCTGTAAATGCATGGGAATCATTGTAAATGTCTGCAGCGATAAGACAAAATGTGATTTTTATTTTCCGGGTATTGCTCAAAAAGACCATATTGTCGTGGGAGTAACGGCAAGCGGAGAAGAACATAAAAAAGCACGCGAAGTGGTAGAGAAAATTCGTCAGATTCTCTGAAAATTTACAGATGTAAGTTCTTGTCAAGACCGACAAAAGACAAGTCAGAAAATGAGGAAATGACTTTAAAGAAGAAAAAAACAAAAAAGAGGAATAGGAGGAATTGACATGAACGAAACGATCGCTGCAATTGGCGTTGTTCTTGCCGCATTTTTTTTGTTTATAATATTTGCATTTTATCAAAATTATAAAAATAAACAGCTGCGAAAATTACGGGTCCGCAAAGGTTATGGAAAACTTCCCGAAAGGGAATATGATCTGACGGAATATGAAAGCATCAGCCATTATTTCAGACAGAAGGAAAAATCAAAAGACATTATTGATGATATTACCTGGAATGATCTGGATATGGACTCGATTTTTATTATGATGAATCATACTTGGTCAACAATCGGAGAAAGCAGTCTGTATAATCTTTTGCGCAGACCGGAATATTCACAGGAAACATTGGCAGAAAGAGAAAGACTGATCCAGTATTTTCAGAACCATGAAAAGGAAAGAGAAAAGATTTCACAATTATGTGCAGAAATTGGAAAAACAGGACAATATTCTATTTTTGATTATATTTACAATCTAAAAGATGTCGAGACGGAAAAACCGTGGAAACATTATCTGAATCTTTGCCTGCTTATTTTAGCGCTTGGAAGCATTTTTATACAGCCACAGATAGGAATTCTTGCTTTGATTATTATGATTTCTGCCAGCATGGGAACTTACTATGGAGCAAAAAAGAAGATCGAACCTTACGTAACTTCATGTAACTGTCTGCTTAATATGCTGAAATTTTCGGAAAAACTCGGAAAACTTTCGATACCGGAGCTAGAACGTTATTTTTCTGTGCTGCGGGAAAGCAGAAAACAATTCGGCAGTTTTAAAAGAAAGACATATTTTTTTGTGACAGGAAGTGCAGTAAGCGGCGGACCAGAGACAATTATTATTGAATATGCCAACTATGTATTTCATCTTGATCTGATACAGTTTCCAGGAATTGTACAAGAATTAAAAAAGCATATTTCTGATTTTGAAAAGATGACAGATACCATAGGACTTTTAGAGAGTATGATAGCAATCGCATCGTTCCGTACTATGATGCTGGATTATACGGTACCAGTTTTAAAAGAAAGCAAAAAAGGATATCTAAAAGCAGAAAATATTTATCATCCGATGATTACAGAACCTGTAAAAAATTCGATTACAGCAAAACGAGGTGTTTTACTGACAGGATCAAACGCTTCTGGAAAATCTACTTTTTTGAAGACAGTGGCAGTCAATGCGATTTTGGCTCAGACGATCCATACCTGTATGGCAGATCAATATGAAAGCTGTTTTTTTCGCATTTATTCTTCTATGGCTCTGCGGGATGATCTTATGGGACAGGAAAGTTATTATATTGTTGAGATTAAGTCTTTAAAAAGAATTTTGGATCAATTAGGAGAGGATAAACCACTTCTTTGCTTTGTAGATGAAGTCCTTAGAGGAACAAATACCGTAGAGCGAATTGCGGCTTCCTCTCAGATTCTAAAGAGTATGGCAAGTGATCATGTGATCTGTTTTGCAGCAACACATGATGTAGAGCTGACGCATTTGCTGCAAGAAGAATATGATAATTATCATTTCCAGGAGGAAGTAAAAGAAAATGATATTTTATTTAATTACCGATTGTATCCGGGAAGAGCAACCTCACGCAATGCGATCAAATTGCTTGGCATAATAGGATACGATAAAAATATAATCCAAGATGCGGAGAAGGCAGCAGAGAGATTTTTAGAGACAGGAGAATGGAAACTAGAAAGCAACAATCAGAAATGAAATAGGAGGAAAAGTATGCTGGTGAAAATCTATACGGACGGATCGGCAAGAGGAAACCCGGATGGTCCGGGAGGATACGGAACTATTTTGAGCTGTGTGGATGCAAAGGGAAAGGAACATTACAGAGAATACAGTCAGGGATATAAAAAGACAACGAATAACCGAATGGAGCTGATGGCAGCGATTGTCGGACTGGAGGCTTTGCTCAAACCGTGCGAGGTGGAACTTTACTCTGACTCTAAATATTTGGTGGATGCATTTAATCAGCACTGGATTGACGGATGGATAAAAAAAGGATGGATTCGCGGAAAAAATGAGCAGGTAAAAAATATAGATCTGTGGAAACGGCTGCTAAAGGCAAAGCAGCCGCATCAGGTTACTTTTATATGGGTAAAAGGACATGATGGACATCCCCAGAATGAACGTTGCGACCAACTGGCAACTTCGGCGGCTGACAGCGGGGTATTGATAGATGATATCATGTTATGATGAGGGTGTTGTAAAATCATCAAATTAGGCGATGGAGCGATACTCCCGTTCCATCTAAAGGAAAAACGGAAGAAAATCCACTTGGCTTTGTGGATTACTTCCGTTTTTTGGTATACTTTATTGCGAGCGAGAAATCTTTTTTAAGGGATAGCGCACGCAAGCTTGACCAGAAAAAAGCAGTATGTTAAAATAAAAAACAGGGAAATAGGAGGAAACAGATATGACTTGTAACTACTTGTTTACAACTGCTGATTGGAATGAGGATGGAGTGTTGGTGATTAAAAAGGGAAAGAAAGGATACCATCAGATAAAAGCAGAATAAAAAGGAGGTATCTGATGGAATTTTTGGGAGTTTTTATACAGACAGTAATAGAAACGATCTGTATCGCAGCAGTTGCTTTGGGCGGCATCAAAGTGGGTAAGATGTTGCGTGACAGAAAGGATGCAAAAAACAAGAATGTATAAAAAATTTAGAATGAAAAGTTTAGCTGTTCTGTTATGCTGCGTTTTAACAGTAGGAGCGATATCTTTTTATGAAAGAAAAATAGGAACACAAAAAGCAGTTGCAGCATCGCAGGAAGAGAGTTATGCACCGACGATGCGGATTGCAATTGTAACGTCAGATAATGGATGCGCTTTGTATGATCAGCCGGGAGGCAATATGATTGCGCAGTTGGAGAAAAATGAGATTCTTTCTTACGGAAATTCGACATTATATACAGAACTAGACGAAGAAAAAATTTTCTGGGTTTTTGTTCAGAAAGACGGTACGGCAGGCTATGTCCGTGCAGATGATGTGGCATTTGAGAAAAATGCAGGGCGATATGCGCTTGCGTCGGAAAGCCTTTATGTAGAAGTGGGATCTGATGAGAGCGTGACAGGATTTCAAAGTGCTGACCGAGCTGTGACAGAGACGCTTGCGGAGGGCATTTATAAAGTAGAACTATTTACTGACGCAAAGACAGCCCAGATTCAGTCTTTGCTGGATGATTCTATCTGGTATGTGGATAGCAAGACGACAGAATTTGAAGTGGATTTTGAAGAAAAACAAATTCCGCTAGGAGAAAAGATTGCGGCATATGCACGCAAATTTTTAGGAACACCTTACGTATGGGGCGGCACTAATTTGACAGGAGGAGTAGATTGTTCTGGATTCGTACAGGCAGTGTACGCAAATTTTGGATACAGTCTGCCAAGAACAGCCGCTTCTCAGGCAGTTGTCGGAACTGCGGTATCGATGGGAGATTTACAGCCCGGAGATCTGTTGTTTTATGTCACAGCGATGCCAAATCCGGCTACAGGACAATATGATGAGCAGTATCCGTATGCTCAGCCTTCTCAGGAAGATATTCAAAATGTACTTGCTTCCATGGGAATCGCAGTGGCACAGGCAAATGTCACAGATACACAGACAACGGTTTCTATGACAGCGGAAAGTGAGATGCTTCCGGTTAATGAAATGCCGGAAACCGTTCCTGATGAGACATCGACAGAGCCAGTGATTATGGAAGAAACATCACCTGTAACAGAAACGCCGACAGAACCGATAACGGAAGTGCCGACAGAGCCAGAGACAACTCCTGTGACAGAAATACCAACAGAAAGTGAAACCGTTCCTGAGACAGATTCGACGGAACCAGTGACAGATCAGACAGAGCCGATAACAGAGCCAGTGACAGATTCGACGGAACCGGCAACAGATCCGATTGAGACGAATCCAGTAGAGAGTGAAACTCAAAAACAGACGACAGAAACGGAAACAGAAACAGAATCTGAAACGGAGACAGAAACGGAAACAGAGACAGAGTCTGAAACAGAAACAGAACAAGAAAAGAGTACTCCAAGATTTTATATTGGACATGTGACAATGTATCTTGGAGATGGGAAAATTATTCATGCAACAGGAGGCGTTGGCGTGACAATTGATGATATTTCTGCGTTGAATGCAGTCTATGCATGCAGAATCATTCCCTCATAGAAGTATTTAAGATCGTTAAAAATCAGCGAAACATGCCTGGCGTGTTTCGCTGATTTACAGGCATGGAGATAGGGAAATACAGGCATTAAAACTTAACTTATATTTTCATGCAAATAAAAAAACTAATTGATTATTTGGAGGAAACGTTGTGAAAAAATACGGTGTAAACGAATTACGGCAGATGTTTTTAGACTTTTTTGAAAGCAAGGGGCATTTAGTAATGAAAAGTTTTTCTCTTGTACCGCACAATGATAAAAGCTTATTACTGATCAATGCAGGGATGGCTCCATTAAAGCCATATTTTACAGGGGCAGAAGTACCGCCGAGAAAAAGAGTAGCGACATGTCAAAAATGCATCCGTACCGGTGATATTGAAAATATTGGAAAGACAGCGCGCCACGGTACATTTTTTGAAATGCTTGGAAATTTTTCTTTTGGAGATTATTTTAAGCATGAGGCGATTGCATGGTCCTGGGAATTTTTAACACAGGTTGTAGGAATGGATCCGGATCGTTTATATCCGTCAGTCTATCTGGAAGATGACGAAGCGTTTGATATTTGGAACAAAGAGATAGGAATTCCGGCTAATCGTATTTTCCGTTTTGGAAAAGAAGACAATTTCTGGGAGCATGGTGCAGGTCCTTGCGGTCCCTGTTCAGAAATCTATTATGACCGCGGAGAAAAATATGGATGCGGAAAACCAGATTGTACCGTTGGATGTGATTGCGATCGCTATATTGAAATCTGGAACAATGTATTTACACAGTTTGAAAATGACGGAGAAGGACATTATGAGACTTTAAAGCAAAAAAACATTGATACCGGTATGGGACTGGAGCGTCTTGCCACAGTAGTACAAGATGTAGATTCTATTTTTGATGTAGATACTTTAGAAGCGCTGCGTAACCGTGTCTGTGAATTCGCAAAGACACAGTATAAAGTAAGTCATGAAAAAGACGTATCGATCCGTGTCATTACAGACCATATTCGTTCTGCAACGTTTATGATTTCTGACGGGATTATGCCGTCAAATGAAGGAAGAGGATATGTACTGCGCCGTCTGATTCGCCGCGCCGCACGCCATGGACGTCTGCTTGGAGTAGAAGGAAAATTTCTTGCTGAATTAAGCAAAACCGTAATTGAGGGATCAAAAGATGGATATCCGGAACTGGAAGAAAAAAAAGACTTTATCTTTAAAGTCCTGACACAGGAAGAGGACAAGTTCAGCAGAACCATCGACCAGGGACTTGGCATTTTAAATGAGATGGAAGCAGAGATGGAAAAAAATGGAATAAAAGAACTGACAGGGAAAAATGCGTTTACTCTGTATGACACGTATGGATTTCCTCTGGATCTGACAAAAGAGATTCTGGGAGAAAAAGGATACTCTATTGATGAAGCAGGATTTAAAGCAGAGATGGAAGAACAAAGAGAAAAAGCAAGAAAAGCAAGAGGCGTAACCAATTATATGGGTGCCGATGCAACTGTCTATGATGAGATTCCTGCATCACTGACAAGTGAATTCGTTGGATATGATCACTTAGTGGATACTTCTAAAATTACGGTATTGACGACAGAGACAGAACTGACAGAAGCACTTTCTGACGGACAGAAAGGAACCATTTTGACAGAAAAGACACCGTTTTATGCAACAATGGGAGGACAGCAGGGAGATACCGGTGTCATAGAGACAAAAGAAGGCAGTTTTATCGTAGAAGATACGATAAAACTGCTGGGCGGAAAGATCGGTCATGTGGGATATGTAAAGAAAGGAATGCTAAAGGTCGGGGATGAAGTGACGTTATCTGTCAATGAAGAGAAGAGAAACGATACTTGTAAAAATCACAGTGCGACGCATCTTCTTCAGAAAGCTTTAAAAGAAGTTTTGGGATCTCATGTGGAACAGAAAGGTTCTCTTGTCACTCCGGACAGACTGCGTTTTGATTTTGCGCATTTTCAGGCAATGACTCCGGAAGAAATAGAAAAGACGGAAGCGCTGGTCAATGAAGAAATTAATAAAAACCTTCCGGTTATTACGCAGGTGATGAAGTTAGAAGAAGCAAAGAAGACAGGAGCGATGGCTTTATTCGGAGAAAAATATGAAAATGATGTCCGCGTTGTTTCTATGGGCGATTTTTCCAAAGAACTGTGTGGAGGAACGCATGTCGCAAATACAGGAATGATTACAACGTTTAAGATTATATCGGAATCAGGAATCGCAGCAGGGGTACGCCGTATTGAGGCATTGACAGGACAGGGAGTTTTCGCATATTATAAAGAGACAGAAAATGAACTTGCAGAAGCAGCAAAGGTGATAAAAGCGACACCGGCAACATTGATAGAAAAACTGCATCATCTGATGGCAGAATTGAAAGCAGTTCAGAGTGAAAACGAATCATTAAAGAGTAAACTGGCGAAAGACGCGCTTGGTGATGTGATGGATCAGATCGTTGAAGTAAACGGAGTAAAACTTCTCACTGCAAAAGTAGCGGATGTCGACATGAATGGTCTTCGGGATCTGGGCGACCAGTTGAAAGAAAAGCTGGGAAGCGGAATTATTGTTTTAGCTTCCGTAAAAGATGGAAAAGTAAATTTGATGGCTATGGCAACGGAAGACACGATGAAAAAGGGAGCACATGCCGGTAATCTGATTAAAGGAATTGCTGCTCTGGTAGGCGGCGGAGGCGGCGGACGTCCGAATATGGCGCAGGCTGGAGGAAAAAATCCAGATGGAGTCGATGCCGCTCTGGAAAAGGCAAAAGAACTAGTAAAAACTCAGATTGGATAGAAAACAGGAAGATAGGCTGAAAAAGGTTTTATCCTGAATGTTACTGAGAAAATAATAGAATTTTATGGAAAGCTATTGACGAATAAAAAAAATCTGCTATAATATTGATTAGTGCAATAAAAATACCCATACAGTTGTGTTTGCACAATCTACAACTGGAGGGAGGTTAGGTGTGAGACTATGTCAAATGTAATCGTAAAAGATAACGAGACTTTGGATAGCGCTTTACGCCGTTTCAAAAGAAACTGCGCAAAGGCTGGTATTCAGCAGGAAATTCGTAAAAGAGAGCATTACGAAAAACCGAGCGTTAGACGTAAGAAAAAATCTGAATCTGCTCGTAAACGTAAATTTAATTAATTTATAATACTTAAAGATAGGAATTTCTATTTTTAAGACCATAATTTGTGCGTATAAAAATCCCTGGTGTAATGCTGGGGATTTTTTGATGTTTACAGTAAAAGTCTTCGGGTAAAATCCGAGAAACCGTACTGGGGCGTATCAAGGAGAGCAGTGTTTATGCGACAGACTTTAGACAGAGAATCCTGTGAAACTGGACTTTTTTTATTGCATAGGAAACTTTTCCTTTGTATATATTTAAACTAGAAGATCAGGAGGGAAATTAAATTTATGAAAAAATGGATTGCCTGGATACTGTTGCTCGTGATGACGGCATTATGCTGTCTCAATGTGTACGCGGAGGAAGAAATAGAGATTTCATCACCTTCTGCCGTGCTGATGGAAGCTTCTACGGGAACAATTTTGTATGAGAAAGATGCAGATACGCAGAGACATCCGGCAAGCGTGACAAAAATCATGACACTTTTGTTGATTTTTGAAGCATTAGAAGAAGGAAAAATTTCAATGGAAGAAGAGGCTGTCACGAGTGCTTATGCAAAATCTATGGGAGGTTCTCAGGTCTTTTTAGAAGAAGGAGAACGTCAGACGGTAGAGACATTGATTAAATGTATCGTGATTGCATCTGGAAATGATGCAGCAGTAACGATGGCAGAACATATTTCAGGGACAGAAGAAGCATTTGTAAACCAGATGAACGAAAAAGCGAAGGAATTGGGAATGGAAAACACACATTTTGTAGATTGCTGCGGATTGACAGATTCTGTCGAACATTATACTTCCGCTAGAGACGTGGCGATTATGACAAGAGAACTGACAGTAAAATATCCTAAGATTTTTGAATATTCCGGAATCTGGATGGAAAACATTACTCATGTGACCAGAAATGGAAGCAGCGAATTTGGACTGACCAATACAAATAAACTGTTGCGCAGCTTTGAGGGATGTACCGGACTGAAAACAGGGAGTACGAGTATGGCGAAGTTCTGTCTGTCTGCTACGGCAACGCGAAACGGGATTGATTTAATCAGTGTGATTATGGCTGGACCGGACAGTAAAACGAGATTTAATGATGCAGCATCCCTTTTAACGTATGGATTTGGCATTTGTTCGCTCTATCAAGATGAGGATCCCCCAAAACTTAGTGAAGTAGAAATTGAAAAGGGAATAAAAAATACAATATCTTGTCGCTATGATGGCACTTTTTCTTATTTAAGCACAAAAAAGGAAAATTTTACGGAAATTGAAAAACAGATCCAATGGGAAGAAAATCTGGAAGCCCCTATTGAAGCCGGAGAGCAAATTGGGACATTGATTTATTCCCTAAACGGACAGGAAATCGGAAGAGTCGGAATTGTTGCCGGAGAAAGTGTAAAAAGAGCAGAATTTTTTGATTATCTGAAAAAAGCAGCGCAGGGTTGGTTGTTATGAGAGACAGCTTGTGATATACTGGACGAAAAAATAGGATGGTTGCTATGAAAAAAATGAGAGATGTGTTATACAGAATATGGATAGACCCGCAAAAATACCGCTTGGAGCAACCGGTACGTATGGTACTTCTTGCAGATCTGCACAATAATCAGATTGGGAAAAACAATCGGGTACTAATTCATGAAATCAAAAAATTTCAGCCCGATCTGATTCTGGTCGCAGGAGATTCCATTGTAGGAGAGCCGGAGAGTGACACATCAGTGGCAAAAAATTTGATGAAAAAACTCAGTGAACAGTATCCCGTCTATTATGAAAATGGAAATCATGAGCATCGCATGAAAGCGAAACCGGAAATTTATGGAGACGAATATAGAAAATACAGCCAGTATTTAAAACAGAATGGAATTCATTTACTGGAAAACAAAAGAGAAAAGGTCGATATAAAAGGTTTGCCGATCATGATTTATGGTTTGGAGCTGGGACAGCAGTACTTTCGCAGGAATGCATGGCGTAAATCTTTGACAGTGGAAGAAATCACATACGATTTAGGAAGCAGAAAGAAGGATGATTTTACGATTCTTTTAGCGCATAATCCAGTCTTTTTTCCGACATATGCGAAATGGGGAGCAGATTTGGTATGTTCGGGACATCTCCATGGAGGAATTGTAAGAATACCGGGGATTGGAGGGCTTATCAGTCCACAGATGCGTCTTTTTCCAAAATATGACAGAGGCAGATATCGAGAAAGAAAAAGTACGATGATTGTCAGCGCAGGTCTTGGATGTCACACGATTCCGTTTCGGCTGTTTAATCCGATTGAACTTGTAAAAATTGAGCTGACAAATCAAAAAGATAAGGCGCAGATAGAAGAAAATATGGTGAGATGGAAGCAATAAAAAAAGACAAGGAGAGAAAAAATGGGAATACCGGTGAAGCTGCAAAATTTTGAAGGTCCTTTGGATCTTCTTTTGCATCTGATCGATAAAAATAAAGTCAATATCTATGACATTCCAATTGCTCAAATTACAGATCAATATATGGAATATTTGCACCATATGGAAAAGCAGGATCTCAATATTATGAGCGAATTTTTGGTAATGGCAGCAACCTTGCTTGATATCAAAGCGCGTATGCTTCTTCCAAGAGAGGAAAAAGAAGAGGAAAAAGAAGATCCGCGGTCAGAACTTGTAGAACAGCTTCTGGAATACAAAATGTATAAATTTATGTCTTATGAGCTAAGAGACCGTGAAAAAGAAGCTGAACTTATCATGTTTAAAAAACCTACTATTCCGAGAGAAGTGCTAGAATATGAAACTCCGGTGGATGTAGACGAACTATTAGGGGATTTGACTCTGACAAAACTGCACCAAATCTTTCAGGAGATTATTCGAAAACAGGAATCGAGAATCGATCCGATTCGGAGTCAATTTGGAAAAATTGAGAAAGAGACAGTAAGTCTGGATGAAAAAATGGATTATGTGTTAAACTATGTTTTTGAAAAGAAGACGTGTAGTTTTCGAAAGCTTTTAGAGAAAAAAAAGGGAAAGACACAAGTGATTGTAACTTTTCTTGCTATCTTAGAGCTGATGAAAATGGGAAAGATCTGGATTGTTCAGGAGCACAGTTTTGAAGATATTACCATTACGGCAAGAGAGGAAACACGAGGTGAAGAGTTTGGAAATCAAGAAAATACAGGCGGCAATTGAAGCGATTTTATTTACGATGGGAGATTCCGTGGAACTGGAAAAAATTGCGGCGGCAATTGGGCAGGATTTGCAGACCACAAAAAAAATAATTCATCTGATGATGGATCAGTATCAAAAGGAAGAACGTGGAATTCGAATTTTGGAGTTAGAAAATGCGTATCAGCTTTGTACGAAGGCAGAGTTTTTTGAATATTTAATTCGAATTGCCAAGCAGCCTAAAAAAGCAGTTATGAGTGAAGTGATGCTGGAGACATTAGCCATCGTGGCGTATAAACAGCCAGTTACGAGAATTGAGATTGAAAAAATTCGCGGTGTCAAATGTGATCATGTCATTAATAAACTGATTGACTATAATCTGATTAAGGAGCTCGGAAGACTGGACGCGCCTGGGAAGCCGATTTTATTTGGAACAACAGAGGAATTTTTAAGACATTTTGGCGTTCAGTCATTAGAAGATCTTCCAAGCATCAGTCCGGTACAGGTGGAAGATTTCAAAGCAGAAGCGGAGGCAGAGATCCAGCTGAAATTGGATCTGTAAAAGAACATCAGGAGGAAAATAAAATGCCGACAACGTATACACATCATATTTTTGGAACACTTGTCTACCAAGGATTGCCAAAAGAGATCCAAAAAAAAATTCAGAAGGAAAAAAATCTCTATCAGATTGGACTGCATGGTCCGGATATTTTGTTTTATTATCGACCTTTTCAGAAAAACACAGTAAATGGATTAGGACATAGGATGCATAAAGAGATAGCAGCTGATTTTTTTGAACATGCAAAAGAATTATATGATCAGACGAAAAATGAAGCGCTGTTTGTCTATATTACAGGATTTATCTGTCATTTTATGCTTGACAGCGCATGCCATCCGATCGTCAGTAGATATATGGAAAAAACGGGAAGCAGCCATGCCGAGATAGAGACAGATCTTGACCGGATGCTGATGGAGAAGACAAATAAGGACCCAATGCATTATCATCCGTCTGATACGGTACGGATTCGCAGAAAAGATGCAGATGTAATTGCTTCTGTTTTAGAGGGAATGGATACGAAAACAATTCTAAAATGTTTAAGAGGAATGAAATTTTATACGAATCTGACAGTCTGCGGCAGTGAACGAAAGAGAAAGTGGCTGCTTTGGGCAATGAAGATGATAGGAACATATGAAGAGACTGGCGGCAGAGTTATGAGAAAAAAAAGAAGCAAACGGTGTCAGAAAAGTACACAAAAACTTTTTGAGACGATGAAACAATGTGTTCCTGAAACCGTCAGAACGATCACACATTATTGGAACAGCAAAGAAAAAATGTCTGATAAAAGATTTTTGAGAAATTATTTATAGATCTGTTATATGCAGCCATTATGGGGAAAGAATCAGATAAGGATGCGCAGATTTTCTTAAGAACAGTTCTTTTTTGAAAATCTGACTCATACAGTAGCACCAGAGAAAACTATGGCAGTTAGAAACAATGAAACAGGATATCTTAAAAGCCTGCCGAAAGAAGGGGAGGAATGTATGAGAAAATCCAGCAGATTTCTCGTGATATGTTTTATGGCATTGATAGGATGGCTGATAGGAGGACATGTTTTTGCAAGAACAGAAGAAATATCGCTTCAGGATCAGGATTTATACGCAATCAGCGCTGTTTTGATGGATGGGGACAGCGGACGCATTCTGTATGAAAAAAATGGAGAAGAAGTGCGCGCGATGGCGAGTACGACAAAAATTATGACTTGCATTGTGGCTCTGGAAAACAGTGAACTAGATGAGATTGTAGAAGTATCCGCTTATGCGCAGTCAATGCCCGATGTACAGCTTAATATGATAGAAGGAGAACAGTACCGGCTTAAAGATCTGTTATATTCTTTGATGCTTGAGAGTCATAATGACACTGCAGTAGCAATTGCAGAACATGTTGGAGGATCTGTAGAAGGCTTTGCCGATCTTATGAATGAGAAAGCAGATGAAATCGGATGTAAAAATACGTACTACATTACTCCAAATGGACTGGATGCTTCCGATGAAGAGGGGAAGCATGCGACAACCGCAGAAGATCTTGCGCTTGTGATGGCTTACTGTATAGGTGAATCTCCCAAAAAAGAAGAGTTTTTGGAAGTGACAAGAACCGTTTCCTATACTTTTTCAACACTGGATGGTTCTAGAACTTTTACCTGCAACAATCATAATACTTTTTTGAATATGATGGAAGGTGCACTTTCTGGAAAGACAGGATTTACTTCTGAGGCAGGATATTGTTATGTCGGAGCACTTAGGCAAGATGGAAAAACATTGATTGTTGCTTTGTTGGGATGCGGGTGGCCTAATAACCGTTCTTATAAATGGAGTGATACGAAAAAATTGATGGAATATGGGCTTGCCAATTACGAATACCGATCTTTTTTGGAAGAAAAAGCAGTAGAAATTCCACAAATTGAGGTAGAAAACGGACAGGGAAATAAAATGGAAAAGAGCGTTTTCATTCAGCCGATTTTGGTAGAGGATCAAAGCGGCAGCGGAAAAGAGGGAATTTTGATGCGGACGGACGAAAAGATAGAACGAATTTTTGAGATGGTGGATCATTTAGAGGCGCCAATTGAATCAGGCATGACAATCGGAAGCGTGCGTTATGTTGTAGACGGAATTACATGGAGACAAGATTTGATTGTGACGGATAAAAAAGTAGAAAAAATAGATTTTTCATGGTGCTTAAGACAAATCTTAGAGTCATTTTTTTCTCTGTAAAGCAAACAGAGAAAAAAATCAAAAAAAGGGTTATACGAACGAAAATTTTATGATATACTAAAAAGGACAAACAATGGAATAATGGAGGAAAAAGAATGGGCGGATTTTTTTCGGTTGCATCAAAACAGGACTGTGTTTTTGATTTGTTTTTTGGCACAGATTATCATTCTCATTTAGGAACAAGAAGAGGCGGTCTTGCCGTATATGGAGAAAATGGATTTGACAGAGCAATCCATAATATTGAAAATTCTCCTTTTCGTACGAAATTTGAAAAAGAAGCAAACGAAATGAAGGGCTACATGGGCATTGGCTGTATTTCAGACTATGAACCGCAGCCTTTGCTTGTGCGTTCTCACCATGGTACGTATGCAATCACAACAGTAGGGAAGATTAATAATACAGAAGAGATTGTAAAGCTGATTTTTCAGTCGGGACATACTCATTTTTTGGAGATGAGCGGCGGAGACATTAATGCGACAGAGCTGGTTGCTGCAATTATCAATCAAAAAGAGAATTTGGTAGAGGGAATTCAATATGCGCAAGACCTGATAAAGGGTTCGATGACAATGCTGCTTTTAACTCCGAAAGGGATCTACGTCGCAAGAGATAAATTGGGAAGAACTCCTGTTGCGATTGGAAAAAAAGAAGGAGCGTTCTGTGCGGCATTTGAATCATTTTCTTATCTAAATCTGGGATATAGTGAATATAGAGAATTAGGTCCTGGAGAGATTGTTGTGATGACACCAGAGGCAGTTACGACCTTGGCACAACCGGGAAAACAGATGAAGATTTGCACCTTTTTATGGGTCTATTACGGATATCCTTCTTCTTCCTACGAAGGAGTAGCAGTAGAAGAGATGCGGTACCGCTGCGGGGCGCTACTTGCCAGACGCGATCATATCAAACCGGATATCGTTGCCGGAGTACCTGATTCCGGCACACCGCATGCAATAGGTTATGCAAATGAATCTGGAATTCCGTTTTCCAGACCATTTATCAAATATACGCCGACATGGCCAAGATCTTTTATGCCGACGATACAAAGCAAAAGAAACTTAATTGCAAAAATGAAACTGATTCCGGTACATCAGCTGATCAAAGACAAGAGAATGCTGCTGATTGACGATTCCATTGTACGGGGAACTCAGCTGCGTGAGACAACAGAATTTTTATATCAAAGCGGAGCAAAAGAAGTGCATATCCGTCCGGCATGTCCTCCGTTATTATATGGATGCAAATATCTTAATTTTTCAAGGACAACGTCAGAGATGGAGCTGATTACAAGAAATGTGATCAAAGAAATGGAAGGGACGAATAAAAATTATTCGCTGGAAAAATATACAGATCCAGAATCAGAACATTATCAGGATATGGTAAAACGGATTGGAGAAAAACTGAACTTTTCCTCCCTGCGCTATCACAGACTCGACGATATGATAGAATCTGTCGGAATTGAACCGTGTAAATTATGTACCTATTGCTGGAACGGGAAAGAATAAAAAAGTCAGAAAATTTTGATTCCAGATAGGAAAACAGATTTCAAAAATAAAAAACCAAAATGGATGAAAGGAAAAAAATGTGGAAAATGGGATGAATAACTTGCACATTTTTTTCTTTTTTTCTCCCGTTTTTTGTGAAAATAATCTCAAAGATACTTGCCAATTAAAAGAAAAAGGAATAAAATTAAAATTAACAGAAAATTTATCAGATAGAAAAAAGACTTCCGTCTGGACAGGCGGCGAGCAATAAAAATAATATATGGAGGATTGAAAGGATGAGTAATACAGCACAAGGCTTAGCAAGCAAAAGAATACAATCTTTGCTTGACGCGAACAGTTTTGTTGAAATCGGTGGATCGATCACAGCAAGAAGCACAGATTTCAACATGGAACAAAATCAGATGCCGTCAGACGGTGTCATTACTGGTTACGGAATCATTGATGGAAATCTGGTTTATGTTTACAGTCAGGACTCAGCGGTACTTGGAGGAAGTATCGGCGAAATGCATGCAAAAAAAATTACAGGTTTGTATGATCTTGCGATGAAAATGGGGGCACCGGTAATTGGATTGATTGACTGTGCAGGATTAAGACTTCAAGAAGCGACAGACGCGCTGAACGCTTTTGGGGAGATTTATCAAAAACAGGTCTTTGCAAGCGGAGTGATTCCACAGATTACAGCTGTTTTTGGAAATTGCGGAGGAGGTCTGGCACTGATACCAGGATTGACAGATTTTACTTTTATGGAAGAAAAGAAAGCAAAATTGTTTGTAAATTCTCCAAATGCACTGGAGGACAATCATGTATCAAAATGTGACACTGCATCGGCAAAATTTCAGAGCGAAGAAGTTGGACTTGTCGATGAATCAGGAACAGAAGAAGAGATTCTAGATCAGATCCGTCAACTGATTTGCATGATTCCGGCAAACAATGAAGATGATATGTCATATGAGGAGTGTGACGATGATTTAAATCGTGTTTGCAAAGATTTGGAAAATGCTGCTGGAGACGCATCCATTTTGCTCTCCACAATTTCTGACGATCATGTTTTTTTCGAGACAAAGAAAAATTATGCCAAAGAAATGGTGACTGGATTTATTCGACTAAATGGCATGACAGTAGGAGCAGTTGCAAACCGCACAGAACTTTATGATGAAGAAGGAAATATAACAGAAAAATTTGATCCGGTATTGACTACAAAAGGATCGAGAAAAGCGGCAAAATTTCTGAAGTTTTGTGATGCATTCAATATTCCGATTCTATCTGTGACAAATGCGACCGGATTTAAAGCAAATATACATTCTGAAAGAAGTATTGCCAGTGCCGTTTCTGATCTTATTTATGCATTTGCAAACGCGACTGTTCCAAAAGTGAATCTGATTACCGAGACAGCTTTTGGAAGCGCATATATAGCGATGAACAGCAAGGCAATCGGCGCAGATTTGACATTTGCATGGAAAGATGCGCAAATTGGCATGATGGATGCAAAGCTTGCAGCAAAGATTATGTATGCAGATGCAGACATCTCTGTAATCAATGAAAAAGCAGCAGAGTATGCAGCTCTTCAGTCAAGCGTTATCTCAGCCGCAAGAAGAGGGTACATAGATACGGTTATTGAAGCAGAAAATACGAGAAAATATCTGATAGGAGCTTTTGAAATGCTGTTTACCAAGAGAGAAGATCGTCCTAACAAAAAACATGGCACGGTTTAAGTGAGGTGGATCAGATGACAGGAAAATGGAAAAAAACATGGTTAGGATTAGGGCTAGCGGGAGCATTCAGTGCTATGTCTGTCAGTGCTGTGTTTGCACAAGAAGCGGCAGAAACAGTTTCCGAATCAGAAACTGGCAGTGATTCCTTAAATACGGCACTGATCGAATGTGACGATGAGGATATTTCAGGGCAGATTCAGGCGACACTTGCCTACAGTTCAGAAGGTTTTTTAGATACCATAACACAATACAGTGAAAAAGAAGTCACTGATATGGCAGAAAATGGATCCGACTTTGAAAAGGCAATTGCATCGGCGTGGGAAGAAAATAGAGAAGAACTTGGGACTCTCCTATCAGTGAAGCATCATGAAATTTCAGAAAGCAACGGCATTTACACAGTGATTACAACAGCACAATTTGAAAATAAGGATGCGGATATTACTGTGACATATGATACGGATCTGCAGCCTGCGGAAGCGACTATAGATACAGAGAAAACGCTTGCAGAAAATATGATGGAAGCGGGACTGAACTTTATTATCGGGATGTGTACGGTATTTATTGTGCTGATTTTTCTGACGTTTGTGATTGGACTGTTAAAACCTCTGTCAGAAAAAATTGAAGGAAGAAAGAAAAAAGAAGAAGAAACACAAATACACCCCCCGGTTGCTCCGGTGATAGAAGCAGAGGAACAAGAAGAACTGACAGACGATTTAGAACTTGTTGCCGTTATTACAGCGGCAATCGCAGCCTCAGAAAATACTTCCAGTGATGGATTTGTCGTTCGCTCCATCAAGAGAGCAAAGAATAGAAAATGGTAGAACAAATAAGGAGGATAAGAAAATGAAAAATTATACAATTACAGTAAATGGTAATGTTTATGAAGTGACAGTGGAGGAAGGAACGGCAGGAAAAGAAGCAAAACCGGCTGCAAAGGCAATGCCGAAACCTGCACCGAAAGCAGAACAAAAAAATACGGCAGCAGCTGCAGGTTCTGTCAAAGTGACGGCAGGAGCAGCCGGAAAAGTATTTAAAATTGCAGCAAATGTAGGTCAGAACGTAAAGGCAGGAGATCCGGTTGTTGTAATTGAAGCAATGAAAATGGAAATTCCTGTCGTTGCACCACAGGACGGAACCGTAGCAAGCATTGAAGTTGCGGTGGGAGATGAAATCGACGCAGGCGCTACCCTGGCAACTATGAATTAAGTAAAATCGGAGGTAGAAAAATGTCATATATTACAGACACGTTGTATAACCTGGTCCATCAGACAGCATTCTTCAACTTGACATGGGGAAACTACGTGATGATTGTGATTGCCTGTATCTTTCTTTATCTGGCAATCAAAAAAGACTATGAACCATTACTGTTAGTTCCGATTGCCTTTGGGATGCTTTTAGTCAATATTTATCCTGATATTATGGCAAGTCCTGAAGAAACATCGAATGGTGTAGGAGGACTTCTTCATTATTTCTATTTGCTGGATGAGTGGAGTATTTTACCTTCCCTGATCTTTATGGGGGTCGGGGCAATGACGGATTTTGGACCTTTAATTGCAAACCCAAAGAGTTTTCTTCTTGGGGCTGCAGCACAGCTTGGTATTTACTGTGCATATTTTCTTGCAATTTTGATGGGATTTAGCGGAAAAGCAGCAGCGGCAATCTCAATTATCGGAGGAGCGGATGGTCCTACTTCCATTTTCCTCGCCGGAAAACTGGGACAAGGAGCCTTATTAGGTCCTATCGCTGTTGCGGCATATTCCTATATGTCTTTAGTACCGATTATTCAGCCGCCGATTATGAAATTATTTACGACGGAAGAAGAAAGAAAAATTAAAATGGAACAACTTCGCCCTGTTTCCAAACTGGAGAAAATTTTATTCCCGATTATTATTACAGCGGTGGTATGTCTGATTCTTCCTACGACAGCACCACTTGTTGGAATGCTAATGTTAGGAAATTTATTCCGTGAAAGCGGCGTGGTAAAACAGCTGACAGAAACGGCATCGAATGCGCTGATGTATATCGTTGTTATTATTCTTGGCACTTCGGTAGGAGCAACGACAAGCGCAGAAGCATTCTTGAACTTGGATACATTAAAAATCGTATTTTTGGGACTGATTGCATTTGCATTTGGAACGGCCGGAGGAGTATGGTTTGGAAAGCTGATGTGCAAACTTTCAGGAGGAAAAATTAATCCGCTGATTGGATCGGCAGGGGTATCGGCTGTTCCGATGTCGGCCCGTGTATCGCAAAAAGTCGGTGCAGAAGCAGATCCTACAAACTTCCTCTTAATGCATGCGATGGGACCAAACGTAGCAGGAGTTATTGGCACCGCGGTTGCGGCAGGAGCATTTATGGCGATCTTTGGAGTGCAATAGAAGAAGAAATCATCAAGCGTATATGGCTTTAAATGAATGGAGAGGAGTTTGAGATCAATTATGGCTGAACAAGAAAAAAAACCTATTAAGATTACAGAGACAATTCTGCGTGATGCACATCAGTCTCTGATTGCAACGAGAATGACAACAGAGCAGATGCTTCCGATTGTAGATACTATGGATAAAGTTGGATATTATTCAGTAGAATGCTGGGGAGGAGCCACATTTGATGCATCTCTTCGATTCCTGCATGAAGATCCGTGGGAGAGACTGCGCAAGTTCCGAGATGGATTTAAACATACAAAGCTTCAAATGCTGTTTCGCGGTCAGAATATTTTAGGATATCGTCCGTATGCAGACGACGTAGTGGAATATTTTGTACAGAAATCCGTGGCAAATGGAATCGACATTATCCGTATTTTTGACTGCTTAAACGATTTAAGAAATTTACAAACAGCTGTAGATGCGGCAAACAAAGAAAAAGCTCATGCTCAGGTAGCGCTTTCTTATACCTTAGGAGATGCCTATACGTTAGAGTATTGGACAAAAATAGCAAAACAGATCGAAGAGATGGGAGCAAGCTCTATCTGTATCAAAGATATGGCAGGTTTGCTGCTTCCATATAAGGCAACAGAATTAGTATCTGCACTGAAAAAGGCAGTAAAAATTCCGATTCAGTTACATACGCATTATACATCCGGGGTAGCCTCAATGACTTATCTAAAAGCAGTGGAGGCAGGCGTTGATGTGATTGACACCGCGATTTCTCCATTTGCCCTGGGAACTTCTCAGCCTGCAACAGAAGTTATGGTAGAAACATTTAAAGGAACTGCGTATGATACAGGATACGATCAAAAACTGCTCGCTGAAATTGCCGATTATTTCCGACCGATCAGAGATCAGGCATTGGAAAGCGGACTGTTAAATCCGAAAAATTTGGGTGTCAATATTAAAACGTTGCTGTATCAGGTTCCTGGAGGGATGTTATCTAATCTGACTTCTCAGTTAAAAGAACAGCATGCAGAAGACAAGTTTTATGAAGTTTTGGAAGAAGTTCCAAGAGTGAGAAAAGATTTAGGAGAGCCGCCGCTGGTAACACCGTCTTCCCAGATTGTGGGTACACAGGCTGTATTTAATGTCCTGACTGGTGAACGTTATAAGATGGTCACAAAAGAGACAAAAGATGTACTTTCAGGAAAATACGGAGCAACCGTAAAACCTTTCAATCTGGAAGTTCAGAAAAAATGTATCGGAGATACAGAACCGATTACATGCCGTCCGGCTGATTTATTGGATCATGAACTGGAAAAGCTGGAAAGTGAAATGGCTCAGTGGAAAGAGCAGGATGAAGATGTTCTGACGTATGCTCTGTTCCCGCAAGTTGCGGTAGATTTCTTTAAATACAGACAGGCACAGGAGACAAAAATTGATCCAGGCGTTGCGGATTCCAAAAATAAAGCGTATCCAGTATAATAAAACAGATTGCGCAAACAAAACAGGCTGCTGCACTGATTATTTTGTCAATGGAGACAAAGACAAAAAGAACAGGCGGCGGCCTTTTAAAATAAAGCAGGAGCAGATAGGAAAACAGATGGGAAAAATAATTATAGTAGGCGGAGGAGCAGCAGGAATGTTTGCCTCTGTCATTGCAGCACAACAGGGACATGAAGTAGAAGTTTTTGAGAAAAATGAAAAATTAGGGAAAAAATTATTTATTACGGGAAAAGGAAGATGCAATCTGACAAATGCCTGCGATATAGATGAATTATTTGCTAGTATTTGTACAAACAGTAAATTTTTATACAGTGCATTTTATGGTTTTACGAATCAAGATACGATACAGTTTTTTGAGAAAGCGGGACTCCGAACAAAGACAGAGAGAGGAAACCGGGTTTTCCCGTGCAGCGATCATTCCTCAGATGTCATTGGAACTTTAGAAAAAAAAATGAGAGAAAACGGTGTTAAAGTTTATCTTAACACAAAAGTTCGCCATCTTTTGATTCGGGAAAATCAGTGTATTGGAGTCAGCTTAGAAGATGGAAGAGAGAAATTGGGAGATCGGGTGATCGTAGCAACAGGAGGACTTTCCTATCCTTCCACAGGATCTACCGGAGACGGATATGAGTTTGCAAGGTCGTGCGGACATCGGGTGACAGAATTATTGCCATCGCTTGTTCCATTTAATGTAAAAGAAAACTGGGTCAAAGAATTACAGGGACTTTCTCTAAAAAATATTTCAATCCGAATTTTCGAAGGAAAAAAGAAAGTATACGAAGATTTTGGAGAGATGATGTTCACACATTTTGGAGTGACCGGTCCGGTTATTTTAAGTGCCAGCGGAAGAATCGGGAAAAAACTGCGGCAGAAAGAAATGAGAATGGAGATAGATTTAAAACCGGCATTGAGTACAGAACAATTAGACAAAAGATTGATCCGTGAGTTTGGAGAAGCGCAGAACAGGCAATTTAAAAATGCCTTGGGAGGATTATTTCCGGCGAAACTGATTCCAGTCATGATAAAATTGTCAGAAATTTCTCCAGAAAAGCGGATAAATGAAATTTTAAAAGAAGAAAGACAGAATCTTTTGCACAAAATTAAATATTTAGAGTTGACCTTGACGGGACTTAGAGATTATAATGAAGCTATTATCACAAAAGGCGGGATTGAGGTAAAAGAAATTAATCCGACAACGATGGAATCAAAACGAGTTGGGAGATTACATTTTATCGGAGAGGTTTTAGATGTAGATGCAGTGACAGGAGGATTCAACCTTCAGATTGCGTGGTCTACTGCATATGCAGCCGCTGTGAACCTTTCAGTATAAACTGCCAGAATGGGAGGTTGTTTTATGGGGTTTCAGATTGCGATTGACGGACCGGCAGGAGCCGGAAAAAGTACGATTGCGAAAATAACGGCAAAAGAAATTTCTTTTGTTTATGTTGACACAGGAGCAATGTACCGGGCAATTGCATTTTATTTTTTTAAGCACCATATTTCTACGGATCAGGAAAAAGAGATAAGAAAAGCGTGTGATCAGATTCAAATTCAAATTTATTATAAAGAACAGGAACAGCAGATTCTTTTAAATGGAGAGAATATCACTCCATATCTGAGGACAGAAGAAGTAGGAAATCTTGCTTCTGTGATTTCTGCAAACGCTACAGTCCGGCAAAAACTTCTGGATTTACAAAGAGATCTTGCGGACAAAGAAAATGTGGTAATGGACGGAAGAGATATTGCCAGCCGTGTGCTTCCGGATGCACCGCTAAAAATTTACCTGACGGCAAGCGTAGAAAAAAGAGCACAGAGGCGCTATCTGGAGTTAAAGGAAAAAGGAACGGTATGTGACTTAGAAGAAATCAAGAAAGATATTGAGGAGAGAGATTACCGTGATATGCACCGGGAGATTGCACCGCTTGTTCAGACACAGGACGCCGTCTTAATTGATTCTTCTGATATGACAATTGAACAGGTTGTGCAGAAGATTTTAAAACTTTATAAAGAACGCAGATAAGCTGTGAAAATGGAGGAAAAAATGAAAGTCATAGTGGCAGATACCGCCGGATTTTGTTTTGGGGTTCGCCGTGCTGTGGAAAAAGTATATGAGCAGGTAGAAAACGGACGATTTCCGATTTATACTTATGGACCTATTATTCACAATGAAAGCGTTGTGGAAGACCTGGAAAAAAAGGGGGTACAGGTGCTTCAGACAAGAGAAGAGCTGGAGAAATTAAAAGAAGGAACCGTTGTGATTCGATCTCATGGCGTAGAGAAAGAGATTTATGATTTAATTGCAAAAAAAAATTTGAATCTCATCGATGCAACATGTCCTTATGTCAAAAAAATTCACAAAATTGTAGAGAGAGAAAGCAAAAAAGGGTCAAAAATTTTAATTATTGGGAATCCAAACCATCCGGAAGTTCAGGGAATTAAAGGATGGTCTGTCACTCCGGTTGCAATTATAGAATCGGAAGAAGAAGCAGAAAAATATGAAAATTTAGAGAAAAAACAGGTTTGTATTGTCAGTCAGACGACATTTAATTACAATAAATTTAATAAACTTGTTGAAATTATTTCAAAAAAGCGTTATGATATAATTGTTTTAAATACGATCTGCAGTGCAACAGAAGAAAGGCAGACCGAAGCAAGAAAAATTGCTGCGTTAGCTGACTGTATGATTGTAATTGGCGGAAAGCACAGTTCTAACACGCAGAAATTATTTGAAATATGTAAAAAGGAATGTGAAAATACTTACTATATACAGACACTCGATGATTTGGATGCTACATCTTTGCCGTCCATGGGTTGCGTAGGTATTACCGCAGGGGCTTCAACCCCAAATAATATAATTGAGGAGGTTCAAAAGAAATGTCAGATTTAAGCTTTGAACAAATGCTTGAGGAATCATTAAAAACAATTCATAATGGAGAGGTTGTAGAAGGTACAGTTATCGATGTAAAAGATGATGAAATTATCTTAAATATAGGCTACAAAGCAGACGGTATCATTACCAAAAGCGAATACACGAATGATTCCAATGCAAAACTTTCTGATCTTGTAAAAGTAAACGACAAGATGGAAGCAAAAGTACTGAAAGTAAATGACGGAGAAGGACAGGTATCGCTGTCATATAAACGTCTTGCTACAGAAAAAGGAAATAAGAGATTGGAGGAAGCATTTAATAACCATGAAGTACTGAAGGCTACGGTAACCCAGGTATTAGATGGCGGTTTAAGTGTTGTAGTAGATGAATCAAGAGTATTTATTCCTGCAAGTCTTGTTTCAGATACTTATGAAAAGAATCTTGGAAAATATGCCGGTCAGGAGATTGAATTTGTGATTAGCGAGTTTAATCCAAAGAGAAGAAGAATTATCGGCGACCGTAAACAGTTGCTTGTTGCTAAGAAAGCAGAGATGCAAAAAGAACTGTTTGAAAAGATTCACGTTGGAGATGTAGTAGAAGGCGTAATCAAAAATGTAACAGATTTTGGCGCATT
>CALWCS010000152.1 GCA_944376425.1 uncultured Lachnospiraceae bacterium | reverse complement strand
CGCCGTTTTCTTTTGCAGTTTTTGCTCCTTCTAACACTTTTGTGTAAGTAGGATTTGGCATGATTCCTGGAAATTCTACTACTTTTTTTTTCTCTTTTTTCAAGATATTACAAATTTCATGGTAAATTCCATTTTTTTTAATAGAGCCTCCTCCATATGCAAGCATAATTGTGTCATATTGCTTTAAAAGGCAACCTAGGAATTCTTTTACACATCCTTGTCCAAAATATACCTTCGTCGTATTTTCATAAATAAAATTATTCATTCCTATTACCTCTCCTTACTTTTTCTGTAATTTTGCATAAGGTAATTTTTTTTCTGGTTCTATTATAAAAAAAACAGGACTTCAACAGAAGTCCCGATTAGTTTTTCAGTTATTACCTTTTGTTTTATGCTCTCCTTTGTAATTCTGTGACTGCTTTGTAAATCTGTCTCTTTTAGACTGTATTACAAGTTACTTTTGCATCCAAAAATAAGTCCTTCCATTTTTTTCTTACTGAATATAACCAAGTTCTCTCAGCCATGTCTGGATCTCTTCTTGTGCGCTTACTGCGTCAGAATCTCTAAGTGAGATGCCTTCCTCCACCGTCGCATTTGGTTCTGCGTTTTCGATCTCGCTGATCGTTTGGGAGAATCCGCTGCCTCCGGAAGTTACAAATGGCACAACTGTCTTTCCCGACAGATCATATTCATCCAGGAAACTGTATACTGCCATCGGCATGTCTCCCCACCAATTAGGATATCCTAAGAAAATCGTATCATAATTGTCTAAATTCTCAATCTGAGTTGTCAATTCTGGTCTGGCTCCTTCATTTCTCTCTGACTGTCCCTGATCAATCGTATCATTATAATTATCTGGATATTTTTCTACTGTCTGTATTGAAAATAAATCACCGCCTGTTGCTTCACTGATCATACGTGCAACTGCTCCTGTATTTCCTGTCAATTCTCCATTCCACACCTGAATACTTGCACTGGCAGATGCGTCAATTCCTTCTGGAAGTTCTGCATTTTCCGCATAGGTAAAATATGCAACCAAAATATTAGAATTTCCTTCTTGTTCTTGTGTTTCTGATTCTGATATTTCTGCCTGCAAACTGCCAGTGCTGTTTTCTTCTGTGCTGCTTGCACATGCAGTCATAGAAAACATCATAATGCCTGCAAACAAAATAGCTAAAACTTTCTTTTTCATCTTGCTTCCTCCAATTCTTCTTTCAAAAAAATGTAAGGCATGAATCTAATTCATCTCTTTTAATGTCGCAATATCTTCATCTGTACGATTTCCGTATATTGTAATTTTTTCCAATTCTTTTTCCAAAGCCTGATACTCTTCTTCTGTCAGTATTACGTCAGCAGAGCCAAAATTTTCTTTCATCCGTTCTTCTTTTCGAGTTCCCGGAATGGGCACGATAAATTCTTTTTTATGCAGCATCCAGGCAAGAGAAATCTGGGCCGGTGTCGCTTTTTTTTGTTTTGCAAACCAGTGAAGCATTTCCAAAAGAGGTCTATTTGCTTTCATATTTTCTTTTTGAAATCTTGTAATGACTCGGCGTACGTCATCTCCTACAAACGTATCCTTCTCTGTATATTTTCCGCTTAAAAATCCAGCTCCCAAAGGCGAAAATGGTACAAATCCTATTCCAAGTTCTTCACAGGCAGGAATCACATCTTTTTCAAACATTCTCTCCATCATCGAGTATTCACTCTGAATTGCAGTAATCGGAGTCACTGCATGGGCGCGGCGTATCTCCTCTTCCGTAGCTTGAGATTGCCCCCAGCCTCGGATTTTTCCTTTTTGAATCAGGCTGCCCATCACTTCTGCTACTTCTTCTACTGGAATTCTTTTATTGACTCTGTGTTGATAATACAAATCCACATAGTCTGTCTTTAGCCTTTTTAAAGAGGCATCTAAATGTTCCTGTATTACCTTCTTTAACGGTCTGCCGTCTTCCAGAATATGGAGCTTCGTGGCAAGAATCACATCTTTTCGAAAAGACCGAATTGCCTCTCCTACCAATTCTTCATTCATTCCTGCCCCATATCCTTCAGCCGTATCGAAAAACGTGCATCCCATCTCATACGCCCTGCGAATCAAATAGATTGCTTCTTTTTTCTCAGGTCCCGGACCATAGCCGTGACTAAATCCAATGCATCCTCATCCTACTGCTGATACTGTCAATGAATTTTGTTTTCCCAGTATACGTTTTTTTATTTTTTGTCCTTGTCTAGGCGTGTGTTTGTTTTCTGTGGCAGCTTCTTGTCTATTTGCAATTGCCGGAAATTTATCTTTCTCAATTTTCTTCGCCCAATCTAAATGTAATATCCACATTTCCTGGTAATTGTTCAAAAATATCCAGTTCAGATGTCACTTTTCCAATTGGAATGACTTCCATTGTAAGGTTAGGTCGATCTGTCTGCGCATAAAAAATTGCCACTGTATTGTTTTGAGGACAATATGTGATATCCCCATTTTCAAAATTTAATTGCCCAGAACTGATATTCTCAGGAATAAATTCAATTCCGCCATAGAATTCTCTCCCTCCAAATCCTATCATAGAAACCGTCAGCGGAAAATATTCCATAATTTCATCCGAGAGTGCTGTCTGATACAAAATTCCTTCCAATTCCTGCTCCCCTGCTGTTATTGTTATCGGTATTTCATTCTTTTCATCCTCTGTATTCTGACTTATTCCAATTTCTCTAAGCCATTGCTCCACTGTATCACTTGCATCCGGAACTTCTCCTGACTTCAAAGCCAGTCCTTCTAGTATTGTCGCCTCAGGTATGGCAGCTGCAATTTCTTCATAAGTACTGCCTGCTCCATATCCGTCATGCGTACAAAATGGAATAATCGTTTTTCCAGTCAGATCATATTCATTTAAAAAAGAAAAAATAGGTTGAGGAACTTTCATTGCCCAGATAGGATAACCTATAAACACGATGTCATACTGTGTTATATCCAGATCGCTTTCTTCTAAGATTGGGAAAATTTCTGTGTCCATTTCACTGTGATTGTATTCTCTTAAAGTGTCAAAATCTTCCGGATAGGCATGCTGAGTCTGGATCAGATGTAAATCTCCTCCTGTGTATTGCTGAATCATCCGTGCCATGTACTCTGTCGTTCCGTATCTTTGTTCTTCTTCTAAAATTATACTTGCAGAAGTACTTGCATCTACGTTTTGGTGGTAGTCGGTGTTTCCCCACCTTGAAAAATATACAATCAATCTATGTCTGCTTTGGGAAGACTGATCCAAAATTTCTTCCGCACTGGTTTCTTCTGCCTGTACCACCGTCATTTCAGTATTTTGCCATGGCATCATTGCAAACGTCATCATGGCTGTTATCAAAAGAGCTGTTTCTTTTTTCATTTTATTCTCCATTCCGCCATCTAAGCTGCGGTATCACTCATCTTTTATTTCTATATTGAACGGTTCTCTTTCTTTTATCGTCAAATTTTTTCCTGACAAGATTGCTTTCGGTTCTCTTTGCTTGTATCTTTTATTTTTATACAATCTTTCTCTCAGATTTTTTGTTCTTCATTTCATGAATCAAAAAATCCAGCCGATCC
Organism: uncultured Lachnospiraceae bacterium; assembly: GCA_944376425.1. Taxonomy (GTDB): domain Bacteria; phylum Bacillota; class Clostridia; order Lachnospirales; family Lachnospiraceae; genus JAGZHZ01. The sequence goes on along the minus strand of CALWCS010000152.1, from coordinate 4,362 downwards.
AGATACTGCTGTTTTGTATGGATCTCGTCTAAAATCTCAAAACGATATTTTCTCAAAAGATAGATCTGTTCTTCACGCGTATCACTTTCCTCGTTTTGCAGTCTGAGATACCGTTCCAGTAGATTTTGATCCATTCCTCCTTGTTTCAGGAACCGAATTTCTTCTATCCTCTGCTCTTTCTCTTCTGAATCATTCATCGTTCCATTTGTCTCCTTTCCCATTTGGCAATATGATATCGATGAGTCTGTTTTTCTCAAAATACTGTCTTTTATTATTTCAGCAGTCTTTCTCATCTGTCTGCATTATAAACGGATCCTATTTTTCTGTCTAATACTTGTATTTCATTTTAAGCCTTGCCTATAAGGCATAAGATAAGACTAACCTTGATGGCTTTCCTGTTTTAAAAACATTTTCGTATATTCAATAAATTTTGTCGCTGCCACGCCAAATGGCTGCTGTCTCCTCCATGCCAGTAAGCTGCTTGTCTGCAAAGCAGGGGATAGAGGACGATAAGTCACTTTTTCTCTGTCCCAAAAGGAAACAGAACCTTTAATTTCCAGAGAATATGCCAGCTGATTGTGTACCATAATATTGCTGTTTGAAGGCAGATTGCTTGTAAATAACACATTGAGCCGATCCAAATCACCGCCAAACCAGCTTGCCAGTTCGCTTTGCACATTGAGCCGTCTAGGAAGAATTAAGGGAACCTTTTTTAAATCCTGAGCGGTAACTGCCTCTTTTTTTGCCAGCGGAGCATCCGGATGCATTACTACTACCCATTCTTCTTCCGATTTTAGCCGGATAAAATCATATTTTTCCATGTCAATCGGTTCTAGTAGAATTCCAATATCCACCAATCCCTTTTCCATCCGTTCTTTAATATGATCTGCAGTTGCAGTGTATAAATCAAAAGAAACTCTTGGATACTTTTCGTGAAAAAAATGAAATAGTTTTGGCAAAATCTGGACAGCTTTCAGGTCACCTGCTCCGATAGCAACTGTTCCCTCCACAACTTCGTCCTGTATCATGATTTCCTTTTCTGTTTTGTCTACCAATTCTAAAATTTCCTCTGCACGGCGTCTAAGCAAAATTCCCTCATTTGTCAGAGTAATTTTTTTCGTTCCTCTTTCAAACAATTTTACTCCCATTTCTTTTTCCAGTCCTGCTATCTGGCGGCTTAAAGTGGGCTGGGTAATATACAGTATGTCTGCTGCTCTTGTGATATTTTCTTCACGCGCAACTGTCAAAAAATAGCGCAGTATCCTGATTTCCATTTTCACACCTCCAAGTATCTTTTACACCCGTTTCGCTTTTGAACTGCTCAAAATTCTGCCGTACGGATACACTGCTGCTTTTAAAATGTCATCTTCTTTTTCCTGATTTTTTTATTTAAAATAATGACGGATGATTTTCATTCTCTCTAACTGATCTACATGAAATGGACAGCGTCTGTTACAGTGACCGCATTGAATGCACTGGTCAGCTTTTACTTCCAGCTTTTCATAATGGTTACGTGCAAGATGATCCCCAGCTTTTGCTTTGCCCGTGCAGAAGCCATATCAAAATAATTGATTCCATTTTCTACCGCAAGACGGATCGTCTCCTCAATTTCTTTTTCGCTTGCCTGTTGAATGGAACTCGTTCCAAGTCCTAAAATACTAATCATTTCCCCGCCGCGGGGAAGTCTACGGTATTCCATTTTCCTTTCCTCCTGATGATAAGATTTTTTTATCGAAAAGAACGTTGATATATTCCTATTGTTTCTTCTACAGAAAGTTCCGTACGGTCTGCTGCGTACAGACCGCCCATCGTATCTTTTGCTTTTCTGGCCATTTCTGGAAATTCTTCTGGTTTTATTCCATAATCCGACATCTTCAGTTCATCCACTTTGCATGCTTTTTGAAGTTCTAACAGTGCCTCTACAAAGTCCATCGGTTTTGCCGCATCCTCTCTGCCAAGTGCTTTTGCCATCCGAATAAACCGTTCATCACAGACATGCCGATTGATAAACCATGTATAATACTCAAGGCTGATCATAATCAGTCCCGCTCCGTGGGGAAGATCCGGATGCATCGCAGACATAGCATGCTCCATGGAATGTTCACTGCTGCACGCACTAAGTTCCATAACATGTCCAGAAAGTGTGTTTGCAAATGCCACATGTTCTCTTGCTTCCAGATCATTTCCATTTTTTACGGCACGAGCAAGATATCTTCCTATATTTTCAATCGCTGTGAGTGCAAACATATCGCTCATGCAGTTTGCCGGACTTGTAATATAACATTCTGTACTGTGAAACAGCGCGTCAAATCCTTGATAAGCCGTAAATTCCGAAGGAACTGTTTTCATTAATTCCGGATCGACAATTGCAAGCACCGGATGGCTGGCGTCGGCTCCTCCTATTCCAATTTTCTCATCATATTTTTCATTGTTTACCACACCCCAGGCATCGACTTCAGATCCTGTTCCTGCCGTCGTTGTAATTGCAACCACCGGCATCGGTTTTTCAAAATAATTTTTATTTCCGCCATGACCTCCAAATGCATAATCCCACACATCTCCAGGATTCGTCGCCATAATCGCAATCATTTTGGCTGCATCCATCACACTGCCTCCGCCTAATGCTACGATAAATTCACACTGATTTTTTTTAACAAAATCTGCTCCTTCCATGATCGTCGATGCCGTCGGATTTGCTTCGACTTTGTCAAACACTGCGTTTTCTATCCCCGATTTAGCAAGTTGTTCTTTTGTCTGTTCCAATGTGCCGTTTTCGCGTGCCGACTTTCCGTTTGAGATCACAATTGCCGCTTTCTTTCCCAGATTCATCGTTTTTAAACATTCTCCCAATTCATGAAAACGTCCTGCTCCAAATAATACTTTTGTCGGTTGATAGAAATTATATTTCATCATAATAGCCTCCTGTTTTTCCCTTTTTTGTTTTATCGTTATTTTTATTATAGAAACTTTTGCCGTTTTATGTCCAATACCTAATTTATTCTGATTTTTTATGCTTAAAAAGCATAAAAGTTTCAGTGATATCAATCATCTTAAACATGCCTTATAAATTTTGCCGTTTGCGTATTGACATGTAAAAATTCATCATTCTGTGCTATAATAAAGATCAAAATAAAAGTTACATGGTGAAAAAATGAGAGAAATCAATCAAAAGTTACGAAGCAAAATACGGGCTCTTCCTCTTAAAGAGGGAAAAACAGAAACAGGAATCCCTTTTGTGACAGCATATCGATTCTCTTCCGAAAAAATCCAGATGCCGCAGACACAGGCTCCCTATCTGTATTTTGTGCTTGACGGTACCCTTCGACTTTACACACCTTCAGGAATTATGGATTATAGGGAAGGACAATATTCGATATCAAAAATCGATACCCCTTTATCCGGAACCGTTTTGACTTTTTCCAAAAATCATGACTTTTTAGCGCTTTGCATCGAATTGACTGTAAATGATGTGATAACGGAAGTGTTAAATTTAGATCATGACTTGACAGATATCATCACAAAGAAACGTCAAAAAAGTCAGATGATGTCCGTAGCTGACCAGGAAGTGATAGTATCTGTCTATCGGCTTTTCTGTGCCATGAATCAAACGATACCATCAGAATTTATACGGAAAAATATCATGAGAGAAGTAATTTATTACGTTCTTTGCGGTTCCTGCGGCAGTCAATTTCTTCAAAGTATTGTAACTATCGGACACGCTGATAAAATTTATGAAGCGAACAGCTGGATTAAAGAAAATTTCCGTAATTCCTTTACCGTAGAAAATTTAGCTGAACAAAAAAATATGAGCGTATCTTTGTTTCATCAGAAATTTAAAAGTGCTGTGGGAATGGGACCTTTGCAGTGTCAAAAACGGCTGCGCCTTACAGAAGCCAGACGTCTGATGCTCGATGAGAAAAAAAACGTCACAGAAACCGCCCTTGAGGTGGGTTACGAAAGTTTATCACAATTTATCAGAGATTATCGTAAAATGTTCGGTTCTGCTCCTAAAGAGGATATCGTAAAGCTTCAAAATCAGCTAAAGAAATAGGCAAATTTTTCATAGAAATGGGCAAGTCAAATCTGCTGTATTTTGGTATCTTTTATTTGATACGAAAATAGGATTGTTCCCTTGTATCAATCTATTATACGGAGGATTTAGCAAATGATTTTAACCGATGAATTATGTGACAAACTTTGTGCTGCTGCAAGAGAAAAAAGTAAGGAAATAGGAATCGATATCAGTTTTGCCATCAGCGATGAACATGGATTGCCAAGAGTATACCGCAGATATGGAGAAGCATTAGTGCTGAGTATTACCCTTGTGCCGGGCAAAGCATACACAGCCGCTGTCACACAGTG
>CALWCS010000151.1 GCA_944376425.1 uncultured Lachnospiraceae bacterium | reverse complement strand
TGATTGGAAATATTATTGACGATAAAGAAGTACAAGATCAGGTTGGATATGAAAAATATGATATTGTAACTGCAAACATTCTGGCTGATGTTTTAGTGCCCCTGACGCCGGTGATATGGCATCAGATGAAGAGGGGCGGCATTTATATTACATCGGGAATTATTGACGAAAAGGAAAAGACCGTTGCAGAAGCTGTTAAAAAGGCGGGTATGGAAATCCTTGAGATTACCCGTCAGGGAGAATGGGTCTGTATCATAGCAAGAAAGAACTAGGAGAATACGATGCATCATTTTTTTGTAAATCCTGAACAGATTGGAGAAAAAGAGATTATCATCACAGGGAAAGATGTCAACCACATTAAAAATGTTCTTCGAATGCAGAAAGGAGATCAGATTTGCGTCAGCAGTGGGAATGACAGCAAGGAATATCGATGTGAGATTCTATCGGTATCAGAAGAGAAAGTCCTGGTAAATATTATGTGGATAGAAGAAGTCGGGATGGAGCTGCCAGATAAAATTTATCTGTTTCAAGGACTTCCAAAGAGCGATAAAATGGATTTTATCATTCAAAAGACGGTAGAACTTGGCGTCTATGAAATTATTCCCGTAGCTACAAAAAGAGCGATTGTCAAATTAGATCAGAAAAAAGAAGAAAGTAAAAGAACACGGTGGCAGAAAATTGCGGAAAGCGCCGCAAAGCAGAGCAAACGGACGATGATTCCAAAAATTCATTCCATGATGACATTTCAAGAAGCAGTGGAATACGCAAAAGAGATGGATTTCAAGATGATTCCGTATGAACTTGCCGGGGGAATGAAAAAGACAAGAGAACTTTTTAGAGAGATTAAGCCAGGACAGTCTGTAGCAGTTTTTATTGGTCCAGAAGGAGGATTTGATGAACAAGAGATTGCTCTTGCAAAAGAGAATGGAGTCATTCCGATAACATTGGGAAAAAGAATTCTGCGCACAGAGACGGCAGGAATGGTAGTTTTGTCTATCCTGGTATTTTGTCTGGAACCGGAAGAGTGAGGAAAAGAGATGGAAGCATACTTAGATAATTCAGCTACGACCAGATGTCTGGAATCTGTAAGGGATATTGTGGTAAAGACGATGATGGAGGACTTTGGAAATCCTTCCGCAAAGCATTTAGTCGGAGTTTATGCAGAACGCTACTTAAAAGAGGCAAGAGAACAGATTGCAAAGACAATGAAAGTGACAGAAAAAGAAATCTTTTTTACTTCTGGAGGAACAGAGGCGGATAACTGGGCAATTATAGGAACGGCACTGGCTAATCAGAGGATGGGTAAGCATATCATTACAACTTCGGTGGAACATGCAGCTGTTTTAGAACCAATGAAATATCTTGAAACGTTAGGATTTTCTGTCACTTATCTAAAAACAGACCGTTATGGAAAGATCAGCTTGAAAGAATTGGAACAGGAGATACGGGAAGATACCATATTAGTGTCGATTATGTATGTAAATAACGAGATCGGCGCTGTTGAGCCGATTGAAGAAGCGGCACGGATCATAAAAGAAAAAAATCAAAAGACACTGTTTCATGTAGATGCGATTCAGGCATATGGAAAATATAAAATTTATCCGAAAAAAACAGGGATAGATCTGCTTGCTGTCAGCGGTCATAAAATCCATGGACCAAAAGGGATTGGTTTTCTTTATATCAATGAAAAAGTAAAAATTAAACCTCTGATTTTAGGAGGAGGACAGCAAAAAGGAATGCGCTCTGGAACAGATAATGTATCGGGAGCAGCAGGAATCGGACTTGCGGCAAAGGCGGCATATGAATCATATGAAGAAAAATGGAATCATCTTTTGAAACTGAAAAGTTATTTTATGGAACAGTTAAAGGAGATGGATGGAGTCATATGGAACAGTCTTCCGGGCGAACAAGGCGCACCGCATATTGTCAGTGTTAGCTTTGAAGGCATCAGAAGCGAAGTACTGCTTCACGCTCTGGAGGAAAAAGGAGTCTATGCATCGGCAGGTTCGGCATGTTCTTCCAATAAAAAACAGACGGCAAGTCATACGCTTCTTGCCATTCATATGCCGAGAGAACTTTTGGACTGTACTCTTCGGTTTAGTTTTTGTGAGATGACTTCTATGGAAGAAATTACGTACGCTATAGAAGTATTAAAGCAGCTGGTGCCGGCATTGCGCCGCTATGTAAGGAGATAGAGAAAAGACAGGAGAGAGAATATGTTTCAGTCATTTTTAATTAAATACGGAGAGATTGGGATAAAAGGAAAGAATCGGTATCTGTTTGAAGATATGCTGGTCAGTCAGATCAGTCACAGCTTAAAGAGAGTAGAAGGAGAGTTCTTTGTACACAAGCAACAGGGCAGAATTTATGTGGAATGCCAAAAAGAGTTTGACTTTGACGAGACCGTGGAAGCGCTTCAGACAGTATTTGGGATTGTCGGAATCTGTCCAGTTGTCCATGCAGAAGATAAAGGCTTAGAAGAGTTGGAAAAAGAAGTACTTGCATATATCGCAGAAGTACATCCGCAGAAAAATCAGACGTTTAAAGTCAATGCAAGAAGAGCAAGAAAAAATTATCCAATGACATCTATGGAATTAAATGCTGCATTGGGAGAGAAAATTTTGGAGACGTTTCCGCAGATGAAAGTAGACGTCCACAATCCGGAAATTTTGCTCAATGTGGAAATCAGAGAGAAAATTTATATTTATTCTAAGATTATACCAGGACCGGGAGGAATGCCGGTTGGAACAAACGGCAAAGCAATGCTGCTGCTGTCAGGAGGAATTGACAGCCCGGTGGCTGGCTATATGATCGCAAAAAGAGGTGTAAAGATAGATGCTGTTTATTTTCATGCTCCGCCATATACCAGTGAGAGAGCAAAACAGAAGGTCATTGATCTGGCACGAATCATTTCGTGCTATACAGGACCGATTCATCTGCATATCATAAATTTTACAGATATTCAGCTTTATATCTATGATCAGTGTCCTCATGAGGAATTGACGATTATTATGCGCCGTTATATGATGCGTATAGCAGAACATTTTGCAAAAGAGACAGGCGCGTTGGGATTAGTTACAGGAGAGAGCATCGGACAGGTAGCAAGTCAGACAATGCAAAGTCTTGCAGTGACAAATGAAGTCTGCACAATACCAGTATATCGACCTTTAATTGGATTTGATAAACAAGATATTGTAGATATTTCTGAAAAAATCGGAACATATGACACTTCGATCCTTCCGTTTGAAGACTGCTGCACAATTTTTGTAGCAAAACATCCTGTCACAAAGCCAAATTTAAATATTATCAGACGCTCAGAGACTCATCTTGCCGAAAAAATTGACGAGTTAGTAAAAACGGCGATCGAGACAGCAGAAGTGATTGTGGCGGAATAGAGAAAAAGAGCAGAAAAAAGGCTGTCCGAAAAACGGACAGCTTTTGATCCGATAGAAATTATTCTATGATATAAGGTTTTAACGTCCCTAAAATAGCATTGACATCATCCTCAGCATGGATGTTTAAATCGATAGGTTTGGACAGATCCAAGCTGAAAATACCCATAATCGATTTTGCGTCGATTACGTATCTTCCAGATACCAGATCAAAGTCATAATCAAACTTTGTAATATCATTTACAAAGGATTTTACTTTATCGATAGAATTTAGGGAAATTTTAACTGTTTTCATTGGAATTACCTCCCGAATATGTTTTATTATCTTTATATTAATGGCAGCAGTTTGAAAAGTCAATAAGAAAACGCATAAACTTTTGGATTGATCTTTGGCAAAGTGACGAAGAGAACAAAAAAGACGAAGAGAGGAAGATACCATGGCAGGAAAAAAGGCAGCACTGCATAACTTAGGCTGTAAAGTAAATGCATATGAGACAGAAGCAATGCAGCAAATGCTGGAAGAAAATGGATATGAGATTGTTCCGTTTGAAAAGGGAGCAGACCTTTATTTGATTAATACTTGTACTGTGACAAATATGGCAGACCGAAAATCGAGACAGATGCTGCACAAGGCAAGAAAAATGAATCCGAAAGCAATTGTGGTGGCTGCCGGATGCTATGTTCAGGCTTCGGCAGAGGATTTGATTGCAGACGGATCTGTAGATTTGATTATTGGAAACAATCGAAAAAAAGATCTGATTTCGATTCTGAAAGAATTTGAAGAAGGAAGAAAATCAGAAGAGCTTATAGTGGACATGGTTCACGAGAAACAATATGAGGAATTAGCTCTTAAAAAAACGGCAGAACATACAAGAGCATATATCAAAGTACAGGACGGATGCAATCAGTTTTGCAGCTACTGTATTATTCCCTATACGCGAGGACGCGTAAGAAGCAGGAAGGAAAAAGAGGTGATAGATGAGATCACAAGACTGACTGAGCTTGGATATCAAGAGATGGTTTTGACCGGAATTCATTTAAGTTCCTACGGAACGGATACAGAAACCAGCTTAATTGAGCTGATAGAAAAGGTACATCAGATAGAAGGAGTCAAAAGAATCCGGCTGGGATCTCTGGAACCAGGAATTATCACCGAAGAATTTGCACAGAGATTAAAGAAACTGGGAAAATTTTGCCCGCATTTTCATCTTTCTCTTCAAAGTGGATGTAATGATACGCTAAAACGAATGAACAGACGGTATACGACAGAAGAATACAGAGAAAAATGCCGGATATTAAGAACGACTTTTGATCATCCGGCTTTGACAACGGATGTGATCGTGGGATTTCCCGGAGAGACAGACAAAGAATTTGATCAGACGAAATCATTTTTAGAGGAAATAAAATTTTTTGAAACGCATATATTTAAGTATTCAAGAAGAAAAGGGACAAGAGCAGCAGCAATGGAAAATCAGGTGCCAGATCTGATCAAAAACAAGAGAAGCAATGAATTGATTCAGTTAAATGAAAAAAATCAGTCGGCATTTGAAGAAGAATGGACAGACAAGACGGTAGAAGTGCTGTGTGAGGAAGAAATCGAGATCAATGGAACGTTTTATTATTTAGGACATACAAAAGAGTATATCAAAGCAGCCGTTTTGAAAGAATATGGAAAAGAAAACAGAATTTTATCAGGAAGTTTAAAAAAAGAATTGAAACCGCATGTCCGATTGTGTACAATAGATTAACAGGAAGGAAAAGTTCCATGCTGGTTTGGGATGAAAAATTCGATGTGGACAGGCGGCAGATGGAGCAAAAAGACGATAAAAAATGAGATAAGGGCGTGAAAATATGAGTAAAATTACATCAAACACACAGTTTTTTAAAGTAAACTCTGAGACGGAAGTCAGTGTGAAGGATATTTTAGATACAGTTTATAATGCAATGACAGAAAAAGGATATAACCCGGTGAATCAGATTGTAGGGTATATTATGTCGGGAGATCCGACATACATCACAAGTCATAACAATGCAAGAAGCTTAATTATGAAAGTAGAGCGCGATGAACTGGTGGAAGAATTATTGAAAGAATATATTAAAAATAAGTCTTGGCAGTAAAGGAATCATATGAGAGCAATAGGGTTAGATTTTGGATCGAAAACAGTAGGAGTGGCAATCAGCGATCCTTTAGGGGTGACAGCGCAGGGGATAGAAATTATCCGAAGAACATCAGAAAACAAACTTAGAAAAACAATGGCAAGAATTGAAGAATTGATTCAAGAGTACGACGTAGGGGTGATCGTGCTGGGACTTCCTAAAAATATGAATAATACCTTAGGAGACAGAGCAGAAAGGTCTTTTGAGTTTAAAGAGATGTTAGAGAGAAGAACGGGAATTCCTGTCATTATGTGGGACGAGCGTCTGACAACAGTGGAAGCAAATCGAACTTTGATGGAAGGAAAGATTCGAAGAGAAAACAGGAAGCAGTATGTAGATCAGCTGGCAGCGGTGCTGATTTTACAGGGATATTTGGACAGCGAGGGAATGAAGAATGGAAAAAATTAAGTTTGCATTGGAAGGTTGCGAGGAAGAAGTAGAATTCTACGTTTTGGAGGAAACCAGAATCAGCGGAAAAAACTATCTTTTGGTGACAGAGAACGAAGAAGATACGGAAGATTCAGAGGCATTCATATTAAGAGATCTATCTGAGGACGGTGATCCGGAAGCTCTGTATGAAATTGTAGAAGACGAGGGAGAGCTAAGCGCACTCTCCAAAGTATTTATGGAAATGATGGAGGACATTGAGATCGAATTATAACTCACAGAAGATGTCTTTGAATGGACAGACAGTGAGGAAACAATGGTTCATCATACTATCTGATAATGAGAAAATAAGGTCTGGCAGATTACAGGGGTGCGGAGAAAAGTTATGTGATACGTACCTCGTATTCAGTATGCCATGGCATAGAAAAAGAAAAGAATAAATAACACAGAAAAGACGGATCAAAGGGATTCGTTTTTTGGCGGCTTTAAATTCAGAAAACAGGGAAAACAAACGATCAGGATGGTCAACTGGGAGTGTAAAAATGCCAGATGGAAAAACTGCAGATTGAGTCTGGGATCGTGAAGAGAAGACAGAATCGGCAGAGCGTTTGTTTTGTCTTGAAATTGCTGTATAAAAAAGTCAAAAAGAAAATAAATGTTCGTAAATGTGCGGAAAACAATGGAGGTGCAATTTTTGAAAAACTTGAACAACTCAAAATTGAAGATCATTCCACTGGGAGGTCTTGAGCAGATTGGACTTAATATTACGGCATTCCAATTTGAAGACAGTATTATTGTCGTGGATTGTGGTCTTGCATTCCCGGAGGACGACATGCTGGGAATTGATCTGGTGATTCCTGATGTGACCTATCTAAAGAATAATATCAGTAAAGTAAAGGGATTTATTATCACACACGGTCATGAGGATCATATTGGGGCCCTGCCGTATATTTTGAGAGATGTAAATGTGCCGATTTATGCGACAAAACTGACGATTGGAATTATTGAGAGAAAGTTAAAAGAACATAATTTATTGAAAAATACGAAGAGAAAGGTTGTAAAGCACGGACAATCTATTAATCTGGGAGCATTTCGAATTGAATTTATTAAGACAAATCACAGTATTGCAGATGCATCTGCACTTGCTATCTATTCACCGGCCGGAACTGTGATCCATACAGGAGATTTTAAAGTGGATTATACCCCGGTCTTTGGCGATGCAATTGATTTGCAGCGTTTTGGAGAAATTGGAAAAAAGGGTGTGCTTGCGTTAATGTGTGACAGTACCAATGCAGAGCGCCCCGGTTTTACGATGTCAGAGAGAACGGTGGGAAAGACATTTGACAATATTTTCTCAGAACATAGAAATACGAGAATTATTATCGCCACATTTGCATCGAATGTAGACCGAGTACAGCAGATTATCAATTCAGCGTATAAATACGGACGAAAAGTCGTAGTCGAAGGACGAAGTATGGTTAACATCATCAGTACGGCATTGGAGCTGGGCTATATTAATATTCCGGAAAATACACTGATTGAGATTGAACAGATGAAGAATTATCCTGATGAACAGATGGTTCTGATTACAACAGGAAGTCAGGGAGAATCTATGGCTGCGCTTTCCAGGATGGCATCCGACGTACATCGAAAAGTCTCTATTAAACCGGGAGATACCGTCATTTTCAGCTCTAATCCGATTCCGGGAAATGAAAAAGCTGTCTCAAAGGTGATCAATGAATTGTCGATGAAGGGAGCGGATGTGATTTTTCAGGATGCTCATGTATCGGGGCATGCGTGTCAGGAAGAGATAAAATTGATCTATTCTTTAGTTCATCCAAAATATGCATTGCCGGTTCATGGTGAATATCGTCATAGAAAAGCACAGGCAGCAATAGCAGAAAGTCTTGGGATTCCAAAAGATCGTATTTTTATGCTCCATTCCGGTGATGTTTTTGAAGTAAACGGGGAATCGGGAGCAGTTGTGGATCATGTCCAGGCAGGAGCAATTTTAGTAGATGGACTGGGAGTCGGAGATGTAGGGAACATTGTGCTCAGAGACCGCCAGCATCTTGCAGAGGACGGAATTTTAATCGTCGTTTTAACACTTGAAAAATACAGTAATCAGGTTCTTGCAGGACCGGATATTGTCTCAAGAGGCTTTGTGTATGTAAGAGAATCGGAGTCTTTAATGGATGAGGCAAGGCATGTAGTGGAACATGCATTGGATGAATGTATGGAACGGCGAATCAGTGATTGGGGAAAAATAAAAAATATAATAAAAGACTCTTTAAGTGATTTTCTGTGGAAAAAGACGAAAAGAAATCCGATGATTTTGCCGATTATTATGGAAGTGTAGGGGAAGAAAAATGGAAAGTGTGAAATATCATACAGAAAAATTAATTGCCGCACTGAAAGAAAGTGACAGTTATCAAAGGTATGAAGAGGTAAGAGAAGTAATTGCACAAAATCCAGAGTTAAAGCGGCAGCTGGATGAATTTCGAAAAAGGAATTATCTGATTCAGGCTGGAGAAACGCCGGAAGATCTTTTTTTGGAAGAAGAAAAATTAAACAGAGAATATAAGGAATTTCGAGAAAACGAACTCATTGAATCGTATCTGGAATGTGAACTTGATATTTGCAGAAGCATTCAGAGAATTATTCAGAAAGTCGTAGTATCGATTGACATGGACATTGATGACTTCGTTGATGAAATTGATTTGTAGAAGTGTAGTCTGACAGTCTGAACGGATGTGCCTGAAAAAGGCGTCATCCGACAGACTGCAGCAGTCTATGTGCGCCTCGCAGAACAGTGACGGGGCTTTTTTTCATTGCATAGGGCAACGAAAAACGATTTGATGAGTACTTGCGCGCAAGGAAATATGTCGCAACAGTCACACAAAAGATAGGAGAGACAGGTATGAAGGAAGAAGCAACATGGTCAACTGTCGCGGCTCTGGCGAAAATTCTGATTACAGTGATTGTAGTGATTTTGCTGGTAATCGGAGGCAGAATGGCATATCAATTTGGGTATCGTGTATTCTCAAAACAGGCATTTTCAGATCCTCCCGGAAAAGAAGCAGCCATCACAGTACGGGAAGGGGAAACAGTTTCTGAAATTGCTGAGGTTCTGGAGGAAAAAGGAATTATTCAGGATGCGCTTGTATTTTGCGTACAGGAGCGTCTTTCGGAATATCGAGGAGAGATTGAGCCCGGAACTTATGTAGTCAACAGTGCCCAGACACCGGATGAAATCATCCAAGTTTTAACCAGAACACCTTCTAAGATAGAGGAATAGAAAGACATGATAGTAGATGAGAGAATGATCACATATATTAATTCGCTGGATCGCGGCAATACACCTGTTTTAGATCAGATTGAGAAGGAAGCGCTTGATAAAGATGTTCCAATCATCCGCAGAGAAATGCAGAGTTTTTTAAAAGTACTTCTTTCTATGAAGCAGCCCAAGAACATTCTGGAAGTGGGGACTGCGGTGGGATTTTCGGCAATTCTGCTGTGTGAATACGGACCAAAAGATTGCAGTGTTACGACGATTGAAAAATATGAAAAACGAATTCCCATAGCAAAAGAAAACTTTAAAAGAGCTGGAAAAGAACGGCAGATTACTCTGATGGAAGGTGATGCGATGGAGATTTTAAAAATGCTTTCGCAGCCGTATGATTTTATTTTTATGGACGCTGCGAAGGGGCAGTATATCCATTTTTTTCCGGAAGTGATGAGGCTTTTAAAACCAGGAGGAGTTCTGGTATCGGATAACGTGCTTCAAGATGGGGATATTATTCAGTCTCATTTTGCAGTCGAGCGAAGAAACCGTACGATTTATAAAAGAATGCGGGAATATCTGTATGAATTAAAACATAATAAACAGCTGATCACTTCCATTATTCCAATCGGCGATGGAGCAGCTGTCAGTATGAAACGGGAAATAGGAGGAAACGATGAAAAAACCAGAGTTACTGATACCGGCAAGCAGTCTTGAGGTACTTAAGACGGCAGTGATTTTCGGAGCAGATGCAGTTTATATCGGAGGAGAATCCTTTGGACTGCGTGCAAAGGCAAAAAATTTTTCTATGGATGATATGAGAGAAGGAATCTCATTTGCCCATGCCCATGGAGTAAAGGTTTACGTTACGGCAAATATTCTTGCTCATAATAAAGATCTGGAGGGAGTCGAATCTTATTTTCAGGAATTAAAAAAGATGAAACCGGATGCGCTGATTATTGCAGATCCTGGAGTTTTTCAAAAAGCAAAAGAAATCTGTCCTGAAATTGAGCGCCATATCAGTACACAGGCGAACAATACAAACTATGAGACGTATCGTTTTTGGTGGAACCTTGGAGCAAAACGTGTCGTTTCAGCAAGAGAGCTTTCTTTACAGGAAATCAGAGAGATCCGCAGACAAATTCCAGAAGAGATGGAAATTGAAACATTTATTCACGGCGCAATGTGTATTTCCTATTCTGGGCGATGCCTTTTGAGCAATTATTTTACCGGAAGAGATGCAAATCAAGGTGCCTGTACCCATCCTTGCCGGTGGAAATATGCAGTGATGGAAGAGACAAGACCAGGAGAATATATGCCTGTGTATGAAAATGAACGCGGGACTTATATTTTTAATTCGAAAGATCTATGTATGATTGAGCATATTCCAGACCTTTTAGATTCCGGAATCGACAGTTTTAAAATTGAAGGAAGAATGAAAACAGCTTTATATGTGGCGACTGTGGCAAGAACATACCGGAAGGCGATTGACGATTGCCTGGAGGATCCGAAGCTGTATGAGAAAAATATGGAGTGGTACCGCAGCCAGATTTCGAATTGTACCTATCGGCAGTTCACAACAGGATTCTTTTACGGAAAGCCAGGCAAAGAGGCGCAGATTTATGATAATAACACGTATATAAAAGAATATACGTATCTTGGAATCATAGGTCAAGAAAAAGATGGACTGTACCGGATAGAACAGCGCAACAAATTCAGTGTCGGAGAAAATATCGAAGTGATGAAGCCAGATGGAACAGATCTCAATGTTACCGTGCGAGCGATTTTTGACGAGGAAGGAAATCCACAGGAAAGTGCGCCTCATCCAAAACAGGTACTTTATATAGATTTGGGAGTAAAATTAAACGTCTATGATATTTTAAGGAGACAGGAAATAGAACAGTAAATCGTTCCATTTTTCTTATATTTTTGAAAAAATAAAAATATGCAGCCAGATAAGCAATCAAAGCGGTAATCCGGCTGCATGTTTTTTATTTAAGCATTCCTTTATTTAATAGTAATTCGTCCGTCTCCCTGAGGGTTGGAATAAGAATCACCAATGACACCATTTAAAGCTTCTGTCAGATAATTAGAAAGGACATCGACATCGACAGCAATATCATCTTGGATAATATTGCATCCCTGGAACATGGTCATTCCGTCTCCATAAGATTTCAGCATATAACTGTGAGAAGCCAGTGTATACGTTTGTTCAAGATCAAGTGCTTCTCCGTTCACTTCAATATCTGTGACGCGGTACTCTCCGTCTACTCCAAGGAAATTTCCTTTTTGATCCATCTGAACGCCGCTTGGAATCGAAGAATCGATTGTGTAGGACAGACCTGCCACCTGAAGGAAACCACC
>CALWCS010000150.1 GCA_944376425.1 uncultured Lachnospiraceae bacterium | reverse complement strand
TGTTCTCCTTTGGAGAATGCGGGGCATTCTTACGTTTTAACGTCACAATGGGTCGGCTCTTTCGAACCGACCCGTATTTTTATTATATCATACCCAAAGCATCACAACCAAGTCTGAAGTCTCATTTCAAAATGTCAGTTTTTTCTATTTTTTCAGGTATCATTTATGGATTATCCGGCAACATTGACGCGAATCATCGGCAGCGTACCATATACGGCATCCACAGTACGACCGCTGTTCATGTTTCCATAGCTTCCCCAGAAAATACCATAGAAGTTTCCTTCTTCATCCGTCTGGCGTCCTTCTGACCGTGTCCAGCTATCTGCATTATTGTTAAACATCCACTGTAATGCACTGCTGTTGAATTTTGCTCCCTGAGAAATCGCATATGGAGTCGTCGGGAAATATCCATTTGTAAAATTGATCAGATCATAAAATTCCGGATTCATAACTGTACTGGTATCAAAATACTGGAATACTTCCTCTCCGCTGATCGCATACACATAATCCATCGTATTTTCTCCGGTGGTAGTATACAGCCCATACATTTCGATGGTACGATCATATCCCGGGAAGTTGCCTGTCATATCCTGATAGTTATAAACATCTCCGTCTTCTGTCCATTTTTCCCAGTCTGTATAGTCACAGCGTACTTGAGACAGATTAATTTTTGCTTTTTCTTCTTCTGTAAATGCTCTGTCATAAAATCCGACCGTATCGCCTCCATTGCTTACGCCGCCGGTACTGTTTAACCAGCTGCGCAGGTTACTGTTTGCCCAGTCATTTCCGGCAGTTGGATCCAGATTAAAAGATGCTGCGTCAATAACTGTTGTACTGATCAATGTCGCTTCATCATCCTGCAAATCAAGCAAAAGCCAGCTTAATGGCTCAGAAGTTTCTCCTGTTTCATCTGACTGCGGGTAGGAACCAAAATCTGTCACTGCATCATCTTGTGTTCCCAGCAGACCGTCAGCTCCGCCATACAGTTTAAATCCATTGCCAAGGTCTACGTAAACGACTCCTTCTTCATCATAAGAAAGCTCTACATTTTCTATCAAAACAGTTTTTGCAGGGTTTACAATCCGATTATCATCTTCACTGTCTGCAACACCATCTAAACCTACCAATACTACTCTTCCCTCACTGTTGACTGCTGTTCCGTCTCCGAGATATGTCCAGTCTGAATCATCCTGTCCCAAATCAACGGTGATTGCAGGAAGCGCACCATAGACACGGTCAACTGTCCGTCCAGAGTTAAGAGATCCTACAGAACCCCAGAATACACCGTAGTAATTGCCTTCTTCATCTGCCTCACGTCCCGGCGAACGTGTCCAGCTGTCACCAAATCCAACAAAAGATGGACCGTTTCCGCCTTCATTAATCTTTACACCGGCTTCTTCATGTGCAAACTCCGTCGGTACAAAATATCCGTTCGTATAGTTTTCCGGATCATGTCCTAGCTCTTCATAAGTAGCGATCTGACTTAGACCAAAATATTCAAAGACTTCCTCTCCACTCAGTACCCATACATAATCCGAAGTGTCTTCACCGCTGGTTGTATAACGTTCCCACCAATCGCTTTCTTTCGTTGTATTGTAAGCAATGAAAGAACCGTCAGAATTCATGTTAACTTCTGTCAGAACAATTTTTTCCTTTTCTTCATCTGTAAATGCTGTATCATAAAATCCTTCCTCATTTCTGGAAGAGCTGATACCGCCTGTGCTGTTTAACCAGCTGCGCAGGTTACTGCCTGCCCAGTCATTTCCGTCAGTTGCATTTAAATTAAACTGAACTCCGTCAATGAGATATTTGCTCAGTAAAATAGCAGTTCCATCCTGAATGTCAAGCAGATACCAGTCTAATGGCTCCTGCCGCTGTACTGTCGTTTCTTCATCTGTAAGTCCTTGCTGATAGGAACCAAATCCTTTTACCACATCGTCTGTTGTGCCGAGAATTCCGTCATCTCCGCCATACAGTTTGAATCCATTTCCTAAAGATACGAATTTTTCACCGTCTGCATCACAGGAAACATTGACATTTTCCAGTAAAACGGTACCGGCTGGATTCACGATACAGTTATCGTCTTCCGTTCCTGCATTTTTATCCAGACCAACAAGAACCGTTTCTCCTGTCTCTTTATTTGTAGCCGTTCCATCGCCGTGATACTGCCATCCGTCATTGATCTCACGAAGCAGGTTGTTAAGCAGTTCAGACATTACGGGCTCCAGCATAGAAGCATCATATTTCGGATAGCCGTTTGCAGACCCATAAATACTTGCATCGTAATCCGGATAATAGCTTGCTTTTGTTTCATGGCTGTTCCATACACAGTTTACCACCAGTGTATCTTCAACCAAAGAATTTTCTGTCATATAAGCGCCTGTGGAACTGTACAATTCTCCCACTGTGCCTGCAAGAACGATGTCGCCAAGTTTCAGTACTTGAAGTCCCATCGTTACTTTTTCTCCTCCGCTTTCAGCAGGCGGAAGAAGGGATGTGCCGTAAGCATAAGAAATTTCTAAAGTAGAAGTAAACTCTTCGATAGAATTTAACGCCTTTTTCACGTCAGCATACTGAATTTTTGCAAGATACTCGCAGATTTCCACACTGGCGCCTGAAATATAGTTTTCTTCCTGTTCTCCAGTCGCAGGATCCGGCGTCCAAACCTGATTCATAACTAACGGTCCCTGATCTCCTGCTGTGCCGCACAGCCACAAGGCAACACTGCCTTCATAATTTTCTTCCAGATAGAGTGAAACTAATCCTCCGACATCTGGATGAAGTCCGCACACACCACTGTCGCCATATTTTTCATCTGCCGTATAATTAATTCCTTCGTATTCCGGATCAAAATATTCGTTTGCGTTCATGACAATATTGTGAAGGTCATGGCTGACGATAAAGGCAATCGGATTTCCTGTCTCAAGACTGTTAAACTCAATTGCTGTCAAGGTATGATCGGAAAATCCTTCGCCGTTAAAACCATAGCTGCGGTAAGCGTTTCCGTCTGCATCTGTGTAGTTTGCATTACGATTCACGCTAATATAACTCTCAGAATATCCGATGCCCACTTCTGCCGGTTCCATATTTGCAATTGCTTCATCTGTTGCAAGTATCATCTGTTCCATCACATAAGCGGCCCATTTTTCCTGATTGCTGTCCCCTTCCAAATCTGTCTCACTTGTGATTTCCGGAGCTGCATGGACATGTCCGGCGGTCAGAAAGATTGCGTCTACATCAATCCCTGTATGTTCTGCAAGTGCTGTCGCATACTGCGGACCGTAAGGACCACGTCCCATTTCAAAGCTTAAAATCAAACTCGTTGTTGTCTCATCCCCAATCGCAATGACACGTACATGAGTATCTTCAATAATGCCGACAACATCCGTCGATGCTTTTCGTTCAATCGGCAGCATATCAGGCTGCGGAGAAATGAGTTCTACTGCCGCACCTACATACAATTGACCTCCGGAAGTGATATAAGAGCCGATCTCTTCCGCAATCTCTTCTTCCGTGTTACCTGCTGTTGCTTCCGCTGTATCTGTGCCACTTTCTTCCGCTGCCGCAACACTCAGAGAACTAAATGCAAGCATCAAAACGGTCAGTACGAGAGATAATATTTTTCTGCGCTTCTTTTTCATCATTTTCACCCTTTCTGTTTATTTTTGTTTCTCACATTCTTATGAACTGCTGTTTTCTCTAGCTGTCTTATTACCTATATTTCGACCATCTATCAAATCTATCATTCCTTATGAATTATAATAGAATCAGACGGAACATCTGTCTGCCTGTCTGTCTCTTCTCTTGAAAATGCTAAATTGGCAACAGCCATACGTAACAATCCACTCTTCCGTCTGATCTAAAAAAAGATCTCTTCTTTTTCAAACAACACCACCTTTTTCTTTTTTCACAGTACTGCCAAAATATTTTTTGTTTTTACTTTCAATCGATTGATTTTGCTGATCAACCTTTGATCAGCGTTTCTTTTACTTTTTTCATATTAATATTGAAATGATTTAGGACTTCCTTGCTTTTATTATATGGAAGCGTTAAATACAAGTCAATTTCTGTGCATTCCGTTTTTTTGACAAAACAGCTAAAAATACAAGAATAAAATTAGATTTTTAGTAATATTTTTTTACTTTTTTCAAAAAAACGAAATGATATATTGTCATATTTATACAGAACATAACAAAATACTTTTACTGTCCCTGCAAGTATCATCTACAAGTATCATCTACAAGTATCATCGTTCAGGTTTCGTCTGAACTTCTTTAGGACGTCATATCGTTGAGAGAAAACAAAAAATAATTTCATCGTCCACTGATTGTATTTTTCATTCAGATCAAGATACCATATAGACGAAAGGGAAAAAGACCGGATGAAAAAACGAAACTGTCTCAGCCCAGATATCCTAAGATAAGAAAGTTTGACTATATGAAATTATCTGAGAGAATGTGTGATACCAAGATAGTATCCTATCTAGCAAAAATTCATGAATGTAAAGGAAGACAAGATCTTTTCATACGGCAAAAGCCGGTAGAACTTGAAAGACTGATTGAAATATTGAAGTTACCCGGATCCTAAACACCGAATCTTCCAAATAAAATTGAAGGAATTGTTACTACAAGTACGAGAATGAAGCAATGGATGAATGATAAAACGCCCCCGCAACCGGGATGAAACTGAAAGTATGGGGTACCGTGAAGTATTACGTATGAAATACCATCCCTGAAAGGTTTTGTATAATAAAATCTGAACCTCTCCCAAAAGTTAGAAAAAAATCTAACATTGGGAGAGGTTTTTTCATAGCAAAACAAAAGAACCCGGTACATCAAATATCAATGCCATTTTCTGAAGCATATGCAAAAATCATTTTCTTTTACTTTTCTTTCCTTCTGACTCAGGAAGAAAGAATTTCTACAGATTTATCTATCAGTTTTTGATTCGGAATGAAATATTTCCCTTTTTATCAGTTAGATCCTTCTCCCATCACTAAAATCATAAATAATCGTTAACACCGTTTCACTCCTGCTACCATCTTAGAGAAAGAAAAAATCGTCCAGGAGCTTTTAGGG
>CALWCS010000149.1 GCA_944376425.1 uncultured Lachnospiraceae bacterium | reverse complement strand
TTTCTCTCCATATCACTTTTCCTTTCTTCTTGATTTTTTTATCAGTATAACGCATTTATCCTGTTTTTTCCACAAAAAAGCTGATTGTTTTCTTGTAAGTTCTTTTTATTTATGATACCATAAAAGTAGCAAACTTATAGTTTGATCCGGAGATCTGTCCGCCAGTTTCTCCGGGTCAAAAGCACTGAGCGTACTAGAGTTTTAGAAATATTTCTCTAGAATCGTCGTTAGGAGGTTACGATGGTTTATACAGAATTAAGCAAAAAAGCAATGAAAATTGCTTACCAGGCTCACAAAAACCAATTAGATAAAGGTGGTATACCTTATATCTTCCATCCGCTTCACCTCGCCGAACAGATGGACACAGAATATTCCGTCATTACGGCCTTACTCCATGATGTCATTGAAGATGGCAGCATTTCTTTAGAAGATCTAAAAGCAGAGGGATTCCCCGATCCAGTTCTGGAAGCGCTCTCTTTGCTGACTCACAACAAAAATGTTCCTTATCTTGAATATATTCAACAGTTAAAATCCAATGAACTTGCCCGAAAAATCAAGCTTGCCGACCTGGCGCACAACAGTGATACTACCCGGCTTTCCTGTTTAGATGAATATTCCAGACGGCGAATCAAAAAATATAAACGTGCGATTGCATTGCTCGAATCGTAAACCCTATCTTTTTTCTTTATTGTATTTCATCCCAAAACATGATATCCTAATCTTAGTTTTCTTTGAGAATGGGGGTGTTATTAATTGAAAATTCAGGAATCTGCTGAAAATTATCTTGAGACAATCTTAATCTTGAGTCAAAGACAAGCACATGTCCGCTCCATTGATATCGCAAATGAGCTTGAGTTTTCAAAACCAAGTGTCAGTGTTGCCATGAAAAATCTGCGTGAAAATGGTTATATAAAAGTAGACAGCGATGGTTATATTACTTTGACGGAAGCTGGATTCAATATCGCAAATACCATCTATGAACGTCATACACTGCTCTCCAACTGGCTGATTTATCTAGGTGTCAATCCGAAAACCGCTTCGGAGGATGCCTGTCGGATGGAACATGTAATCAGTGCGGAAAGTTTCGATGCTTTTAAACACCACGTTTTAGAACACAGCGAAACAGTCCCTGAACTTCTGGAGGGAATTCAGGAATTCAGCAAATAGCAGCGGCATCGCACACATTCAAAAAGGGATGATACATTTTACCTGCCGATCGATCCGGTATTTGTATCATCCCTTTTTTTATTTTTTCATATCTTTTGTGTGATACATACATGCTCCTGAACATCCACTGCAGCTTCCGCCGCATCCCCCGCTTTTTTTCTGCTTCTGAATGCTTCTGACGGCAAGTCCCGCTAAAATAATGACAACCAAAAGTACAAAAATCGTTCCTGCCATACTGCAATCTACTCCTTTCCTGCTGAAATTGCCAGGAAGATTTCTTCCCGGCAATTTCTCTCATGTTCCTTTTTTCTTTCTTGTTTAGAAATTTCCAACTGTTTTACCCTAAATTCTCAGACGGCTGTTTTCATTGACTTCACACTTAAGCGCTGGCTCTCTCGATATGGACGGAACAGCAGATATAAGAAAACTGCAAACACGATGATGGCCGCTACTGTGCCAATTCCAAATTCTCCTCCTGTAAACAGAGTTCCAAACTGATAGATACAAAGTGCTGCTGCATATGCCAGTACTGTCTGATATCCGATTGCAATCCAAGTCCATTTTCCATTGTTCATCTCTCTTTTGATCGCGCCGATTGCTGCAAAGCAAGGAGCACACAGTAAATTAAATACCAAGAATGAATAAGCTGCAACGGTTGTCATGCTGCCGGCAAGCGTTCCCCAGATTTCTTCTCCATTTTCTGCAACTTCTGCAAATCCATACAAAATACCAAATGTTCCTACTACATTTTCCTTTGCAACAAGTCCCGTAATCGTCGCAACTGCTGCTCTCCATTCGCCCCATCCAAGCGGTGCAAAGATCCATGCAATTCCTCTTCCGATTGTAGCAAGGATTCCATCGGATAAATCTTCTACCATGCCGAATCTTCCGTCTACAAATCCAAAATTTGAGGTAAACCATACAAAAATAGTAGATAATAAAATTACTGTTCCGGCTTTCTTAATGAAAGACCATCCGCGCTCCCACATACTTCTGAGTACGTTTCCTACTGTAGGCAGATGATACGCAGGAAGTTCCATAACGAATGGTGCCGGATCTCCTGCAAAAATTTTTGTTTTCTTTAAAATGATTCCAGAGCAGATAATTGCAGCAACGCCTACAAAATATGCGCTTGGTGCAACCCATGCCGCTCCTCCGAACAGGGCTCCTGCGATTAAAGCAATGATCGGCATCTTTGCGCTGCACGGGATAAAAGTCGTCGTCATAATTGTCATTTTTCTGTCGCGGTCATTTTCAATTGTTCTGGAAGCCATAACGCCAGGCACACCGCATCCTGTTCCAATCAGCATTGGGATAAACGATTTTCCAGAGAGACCAAATTTGCGGAAGATACGGTCCATAATAAATGCAATTCTTGCCATATAACCGCAGGACTCCAAAAAGGCAAGGAAGATAAAGAGTACCAGCATCTGCGGTACAAATCCTAATACTGCTCCGACTCCTGCCACAATTCCGTCAACAATCAGTCCTTGCAGCCATGCTGCGCAGTTGATCGCTTCTAATCCGCTGGTTACTAAATCCGGAATACTTGGAACGGCAATTCCAAAGAAACTCCATCCCTCTCCAAACAGATTGTCATTTACCCAGTCTGTTGCCCAAGAGCCAACTGTCGTGACAGAAACATAATATACCAAAAACATTACTACTGCGAAAATCGGCAGAGCTGCCCATCTGTTTGTGACCACACGGTCAATTTTATCTGACACGGAAAGCTGTCCTTTATTCTTCTTATGATAGCATCCTGAAATAATAGATGCAATATAATAATATCTCTCATTTGTGATGATGCTTTCTGAATCATCATCCTCTGCTTCTTCTGCTCTTTTAATAATTGATTCTACATTAGGAGCATTTTTCATCTGGGCTGCAATTTTATCATCACGCTCAAACAGTTTAATCGCATAGAATCTTCTCTGTTCTGCCGGAACATCGCCGCCTAACATTCCTTCGATTTCTTCAAGAGCTGCCTCTGTCTCCTGTTTAAATTTATGAACCGGAGCGCTGCCTCTTCTTGTCTGTGCCACATGGACTGCTTTTTCCGCCGCTTCTTTGATTCCAGTTCCTTTTAAGGCTGAAATTTCAACCACTTCGCATCCTAAAGATTTTTTCAATTTCGCAAGGTCAATCTGATCCCCGTTCTTATTGACCAAGTCCATCATATTGATTGCCATCACAACTGGTATGCCAAGCTCCATCAACTGTGTACTCAGATAAAGGTTTCTCTCCAGATTCGTTCCGTCTACAATATTTAAAATTGCGTCCGGTTTTTCTCCGATCAAATAATTTCTGGCCACTACCTCTTCCAACGTATAAGGCGACAGAGAATAAATTCCCGGAAGGTCCATAATAATGACATCTTTATGACCTTTTAATTTTCCTTCCTTTTTTTCCACCGTAACTCCTGGCCAGTTCCCCACAAACTGATTTGATCCGGTCAGTGCGTTAAACAGTGTTGTTTTTCCACTGTTTGGATTTCCTGCAAGTGCAATTTTCACCGACATCTTTTCCTCTCTTTCTGATTAGCAATTGCTAACCACACATTTTATCAAAACAGATCCTCTCGCTCTGCTTTGCTGCTGACTACCTGCCGACGCCATCGAAATCAGTCATCGGTCTTTATTTTACTTCTATCATCTCTGCATCTGCTTTCCGCAGAGAAAGCTCATACCCCCGCACGGTTACTTCAATCGGGTCCCCAAGCGGCGCAACCTTTCTGACATAAATTGAGGTTCCTTTTGTAATCCCCATATCCATAATCCGCCGTTTCACGGCACCTTCTCCATTCAGTTTTACGACAGAGACATTCTCTCCGCATTTTACTTCTTTCAGTGTCCGCATGTTTTTTTCTCCTATTTCATTTCTATATTCTTTATATTCAGTGAATTATGTAAGATTCACTCTCTTTACCAGATTCTATTATGCAAATTTTCTATTTTTTCTGCATTAAATCAAAATTTTGTTTGCCATCTCTTTACTGATTGCAACGCGAGATTCTTTTATATTTACAATTACATTTCCGTTATTCTCGGAGACAAGCACAACATCGCTTCCCACTACAAATCCAAGGCTTTCCAGGAAACGTCTCACATCGTCTTTTCCGCCTATTCTCTTAATGGAATTGATCTCTCCAGTTTTTGCCATTGTCAAAGGCATCATATTCACTCCTTCTTCTTTTTGGCACACTTTTTATGTGCTCCGATATTTTGAAATAATTTTTCATAAACTGTCTTTTAGTTCTTCGCATCCGTCTTCTGTGTCTGCTGCTGTAAAATCTCAGCTAATGCACTTCCGCTGCTGCTGTGGCATCGTACCACCTGAGTGTTGTTTCTCTTTGCTTCTTCCATCGCACAGCGAACCATTTTATGAGAAACTGTATTTGTAAACAACACAAATAAATCAGGACTTCCCAGCTGTTTGTTCAAATCGGCAGACATCTGAGTAAATACTTTTGCTTTGCAGTTAAAGTTTTTGCATATCTTTTTATACTGACAGACCATGCGATCATGACCGCCTATGATTACAACACTCATATTTCATCTCCTTTTAGTCTTTATTAATTAGCATATGCTAACTTAGTTTGCTAATTGAAAGCGGATTTTAAAATCCGCTTTCGAAAATTCTCAAAAAATTAGTCCTTACTAACTATGGTTAGTCTACTATAACTTTTGTTGTTTGTCAAGTAGTTTTCTTTTGAATTTGCAGCCATGATCCGATTATAAAACATCTCGCATCTGTCCCGTGTCCAATCTGTTCTGTTTTTGCAATCGGGAGCGATGGATGATCCACAATTTTCTGCACCAAAGTTTCAATCGAAATCGCTCGTTTTTCTTGCTGCATCTTTGTAAAAGTTCCAAGTAAAATCCCCTGAATTTTCTCAAAAACTCCCATTTGTCGAAGCTGTGTAAAAAAAGCTGTCATTACTCCCTCTTCACCGCCAAATGATTCTAAAAACAATACTTTGTCTGTCACATCCGGAAAATATGGCGTTCCCGCAAGTTTTAAGAAGCATCGGATATTTCCTCCGACAGCAATTCCCTCTATCCGTTCTCCCTGAATAAACTTCCAGCTTGTCTCATACAGAGAACTTCCTCCATCAAAAAAAGTTTCCATAAACCGTTTTTTCTGTCCGTTTTCCTGATCTTTCACCAGATTTCTCACTTGATAGAGATAAGTACAAAGCCCTGTTTTCTGATAAATTCCATTTAACAGTACTGTCAGATCACTATACCCAAAAAAAAGTTTCTCAGACTCTCTGATCGTTTTATAGTCCAGATACTCTAAAAGCTCGTTGGCGACATCTCCTCCTGAAATATCAAAAATTGCTCTGATCTTTTTCTCTTTGAAAAACTGCATCAGATCCTCGGCACGCTCCTTGGCGTTTCCTGAAAAGATCGAACATCTTTGATAAATATGCGGACTTAACACAGGTACCAGCCCCATATGGAAAAGTCTGCTTTTTAACTGCTCCACTTCTTTTTCCTGTTCTTTCTTTAGTCCATTGGAACTTGCTACAATTCCCACGCAATCCCCCTGGTGAAACATTACTTTTCTTTCCACTTTTTCTTTTCCTTTCCCTCTTATTTTATATTTTTCATTCTATTATACATCAAACTGCCGCTTTTTGCTGTGATAAAAGCCAAGTCTCTTAATATCTGCAATGATACACAGACGGATGAAACAGCAAAATGCTCCCTTCTAAGAGACACATTTTTGTTTCCTTGCCTGTCTGCTCAGAAGGGAGCCTGCTAAGAGATCATACCGTAATTTATTTTTTTAATATTGAAAAGTTTGTTTCGTCTGTGATTTCGTTAATCTTTTCACAAATTTGATGATTGAGAGAAAAAATTGTAAATAAATCACTTTAATATAAAAAAACATGGTGATACAGCTTTATTTTTCTTGCGTGAGCGCACATCTATGATTTTTTTTATTGTATCGGAGACAAGATTTGTTATACAATTAAGAAAATAACGTAAGGAGACATCAATATGACTAAAAAAATAAACCCTTCTCATTTTATCTCAAAAGTTTTGCGGCATAATCCTGCCCTTGCCGATCTTACTGTTGACCCTGCCGGATGGGTGGAAACTTCTAAGCTCTTTGATGCAATCCAAAGCAGAAAACCATCCTACACCATCGAACAGTTTGAGTCAGAAATTCTTACAAATGAGCGCTATTCTTTTTCCGATGAATCTCATGCCAAAGTGCGTGCCGACTACGGTCATTCCATCGGACTGAGACTGGAAGATTTATGCGGCTCTCCCAATACTCCTCCTGATATCCTCTACCACGGAACAGAACGTCAGGTAAAGGACAGTATTTTAGCCAGTGGAATTCACAGGCAAAAACGTGACCATGTCTTTTTGACCGACTCTCCTGAAGTTGCACGCGCAAAAGCAATGCGGCGTCATACACCGCCTGCTGTCATCATCATTGATGCAAAAAAAATGGCAGAAGACGGTTATGCCTTCTACCATGCAAAAAACGACATCTGGCTTGCTTACGATATCCCAAAGGAATATATTCTGGAAGCAAAAGACTGGATCTGATCTCAAACTTTTTTCTTTTGCAGATTCGTTTTTTATTTTGACATCTTTGCTGCAAATTCTTTCTTTATGGGAGGTAAATCTGAGCTGTCTTTTTGTCAGTTCAGATTTGTGTATCCCATTAAGGACTCATCAACGGCATGTGCTGCTTTTTTTCCTTCCTGAATTGCCCATACAACGAGCGACTGTCCTCTGTGCATATCTCCCGCTGTAAAGACTCTTGGAACACTCGTCTCATATTGGTCTGGTTCCGTCTTGACATTTGTTCTCTCATTGACTGCCACTTTAAATGCATCTGTCACATATTTTTGACTTCCCAGAAATCCGGCTGCAATCAGTACCACCTGTGCGCTGATAATTTTCTCCGAGCCTTTGACCGGAACCATATTCATCCGTCCTGTCGCCTCATCTTTTTTGGGTTCTAACGTTACCAGTTTTGCTTTCTGTACATTTCCAGCTTCATCTTTGATAAATTCTGTCACTGTTGTCTGGTAAATACGTGGATCATGTCCAAATACAGCGATTGCCTCTTCCTGACCGTAATCAGTCTTGCAGATACGCGGCCATTCAGGCCATGGATTATTCGGAGTACGGCTATCTGGCGCTTTCGGCATCATCTCAAGCTGGACTACTGATTTTGCTCCTAAACGGATAGAGGTTCCAACACAGTCATTTCCTGTATCGCCTCCTCCTATTACAACCACATCTTTTCCCCTGACAAAATCACATTTCTGATCCTGAAACTCTGAATCCAGCAGACTCTTTGTCACCATAGACAAAAAGTCTACCGCAAAGAAAATATTTTTCGCCTCTCTTCCCGGCACTTTTAAATCCCTTGGATTCGAAGCGCCGCATGCAAGGATAACACGGTCAAATTCTTTTAGAAGTTCTTCGGCTTTGATATCCTTCCCAACGTCGACTCCCGTCCGAAATACGATTCCTTCCTCTTGCATCAGTTTGATCCTGCGATCGATTACTTTTTTGTCCAGTTTCATATTTGGAATCCCATAGCGCAGCAATCCGCCGATCCTGTCTTTTCTTTCAAATACAGTCACCAAATGTCCCCTTTTATTTAACTGCAGTGCTGCGGCAAGTCCGGAAGGTCCGCTTCCTACTATCGCAACTTTTTTCCCGGTTCTTGTCTTAGGTGCTTTTGGAACTACCCAGCCGTTTTCAAAAGCCGTCTCTATAATCACCTTTTCATTTTCTTTAACAGAAACAGGATCTCCGTTTAAATTACACGTACATGCTGCTTCACAAAGCGCCGGGCATACTCTTGATGTAAACTCCGGAAAGCAGTGCGTTTTCGTCAGTCTTTCATATGCCTTTTCCCAATTTCCATGATACACCAGATCATTTGTCTCTGGTACCAGATTGTGCAACGGACATCCGGAAGCCATCCCTGCGATCATCATTCCGGACTGGCAGAATGGAACGCCGCATTCCATGCAGCGTGCCCCTTGTTTTTTTTGTTCTTCTTTTGAGAGCATTGTTCGAAATTCACGAAAATGTTTGATTCTAGACAGCGGTTCCTCGACCTTTGCGTTTTTTCTCTCATATTCTAAAAATCCCGTAGGTTTTCCCATATCTTCGCCCTCCTAATTCTGAAAGCTTTCATAGAAAGCTTCCATCTGTGCCTGTTCTGCACTCATTCCTTTTTCTTCCAGCTTTGCGCTTAAGATCATCATCTTTTTATAGTCATTTGGAATAATCTTTTTAAATTTCGGTAAATATTCCGCAAAGGAATCCAGCACCTGTTTTCCTCTCTCCGATCCCGTTGCCTCTACATGTTCCTGAATTAAATCCTGCAATTCTTGAATTTCAAATTTATCTTCTACCTTTTCAATAGAAATCATCTCTTTGTTCAGATTGTGATACAGATCATTTTTTTCATCCAAGACATAGGCAATTCCGCCGCTCATGCCTGCTGCAAAATTCTTTCCGGTCGATCCAAGAATTACGACGCGTCCTCCTGTCATGTATTCACATCCGTGTTCACCGACACCTTCCACAACGGCAAATGCTCCGGAATTACGAACTGCAAACCGTTCTCCTGCAATTCCGTTGATAAATACTTTTCCGCTTGTCGCACCATACAAAGCCACATTTCCGGCTATAATATTTTCTTGTGCACGGTATCCGCGTTTTTTCGGAGGATATAAAATCAGTTTTCCGCCTGAGAGACCTTTTCCGAAATAATCATTCGTGTCTCCGCAAAGACTTAGCGTCATTCCTTTTGGAATAAAAGCTCCAAAGCTCTGTCCGCCCGCGCCTTCGCACTGAATCTGAATCGTGTCTTCCGGCAGCCCGTCTTTATGACATCTTGTCAGCTCTGCTCCAAAAATCGTTCCAAAGGAACGATCTGTATTTCCGACCTTTACACTCAAAGATGCTTTTTCCCCTTTTCTCATCTGATCTCCGATCTTTTTGAGCAGCACTTTCTCGTCCATTGTTTTCTCCAGATGAAAATCATACACTTTCTTTGGATCAAACGTCACTTTCTGTTTTTTATTAGCGAATGGATTATTTAAGATCGCGCTCAGATCAATCTTATCCGCCATCTGACTTTCCGGATGTTCCTTTCTCTTTAAAAGATCACTTCTTCCTACCATCTCTTCGACTGTACGTACACCCAGTCTCGCCATATATTCCCGCAGTTCCTGCGCAATAAAGCGCATAAAGTTTATGACATATTCCGGTTTTCCTCTAAAGCGTTTTCTCAGTTCCGGATTTTGAGTTGCAACGCCGACTGGACACGTATCCAGATTGCAGACACGCATCATCACACATCCCAAGGTTACCAGCGGCGCTGTCGCAAATCCAAATTCTTCTGCTCCCAGTAACGCTGCAATTGCTACGTCTCTTCCGCTCATCAGTTTTCCGTCTGTCTCTACTGTAACGCGGTTTCTAAGCCCATTCATTAATAAGGTCTGATGAGTCTCTGCAAGTCCCAGTTCCCATGGAAGCCCTGCTTCGTGAATCGAGCTTTCCGGAGCAGCTCCGGTTCCTCCATCATATCCGGAAATCAAAACAACTTGTGCTCCGGCTTTTGCCACGCCTGCTGCGACGGTTCCAACCCCTGCCTCTGAAACAAGTTTGACAGAAATTCTGGCATATTTATTGGAATTTTTCAAATCGTAAATCAACTGTGCCAGATCTTCGATGGAGTAAATGTCATGGTGAGGCGGCGGTGAAATCAGGCTGACACCCGGAGTGGAATGTCTTGTCTTGGCAATCCAAGGATATACTTTCTTTGCCGGCAGATGTCCGCCTTCTCCCGGTTTTGCTCCCTGTGCCATTTTAATCTGAATCTCTTTTGCACTGACTAAATATCGGCTCGTTACTCCAAATCGCGCTGAGGCAACCTGTTTAATTGCCGAGCACCGATCGATTTCACTTCCTGCACTATCCAGGCGGTCTTCACTTTCTCCGCCTTCTCCTGTATTCGATTTTCCTTTCAGACGGTTCATGGCTATCGCAAGCGTCTCGTGTGCTTCCTGAGAAATTGATCCATACGACATAGCTCCTGTCTTAAATCTCTTTACAATCTCATCTACGCTTTCTACTTCTTCGATCGGAATTCCCGTTTCCGGATAATTAAAATCAATCAAACTTCTTAAATTTCCGCTTCGCTCTTCATCTACCAACTCCGTATACTGCTTAAACATCTGATAATTTCCTGTCTTTGTCGATTGCTGAAGCAGATGAATCGTCTGAGGGTTATAACGGTGTTCTTCCCCGTCTCTTCTCATTTTATGTTTTCCCATGCTGTCTAACGTCAGATCTGTCTCAAGCCCGAGCGGATCAAATGCTTTAGAATGGCGGCTGTCCACTTCTTTTGCGATGTCTTCTATTGTAATACCGCCAACACGGCTGACCGTTCCTGAAAAATATTTATCGATGACTTCTTTTGAGATTCCGATTGCTTCAAAGATCTTTGCGCCCTGATACGACTGAATCGTTGAGATTCCCATCTTAGAAGCAATTTTTACAATTCCATGCAAAATCGCGTTATTGTAATCGTCTACAGCTGCCGAGTATTCTTTATCCAAAATTCCTTCTTCGATCAATTCCTCAATCGTCTCCTGAGCAAGATAAGGATTCACCGCACATGCGCCATATCCTAAAAGAGTTGCAAAGTGATGCACCTCTCTTGGTTCTCCGGATTCCAAAATCAGCGTCAGAGAGCTTTGTTTTTTCGTCCTTACCAAATGCTGATGAACTGCCGAGACAGCAAGCAAAGACGGAATCGGCACATGATTTTCATCGACGCCGCGGTCTGATAAAACAAGAATATTTGCACCGTCTTTATAAGCTTTGTCTACTTCCACAAACAAGCGGTCAATTGCTCTTTCTAGCTTTGTACTCTTGTAGTACGTAATCGGTACCACAGCGACCTGGAAACCTTTGATCTTCATATTTTTAATCTTCATCATGTCAATATTCGTCAGAATCGGATTATGAATCTTTAAGACTTGACAGTTTTCCGGACATTCTTCCAAAAGATTTCCATTTTTTCCTACGTAGACGGCCGTACACGTTACAATTTCTTCTCGGATCGCATCAATCGGCGGATTTGTAACCTGTGCAAACAGTTGTTTAAAGTAAGAAAACAGCGGATTATATTTTTTTGAGAGAACAGCAAGCGGAATATCACTTCCCATTGCCGCGGTTGCCTCTGCTCCATTTAAAGCCATATGATAAATCGATTTGCGGTATTCTTCATACGTATATCCAAATGCTTTCTGTAAACGTCTGCGCTCCTGCGGCGTATTGTTTTCCACTCTTCTGTTTGGAATCTTTAAATCTTTTAATTCTACCAGATTGCTGTCGAGCCATTCTCCGTAAGGCTGTCTCTTTGCGTAATACTCCTTGATCTCATCGTCTAACATAATTTTTCCTTTCGTCGTATCGACAAGAAGCATTTTCCCCGGGTGAAGTCTTTCTTTTACAATAATTTCTTCCTCCGGAACTTTTAAGACGCCTACTTCTGAAGATAAAATAAGATCTCCGTTTTTCAATATATAATATCTGGACGGACGAAGCCCGTTCCGATCCAAAACAGCTCCCATCACATCTCCGTCCGAAAAAACAATTGACGCCGGTCCATCCCACGGTTCCATCATCGTCGCATAATATTGATAAAAGTCTCTTTTTTCCTGAGAAATGGTATGATTGTTTGACCATGGCTCAGGAATTGTAATCATAACAGCGAGCGGCAGATCCATTCCACTCATCATTAAAAACTCCAGCGTGTTGTCCAACATTGCAGAGTCAGATCCTCTCGTATCTACAACCGGCAGGATTTTATACATCTGATCTTTTAAGTGATCGGATTCCATAGTCTCTTCACGCGCCAGCATTTTGTCCGCATTTCCGCGGATCGTGTTGATCTCTCCATTGTGTACAATCAGACGGTTTGGATGTGCCCTCTCCCAGCTTGGATTTGTATTTGTGCTGAATCTGGAATGAACCATTGCCATTGCCGTTTCATAATCTTCATCCTGTAAATCTGCAAAAAAAGTACGCAGCTGACCTACCAGAAACATTCCTTTATATACAATCGTCCTGCTGGACATAGAAGCGACATACGTATTATCGTTACTCTGTTCAAAAACCCGCCGTGCCAGATATAATTTCCGGTCAAATTCCAATCCTTTTTCCATCTCTTCGGGTTTCTTGATAAATGCCTGTACAATATGAGGCATACATTCTCTTGCTTTATGTCCTAACACTTCGGGATACACCGGGACTTCACGGTATCCTAAAAATTCCAGTCCTTCTTTTTCTGTGATAATTTCAAACATTTTTTTTGCCTGGTTGCTTTGCAGTTCATCCTGGGGCAAAAACAGCATCGCGATTCCGTATTCTCTTTCTCCTCCAAGTTTAATTCCCAGAGGCTGACATACCTTGCTGAAAAATTTATGAGAAATCTGGAGTAAGATTCCAACGCCGTCTCCTGTTTTCCCTTCTGCATCTTTTCCAGCGCGGTGCTCCAGATTTTCCACAATCTTCAGTGCGTTTTCCAAGGTCTTGTGGCTTTTGATTCCTTCTTTGTTAATCACTGCTCCGATACCGCAGTTATCATGTTCAAACTCCTGCCGATATAATCCTTGTTCTCTTCTCATATTGTCAACCTCTCTTTCTTTTTTCTTCTATCGCTGCAAAAACCAGTCCGCGAAACAGCGGATGAGCATGATTTGGTCTTGATTTAAACTCCGGATGTCCCTGTGTCCCTATAAAATATGGATGATCCGGCAGTTCTATCATCTCAACAATCCGACCGTCAGGAGAAAGCCCTGATAAAACCATTCCATGCTCCTCGATTGGAACCCGGTAGTCATTATTCACCTCGTAGCGATGTCTGTGACGTTCTGTGATCTCTTTTTTTCCGTACGTTTCAAATGCTTTCGTTTTTTCTTTCAGCACACATGGGTAAGCGCCCAGTCTTAACGTTCCTCCTAAATTTTCCACTCCGTTTTGATCCGGCATCAGTGAAATCATTGGATGAAGCGTATTCGGATTTAATTCAATACTGTCTGCATCGTGAAATTCCAAAACATTTCTTGCATATTCCACAATTGCCATCTGCATCCCCAGACAAATTCCAAGAAATGGAATGTTATGCGTTCTTGCATACTGGATCGCCGCAATCATTCCTTCTGTTCCGCGCTTTCCAAATCCGCCAGGTACCAAGATGCCATCTACTTCTTTTAATTTTTCTTCTGCATTTTCTTTTGTCACTTCTTCGGAATCGATCCAGCGTATTTTTACACTGACATGCTCTGCGATTCCGCCGTGTTTTAATGCTTCTACCACACTTAAATAGGCATCATGGAGCTGTGTATACTTTCCGACCATTGCAATCTCTACCAAGTCAGTCGGATTTTTTAAAGAGTCTACCATATCCTGCCAATCTTTTAAATCGGGGCTTGGACACGGCAGTTTCAGACATTCACATACTGCCTGGGCCAGATGCTCCTTTTCCATTGCAAGCGGCGCTTCGTATAGATATTCTACGTCCAGGTTCTGCATTACATATTTTCCAGGAACATTACAAAACAAAGCAACTTTATCCCGAATATCCTGCGATATCGGATATTCGCTGCGACATACTAAAATGTCGGGCTGCAATCCTCTTCCCTGAAGTTCTTTTACACTCATCTGTGTCGGCTTTGTCTTTAATTCTCCGGAAGCTTTCAGATACGGGATTAACGTAACATGAATCAAAATAGCATTGTCATGTCCCACTTCATGCTGAAACTGACGAATTGCTTCTAAAAAAGGCTGACTTTCGATATCGCCTGCTGTTCCTCCCACTTCAATGATGGCAATTTTTTCTTCGTCCGGGAAGGTCGGTCGGTAAAATCGGCTTTTGATTTCATTTGTAATATGCGGAATCACCTGGACTGTGCCTCCGCCGTAGTCTCCATGGCGCTCTTTGTTAAGTACAGACCAGTAAATTTTTCCTGTTGTTACATTTGAATTTTTTCCAAGACTTTCATCGATAAAGCGTTCATAATGTCCCAAATCCAAATCTGTCTCTGTCCCATCATCGGTAACAAATACTTCTCCATGCTGGATTGGGTTCATCGTTCCGGGGTCTACATTAATGTACGGATCAAATTTCTGCATCGTAACCTGATATCCGCGCGCTTTCATAAGACGCCCCAGAGAAGCTGCCGTAATGCCTTTTCCCAGACCGGATACGACTCCTCCCGTCACAAATACATATTTCACTGCCATTACATTTTCCTCCTTCTTCACTGCAGGCTTCTTCTGTCAAGAAGCTTTTTCTGTCAGAAGTTACTTTTTTTCTGTCTTCTCTCAGAAATTTTTTCTTCTGTCAGAAGTTTTCTTTATTTTTTATTTCGCCAAAAACGAAAAAAGTTTCTATGAAATAAAAAAGAGGCACCTGGAGTATTCGTCCAAGCGCCTTTGCTTATACACGGCAGTATAATGAAAACAATCTCATTTGTCAAGCCCTGAAGCGCTCTCCTGAAAAAATTTTTTTCATTTTTTTCAAAAGAGACATTGACAAATTTCAGTTTTTGTGTATACTACTGTTCATAAGCAAGGGCGCTTTGGATACTTCCAAAGTGCCTTTTTTCTTGTTTCATAAAGATCATTTAGTCAGTTGTCTTTTCTTTTTTACACAGAAATATCAAATCAACCGATCCATGCAGCTGACTTACACAGAAAGGAGTGCAGCTATTATGTCAACAGATGTAAAAGATATCCCTGCTTTATACGGAAGTCTCGTATTTAACGATAAAGTTATGCGCAATAAATTACCAAAAGATATGTATAAAGCTTTGAAAAAGACAATGCAGAACGGAACTCATCTGGAGTTAGACGTTGCAAATTCTGTCGCCGTAGCAATGAAAGAATGGGCCGTAGAAAATGGAGCAACACACTTTACCCATTGGTTCCAGCCTATGACAGGTTATACTGCTGAAAAGCATGACAGTTTTATTTCTCCTACAGGAGATGGGGAAGTTATTATGAATTTCTCCGGAAAAGAACTCGTCAAAGGCGAACCGGATGCTTCTAGTTTTCCTTCCGGAGGTCTTCGCGCTACCTTTGAAGCGAGAGGCTACACTGCATGGGATCCTACTTCTCCTGCCTTTATTAAAGATCACACCTTATATATTCCAACTGCCTTCTGCTCTTACAGCGGAGAAGCGCTCGACAAAAAGACACCTCTGCTGCGTTCTATGGAGGCTTTAAACGCACAGGCGCTCAAAATTTTAAAACTTCTGGGCAATGACAAAGTTACCGGTGTGTCTGCAACTGTTGGTCCGGAACAGGAATATTTTCTGGTTGATAAAAATCTGTATCAGAAACGCCGTGACTTTATCTTCTGCGGTCGTACTCTATTCGGCGCTCCGGCTCCCAAAGGACAGGAGATGGAAGATCATTATTTCGGTGCATTAAAGCCAAAAATTGCTGCCTATATGCATGATCTCGATGAAGAATTATGGAAACTTGGCATTCCGGCCAAAACAAAACACAATGAAGTTGCTCCTTCCCAGCATGAACTTGCACCGGTATTAGATACCGTGAATGTTGCTGTAGATCATAACCAGCTTACGATGGAGATGATGAAAAAAGTTGCAGAACGCCATGGACTTGTATGTCTGCTTCACGAAAAACCATTTGAAGGGATCAACGGAAGCGGAAAACATAACAACTGGTCTATGACGACAAATGAAGGCGGAAACCTTTTAGATCCCGGAAAAACGCCTTCTGAAAATATTCAGTTTCTGGTATTCCTCATGGCTGTTATCAAGGCTGTCGATGATTATGCAGATTTAATGAGAATTTCAGCCGCTTCAGCCGGAAACGATCACCGTCTTGGCGGAAATGAAGCACCGCCGGCAATTGTTTCTATCTTCCTTGGAGATGAGCTGACCCAGATTCTAAAATCGATCGAAAACGATACTTACTTTGGTGAGCAGGAACGCGTACAGTTAGAAACTGGCGCACATGTACTTCCTCATTTTATCAAAGATACGACAGACCGTAACCGTACTTCACCGTTTGCGTTTACCGGAAATAAATTTGAGTTCCGTATGTTAGGTTCTTCTGCTTCTGTTGCGACACCAAATATTATTTTAAATACTGCTGTGGCGGAAGCACTTTCTCAGTTTTACGACGAACTCAAGGATACGCCTGCCGATCAGTTAAAGACGGCTGTCCACGAATTGATTAAACGTGCCATTAAAAAACATAAAAAGATCATCTTTAACGGCAACGGTTATACCGAAGAATGGGTACAAGAGGCCAAAGAACGCGGTCTTTACAATCTTGTTTCCACTCCGGAAGCTATGAAAGAATTTATTTCTGAGAAGAATATCGCGCTCTTTACGAAACATCACATTCTCACAAAAGAAGAAATCTTCTCCCGCTACGAAATTTTGCTGGAGAATTACGTCAAAACTATCGAGATTGAATCCCGCACGATGCAGGAAATGTTGACAAAAGATTTCCTTCCGTCACTTTCTGCATACGCAGCAGCAATCTCCAAAAATGCATGTGAAAAGAAGGCATTTTTGCCGTCTGTCTCTGTCAGCGAAGAGGAAGCACTCGTTACCTCTTTGTCAGAATCGTATGAGGCGATCACAAAAGGAATTCGTTCTTTAAACAAAGCAACTGAAGAAATTTTAAAACTTTCTGATATTCAGACAGCTGCTGATTTATGTCACGATAAAGTACTCGCTGTCATGGAAGAATTGCGACTTGCAGCCAATGCTGCTGAAATGAAAATTCCGGATGAATATCTTCCATATCCGACGTATGATCAGCTGTTGTTTTCCGTATAACTTATTTTTATCGGTAATCATGGAAATGATCTCTTCATTTCCTGATTATATATTACATTTTCTTCTCGCAAAGGTGTGCCTTTTTCTGTCGAAAAGGTACACCTTCTTTTTATCTTGTTACCTGGTGTTTCTTATATGTGAAATACATCATCGGAATCAGTATGAATGTGAGCAGCAGATAAACGGCTGCCAGAATCGGAACTGCCCCAAAGATTTCTCCTCCAATCTCATATAAATTAAAATATTTTACCACACTGCTGATCTGCAATAGCTGATCCGGAAGAAGACCGAGAATCTTATTGAGTGTTGGAGAATTCATACTCATTAAAAGGGATGGCAAAATGATCATCAAAAACGGGATCGTCACTGCCAGCAAAGACGATTTTGCCGCTGCCGATACCAGCATAACAGCTCCTGTCATAAACAGACATCCCAAATACCCTCCAAACAGAATCATCAGATACTCCTGCCCATTCGTAATCTGATAAAAACTTTTCCATCCCGCCATTGTAGACTGGATTGGGCAGTTACTTCCCTCTATACCGAAAATTCCCAGAACTGCCGCCGAGTACGCCAGCATCGCTGCCCAGTATACCACAGTGACTGTCAGCAGACCTGCCGTTACCTTTGTCCAGATGGCCTTTCCTCTGCCGTGGTAGGAAGAATAAAAAATAGCACTTGCTTTCTGTCGAAATTCATCGGCAAAAATCCCGGCACATAAAAATCCAAGAACCAGTGCCGTAATCATCGCGATGCCGGAAGCCCACTGGAACAGGTTTTTCCATCCTTCTTGATATTCATAAAAAAAAGGCGTTTCTAAATTCTCATACTGTTCCATCAAAAAAGCTTTCTCCTTATCCGTAAATAAGTTAGCACCGCCTTCCTCTTCTTCCAGCCATTTTTTTAAGCTTTTCATCCTGTTCGGATAAAAATCTGATGCCATGTCCGGAGTCAGCGAATCCGCGACCGTATAATCCCATGTCTGGAAATCACCGTAGGCATAATTTAACAGATAGGTAATATCCTGAAATCCCTGCGTCCAGCTGTATGCAATTTCCTGCTGCCTCATATCTTCTGACTGATGCTGGGGGGTCGCATTAATTCTGTTTTTCTCCTCAATCACTCGTGCAATCTGATTCTCTGTCAGGCTTCCGCTCCATTCCTGTTTTGCCTCTTTTATTTTTCTAATCGTTCCAAACCCCGTTTCCATTTCTCCGTTTTCATTTACCCAATATGTCTGACTGACCAGAGAGTAGACTATGACTATGATCGCAAACGCCAGCACTGCCAATGCTACCCGATTTCCCCGCTTTACAAATATCTTCTTTATTTCATAATACATCATCATTGTTACCTGCTTTCTCTCCAAAGTAGTATAAAAATACGTCTTCCAACGTCAGTTCTTCTTCCTTTGCATTGGTATCCGGACATTGTTCTGACAAGATTCGCAGTTCCGCTCCCTGCGGCATTGTCTTTAAATTCGCCACCTTATACATTGCCTGCCAGTGTTCCACCTCTGATTTTCGTACGTCAAGACGCCATACACGGATCGGAACTTCGTTTAGAATTTCCTCTTGTGTGCCACTGTGGAAAATTTTCCCGTTTTGCATCAGCAAGATTTGATTGGCAATATATTCAATATCAGACACAATGTGTGTAGAAAGCAGTACCAGACGATCCTGGGACAATTCACTGATCAAATTGCGGAACCTGATACGTTCGCTCGGATCTAAACCTGCTGTCGGTTCATCCAGGATCAAAATTTTCGGGTTGTTGAGCATCGCCTGAGCGATTCCCACTCTCCGTTTCATTCCCCCTGAGAGCTTTTTCATTTTTCTGTTTTGTACTTTGCTCAGTCCTACCTGTTGCAGCAAAATTTTAGTTCGTTTCTTTGCTGCTGTCTGTCTGATTCCCTTAATAGATGCAACGTACATCAAATAATCCTGCACGGTAAAATCCGGATAAAATCCAAATTCCTGCGGAAGATACCCCAGTATCTTCCGGTATTCTCCGTCCATCTCAAAGATATCTTTCCCCTCGCATAAAATTTTCCCCACGGACGGTCTGATCAAAGTACAAAGCATCCTCATAAAAGTCGTCTTTCCGGCTCCGTTTACTCCCAGCAATCCGTACACACCGTTTTTCATCGAAAGATTAATATGATCCACGGCTATGATTTCTTTAAATTCTTTCGTCAAATTTATAATCTCTAATTCCATGAATGATTCACCTCCCAGTATTTTTCACAATTTTTCCATACTTTACAGACACTGTAGATCAAATAAACAAAAGACAGTATGATAACTCCTGCCCAGATTGGCGCTGTGATCCTACGGTATATTCTTTCCTGTAAGACAATCATCATCCACACTGCTATCCAGACCAGACTCATCAAAAAGGCAGTGTATCCGGATTCTTCCCGGTTGCTGCATAAATTTCGAAAACAAATACAGCATGTCACATTCATCGGCAGAAAAAACTGGATGATCATTTCTCCAACCGTCAGCTTTAAGGTAACGATCGATACTGCAAAGAATAAACTAAGCATCAAAAGATCTGCGATCGCAAACAGCGTCATTCTTGCGGCATAGATTTTTCTGATGGAAAAATAAGAGGCAGCCTCGACTTCCATAGAAGCATTGCTCTGGTTTTTCCACAACTCCGGTAAAAGCAAGATTACAAAAACAGGCGCCATAATTCCCATGCTTCGCTGCATTGCCACCCCGCTACCGCTTATAAAAAGAAAAATCCAAAGAGCCAGCAAAACGAGCGCCTGAGCGATCCACCACCGTTTCCGAATATAACGGATCTGATGAAATAAAAAATCTATTCCAGACAGAGGGGATTCCAGCTCGCTCTGATACAGCGCCGCTTTTGAGGCAAGAATCGTTTTTTTTACACATTCCTCATCTATCTTTGGAATTGTCTGTGAATCAGAGTATACTTTTAATTTCTCATCCAGTGTCATTTCTCATCCTCCTCTCCCAGATAAGTTCTTATAAATTTCTTCGCTTTACTCATACGGTATTTCACAAGAGGCAAGCCTATTTGTAATATTTTGGAAATTTCTTTTAATTTTAAGTTCTGAAAATAATATAGAATGATTACCTCTCGCATCTCTTCCGGCAGTTTTTTCAAAGCACGTTCTATTTCCAATTTCTCTTCTATTTCCTTTAACGGATTTTCTCCTGTCTCCGGTAATTCTTCCAGCAAAATCTCTCTCTTGCGCGCATGAGCATCTCTGCACAGATTTCGGGCAATCACATAGAGATAATTTACTGTTTTATCCCTGTGCTGATACCGTGGAAGGGAACCAAAAAAACGTTCAAATGTCTCTTGTGTCAAATCTTCAGCATTTTGTCTGTCCGGCGCATGATAACTACAATATTTAAAAATTACGGGATAATATTTCCGTATCAATTTCTCAATTGCGTCATCGTCTCCATTTTTAATTTTTTGTATCAGAAAAAAATCCGCATCCACATTCTCTCCTCCTTCCTTTTTCTTTTTCCTGAAAGCACTTTCTATTAAGTATAACGGCTTCCCTTTCTAAAAAGATAGGATAGGCTTGCATTTTTTTGTCAAACGGAACATCCTTTCCGCCCATCTTTTAAGACGATCAAAGATATTTTTATTGAGATAAAAAAATTGCCAAAAATTGTTGATAAAATTCAGCAAATCCTCTTATTGAATCAGATTTCAAAAACCTTTATAATAAAATTGTTAGGTAAATAAACGACAAAGGAGGGTTTTTATGAAAAAGAAGTTTTTCAGTAAACTGTTGACACTCGGGCTTGCTGCTTCCATGCTGATTGGAAATCAGGCAATGGTACTTGCCTCAGAAAGTTCCGACACATCTTTCACAGCAAAGGATGGCATGATCGATGAGCAGGAAGGTGATGTTTTCTACGAGATTTTTGTCCGTGCTTTCCGTGATTCCGACGGAGATTCCATCGGAGATTTTAAAGGAATTGAAGAACAGATTCCATATCTGGCTGATCTGGGCATTACCGGAATCTGGCTGATGCCAATTACAGCTTCCAGCAGCGAACATTGCTATGATGTGAACAATT
This sequence comes from uncultured Lachnospiraceae bacterium, assembly GCA_944376425.1. Lineage (GTDB taxonomy): Bacteria > Bacillota > Clostridia > Lachnospirales > Lachnospiraceae > JAGZHZ01. Next base: position 7,330 of record CALWCS010000149.1, on the reverse strand, counting down.
ATTATGAAGTCAACAGCGATTATGGAACGATGGAAGATTTCCAGAGTATGCTGCAAACCTGCCATGATTACGGAATCAAAGTAATTATGGACCTCGTGGTAAATCATTGTGGTTTTAACAATGTCTGGTTCCAGGAAGCATTAAAAGGTCCTACTCTTGAAGACGGCAGCGAAAATCCATACTGGGATTATTTTACCTTTGTTCCAAGCGATGCAAATTTTGTAGAAAAGACAGCGGAAGAAATTCACGAAGAAGAAGTTGCCTATCTGGAGGAACATGGAAGTATGGAAGGATACGAGATGCAGTATCCGATGTATGACAATGCAACGCAGGGACCGGATCAGACTGTATGGACAGAGACAGATTCTCTTCCGGATATTATTGAACTTATGGTTGAATACGGATATATGCAGCCTGAAGCTGCTGAAAATCTGGGAGATATTGTTTCCGGTTATAAATACCTTGCTATTTTTGGATTTGGAATGCCAGATCTCAATTTTGAGAGTGAATCCTTAAAAGAAGAAATCAAAGACGTAGCAGCTTTTTGGCTCGATGCAGGCGTAGATGGATTCCGTCTTGACGCGGCTCGCCATATCTACGGTGATTATTATTCCAATATCTACAGCGATTACATATTTGAAAAGAATATCGGATTCTGGAAGGATTTCCGTGCTTCCTTGGAGGAAGAATATCCTGATGTTTATCTGATCGGTGAAGTATGGGAAAAAGATACGGATCATGTCGCTCCGTTTGTCTCTGACGGCGCACTGCACAGCATTTTTGACTTTAACCTTTCCAGCAAAATTTATGAAGCAGTCTCTAATGAATCTACTGCTTACGATCCGGAAGCTGCCGATGAGACAAACCGTCTGACAGATGGCACAGATCTGAATATTGTCAGTGATTTAATCGATTACTACAATACACTTGGAGAAGCTTCCAATTACGAATTTATTGATTGTCCATTCAGCACCAACCATGACCAGAACCGTATGATCAGCTTGCTGAGATATCAGTTTGACGAGACTGCCGCCGATATTTTAACAGCCAATATTTTAACAGATGAAGAAGGCAATCCTATTCCTCGCGAAGATACCGACAAGGCAGAATCTCACGCAAAAGTTGCTGCTGATCTTCTTTTGACAATGCCCGGAAAGCCTTTCTTGTATTATGGTGAGGAAATTGGAATGGATGGCGCAAAACCTGACAGCAGTATCCGGGAATGTATGGCATGGTTCGAGCAGCCATTTGAAGAGGATGGAAGCGCAAAGGAAGGGCTTGCCAATTATAACACGGTTGTTTATAGTTTAGGCGGTGAATCTTCTGTAGAAGCCCAGATCGATGATCCGACTTCTCTGCTCTCTCATTATAAAGAACTGATTCAGACGCGCAAAGACACTCCTGCACTGATGAATGGTGATATGGATGAATATGTTTTGGAATCTCAGGAAATTGTTTCCTATATCCGTATGACAGCGGATCAGCGTGTTCTGGTACTAATCAATCTGACGGGAAATGAACTGACACAGGAATTAGAAGAAGATCCAAATTATGGACAGTTTACAAATATCTTATTCCAGTCACAAAACGATACCTCAAGCGCTCTTGACGGACAGACCGTAACAATCGCTCCGTATTCTATGCTTATCTTAGAATAATGAATAATTTGCAAAATGCAGATTTAAAAAATAACGAAGAAGCACTCCTTTATGGAGTGCTTCTCTTTCTTTCAACCTTATCAAACAAAGTTTTTCTAACCGTGCGTTAGAGGATTCGAACCCCCGACCTTTTGGTCCGTAGCCAAACGCTCTATCCAGCTGAGCTAAACGCACATCTTGCAAGGTCTTTTCTTTATTAATTTCCCTCGCAACATGGATTATTTTATCTTATTTCTTTTTATTTGTCAATAGGATTTTTAAAATTTTTTTTATTTTTGAAACTTTTTCTACTTTTTATTTATCTTTCTACGTTCTTCCTGATTGTAAAATTCGACAGAAAGTATTGACTTTTCTTTTGCATTCCCCTATTCTAACTTTTGGAAAGTTAAGTTGCTCTAACTTTTTTATTTACAGGACCAGCAAGACAAAGCTTTCCGTTTAGAAAGGAGTGAATTGTATGACGCTTGATCTTGGAAAGATTGGTCAGACCTATATCATTGACAGTCTTCATCTCCCGCTTGAGCTTGAAAAAAGACTAGAAGCGCTGGGTATGACATCCGGTACCGGCATTTCTGTTCTAAACAGCAAAAGTCACGGAACTTTAATTGTCAAAGTACGGGGAACCAGATTTGCCATTGGTCGTGGCATTTCTAAAAATATCAAGGTGAGGGATGAGACTAAATGAAACAAGATTTAACGATTGGATTTATCGGAAATCCAAACTGTGGAAAAACAACTCTATTTAACGCATACACCGGTGCCAATTTAAAAGTTGCAAACTGGCCCGGGGTAACCGTCGAAAAAGTCGAAGGGGCAATGAAATATCATGATCACGAATACAAGCTGGTAGATCTCCCGGGGACCTACAGTCTGACTTCCTACACAATGGAAGAACAGGTGACCAGACAATTTATCTTAAGCGACGAGGTAGATGTCATTATCGATGTTGTGGATGCTTCCTCATTAGAGCGCAATATCTATCTGACTCTTCAACTTTTGGAACTTGGCAAACCGGTTATTCTTGCCTTGAATATGATGGATATTGTAGAAAAACGCGGTATGGAAATTGATCTGCACCGTCTTCCGGAAATGCTTGGAATTCCTGTCATTCCAGTATCTGCCAGAAGAAGAACGGGACTCGATATCTTAATTCATGCCGCGGAACACCATAAAAATGTTACAAAACCGGAAATGCTTGAACATAACCATTCCGATTCTACCAAACATAAGCATAATCATCATAAAGATTATGCTATGGTTTACAGCGACGAGATCGAAGATAAAATTGACCAGGTTATTGATGCCTTAAAAATAAAATATCCTGGTCTCACAAATTACCGTTGGTATGCACTCAAACTTTTAGAGCAGGATAAAGAAATCACAGAAAAATATCCGGTTGATCTGCCTGATGTTCTCGATAAAAGTTATGAGTCAGAACTAATCAATCAAAAATATGATTTTATCGAAGAAATCATTGAAGAAGTTCTTGTAAACAAAACGCAAAAAGCCGCTGCCACTGATAAAATCGATCAGATTTTTACTCATCGTTTCTGGGGTATTCCTGTATTTTTATGTGTGATGGCACTTGTCTTTTTCCTGACTTTTACAGTAGGTGACTGGTTAAAAGGCTATATTGAACTTTTCATAGAAAGTTTATCTGCATGGATTTCTGTCTGTCTGGAACAGATTCATGTCAACTCTATGGTAATTTCACTTGTGACAGACGGTATTATCGCCGGAGTCGGAGGAATGTTGACCTTTCTTCCAAATATTTTTATTTTATTTTTGGCTCTTGCCTTCTTGGAAGACAGCGGTTATATGTCCCGTGTCGCCTACGTTATGGATGGAATTATGGGACGCCTCGGTCTTTCAGGGCGAGCTTTTATCCCAATGATTCTGGGTTTTGGATGCAGCGTTCCTGCCCTGATGGCATCTCGTGCTCTGGAAAATCAAAGAGATCGATACAAAGTTATGCTGATTACCCCTTTGATGTCATGCAGCGCAAGACTTCCGATCTACATCTTATTTTCCCAGATGTTCTTTGGAAAATATGCTATGATTGCTGCATATTCTATGTATGTTATCGGACTGCTGATTGCAATTTTGGTGGCCTATCTTCTTCATCTGACAGATAAGTCCCAGTCTCAGAATCTTCTTCTGATAGAGCTTCCTGAATATAAGGCGCCGAGTGCGAGAACTGTCGCTATCTATGTCTGGGAAAAAGTAAAAGACTTTCTTACAAAAGCCGGAACTACGATCTTCATCGCCTCTATTGTAATGTGGATTTTACTCAATTTCGGTCCTCAGGGCTTTACTTCCGATATGACGACAAGTTTTGGAGCTATCATCGGAAAATTTATCGTTCCGTTTTTTGCCCCTCTGGGACTGGGATACTGGCAGATTGCAGTCGCACTGATCGCAGGAATTTCTGCAAAAGAAGTCGTAGTCTCAAGCTGTGCCGTTTTATTTGGTATTCCGAACTTAAATTCTGCTGCCGGCATGACTAGTCTGCTGGATGTCCTAAGCGGCATGGGATTTGGTATGCTGAATGCCTACACCTTGATGATTTTCTGTCTTTTATATATCCCATGTGCTGCAACTTTAGTTACGATAAAAAAAGAAATGCATGGATGGAAATATGCCGGAAAAGCTGCTTTATTTCAGCTTTCTCTCGCATGGGTTGTCTCGTTTGCGGTCTATCAGATTGGAAACCTGATTTTCTAGTTTCTTTCCCTTACAATGTGCTTTTTTTAACCGCTCATCTTTCCAGACCGCAAAAAAACACTAAACAGCAATTTTTTTCTTTTAGACTGCAAAAATAAATAGGAAATAGCAAGAATTTTAGATTTAATTTCTTCTTTATCCCTGATAAAATCTAATTATCAGAGATCAGAGATTGATTTGTATATAAAACCAGATTTTTTAGAAAAATCTCTGTATCACGAAAAACAGATCTGCGCATATCTGTCACATTATATGTATTAGGGGGAAAGAATATGAAGAAAAAGATATTGATTGCTTTTGGTATTGCAGCTCTTATGACTGGAAGCTGTCTGTGTGCTTTTGCGGCAGAAGATACGGATCTGACACCTGGTGTTACCGTGACAGAAGATGCCGATTCACCGACAGGCTATACTGCTACTTTTGTATATGAAGCGGCAGATGCCCAAGAAGTAACTTTGACAGGTGCCTTCACCTTTTATAACGATGATGGTACGAGAGGAGCTACACCAGAAGAATATACTGCACCGTACGATTGGGAAAATGGTATGTTTGAAGCAGGAGACGAATCTTATTCAGAGGCAATGACAAAAGTAGAGGGAACCGATTACTGGACAATCAGTCTTCCTCTTCCGAGCGGTCACTATCAGTATGTATTCCATGTAGACGGTGCGGAAGAGAAATTAGAAGATCCGACCAATCCAATGGAAGCTTCCGGAGTAGAAAATGGTCATCATTATGACAGAAGTACGTTCTATGTGCCGTATGATGCTGAAAAACAGTCTGATTCTATCGACTTTTCCTATATGGCACCAAGAGAAGACGGACAGAGCGGAGAGGTATCTTATGTCAATTATACAGATTATCAGGATACCCAAAGACCTCTTGGCGTTTATCTGCCATATGGATACGATGCTGACCGAGAAGAACCTTATAAAGTTTTGTATCTCTCCCACGGCGGAGGCGGAAATGAAACAGACTGGTTTGCCGGCGGAAGCGTCGATTACATTTTCGACAATTTAATCGCAGAAGGTACTGTGGAACCTACCATTCTGATCACAATGGATAATGGTTCTTACGAATGGGATTTTGATGTGATTATCAATAATTTGACAAACAATATTATTCCTTATGTGGAAGAAAATTATAATGTCTCGACAGAACCGACTGACCGTGCTTTTGCCGGACTTTCGATGGGCGGCATGACAACCTCTAATGTCCTGTATCAGTGTGCCGATCAGTTTGGATATTTTGGTATTTTCAGCGGTGCCGATGTCAGCAAAGATTTTTCTACTCTTGATATTGAAAAATTGAAACAGCCAACCATTATGCTCGGCGCCGGTATCTTTGACTTTGGTCTTGTAAATGAAAATTCCGGAACGGAAGAAGATGGTTTTACCATTACAGGACTGAAAGAAAAATTGGATGAAAACGGTATCTCTTACTCTTGGCATGAGGCATATGGTGCTCACGACTGGAATACATGGCCACAGCTGATTAAAGTTTTTGCCGAAGAATATCTGTGGAAATAAAATCTAACAATACAAACCGGGGCAGACTATCCATATTAGTCTGCCCCACAAATATGACTTATCAAAAACTTCCTGTTACAGCACTCTTCTTAAAAAATCTCTGGCATTTCGATAAAAGATATCTTTTACGATATCTTCCGAATAATTATGGCGCAGAAAAAGTTCCACAATTTTTTCTAAACTTTCAGCTCCCGTGATTCCTTTTGGAAATGTATCACATCCGTCAAAGTCACTTCCCAATCCTAAGATTTTCTCTCCTCCAAGCCCTAAAACGTATTCTGCATGAAACAAGACCTGATCCAATCCACAGTTTTCTTCTCCTAAAAACTCTCTGTATAAATTCAAACCCATAAATCCCCTTCGGTCAATTAAAATTCGAATCTGATCGTTTGTCAGATTCCGCAGCTGATCTTGACATGCCCGCGCATTAGAGTGGGAAGCCATAAATGGTCGTTTTGTCACTGCGCAGACGTCATAAAATCCTGCTTCCGACAAATGGGATACATCAATTACTATTTCCTGCTCTTCGAGTTTTTGAATCATTTGAATTCCGGCGCGTTTCAGCCCTTTCTTGTTGTCTGTGACCGCACCGTACCCATACTCATTTTCGTAGTTCCATACAGGAAGTACAAAGCGAATTCCAAGCTCTTTTGCATTGTCAATATATTTTCCCATATAGGAAGCATCTTCTACCGATAAGAACGCTGCAGCCTTTCCTCTTTCCCAGGCACTGTCCAGATCAGCTGCACTGGTGCACAATACGATTTGATCTTTTTGTTCCTCGAACAAAGACAATGCCTTTTGGTACATTTTCATAAAATCTTCTTCCACACTGCCTTTTATCGTTTTTACATCTTTCCACAGAGCAAAAATCTGTCCATATTGAGAAAATTGGCGTCCGATACGCTCCAGATCCAGATTTATTTTGTTGCATCTTAAATTTCCGCCCTTAGTGGCTAACCGTGTCAGTGTGTCGCAATGACAGTCAAAATAATTCATCTTTTTTTCTTCCTTCCTTGGCTCTTTCTTAATTTCGGCTCTTTACTGTTTCAGAAAAACTTCTATTTTTTATTCTGAGGTAGTCGATTCTTTTTTTTCTCCTATAAATTTAAGGAGCGGATAAACTTTTTTTATTTTTTCATCCTGATAATTTTGATCCAAAAATCGTTCAATTGCTGACTGCGCCGGAATCTCCAGATACCGTTCATAAGCACGGTTCAGCGCAAAAAAAGAAAGCCCCATATTAATTGTCATAAAAACCGTCAGGCACCATGTCAGTGGTCGTCCGATTTTTACTGGAATTTGCTCGATTTTGCCTGAAAGTACCGGATAGAAATATCTTACCCACAAAACTGCAGCAACTCCCCAGAACAGACAAAACAATACATTGATTCTTCCTTAGATCGGAAGAGCGTCGTG
>CALWCS010000148.1 GCA_944376425.1 uncultured Lachnospiraceae bacterium | reverse complement strand
AAGCAAGAAGCTGAAAAAGTATTAAACCGTATGAGACAAGAAGGGAAAGAAAGTCATGAATATGGCATGCTCTATGATTATCTCGACTTTATGACAAGCCTGTCCTGGAAAACGCCAAAATCATCTGCCATTGACCTCCATAAGGCAGAAGAAATTCTCGATGAAGACCATTATGGACTTAAAAAAGTCAAAGAAAGAATCATACAGCAGCTTGCTGTCATCTCTTTAAATAAAAAACAATACGGATCGATTCTTTTATTTGTGGGTGCTCCGGGTACCGGAAAGACAAGTATTGGTCAGAGTATTGCCAGAGCACTTGGCAGAGAATACGTTCGCATCAGTCTTGGAGGAGTCCGGGATGAGGCAGAAATCAGAGGTCACAGACGCACTTATATCGGAGCCATGCCTGGACGGATTATGGAAGGAATGAAGCGAAGCGGCGTCTCAAATCCTGTAATGGTGCTAGATGAGGTGGATAAACTTGCCAAAGATTACGGCGGAGATCCTGCAAGTGCTCTTTTAGAGGTTCTAGATCCGGAACAGAACAACACTTTTACGGATCATTATATGAATGTCCCCTATGATCTTTCCAACGTTTTATTTGTCTGCACAGCTAATTCCACAGATACGATACCAGAGCCGCTTTTAAACCGAATGGAAGTCATCTCTTTTCCTGGATATACTCCAGTAGAAAAATTCCATATCGTAAAGAAACATCTGCTTCCAAAGGCACTGGAATCTATGGGAATCGGTAAAGATATGCTAGAGGTTACAGATGAAGCTTTAAGAAAAATGATCTCTGAGTATACAATGGAAGCCGGTGTCAGAAGTCTGAAAAAACTGATGGATACCCTATGCCGTACTGCAGCTGTAAAACTTGTGAAAAAGGAAGATACTCATCTGACGGTAACCCAAGACAATCTTTCTGATTATCTCGGAAGAAAACAGCTTCACCACGAGTATCGTCTGGAAGAAAAAATTCCCGGTGTTGTCACAGGATTGGCCTGGACAACCGCCGGTGGTGAAATCCTCTTTATCGAAAGTAAGCTCACAAAGGGAAAAGGAAATGTCTTAATTACCGGACAACTTGGAGACGTTATGAAAGAATCTGTGCAGATTGCTCTAAGCCTTGTAAAAGCCCTTTATCCAAAAGAAACAGAAATCCTGACGGATCATGATCTGCATATTCACGTTCCGGCTGGAGCCGTTCCTAAAGATGGTCCTTCTGCCGGTATCACTTTAGTGACCACACTTGCCTCTTTAGTAACCGGAAAAGCAGTCGACACCGATTATGCCATGACTGGCGAAGTTTCCTTAAGGGGTACCATCATGCCGATTGGAGGACTGCCTGAAAAACTGATGGCTGCCCAAAGAGCCGGAATTGCCAAAGTGTTTATCCCTTATGACAACATTGACGATCTGGAAGATGTGTCAGAAGAAGTAAAAGAAAAACTGGAAATTATTCCAGTCAAAAACGTATCTGATGTGTTAGAGAAAGTTTTAAAATAACCGATCAAATCATAAGATCTGTTTCTATTTAAAAATGCCGTAAAGCTGCCTATAAGCAGTTTTACAGCATTTTTTATCTTTGTTTTTTATACCGGATTTATATCAAATCAGCACTCAATACCATCAATGCTTGAAAAAATACTGTTTTAAACTGTGGTCTGAGATAATTCGGATTGATCTGTTCCATTGCCTTAATCTGTTTTTCGGAAAGATCCGTCATGGAATAAATTCCTTGCAGCAAAGACATCGTAAACAAGATAAAATTTTCTTTTTTTTCTAAAGAAGCGTTTGGAAAATACTGTGTCAGTCCATTTCGCATTTGATCCCAGAAGGGACTGATTGCTCGTTTAAAATCGATTAATTTGTCCAAAGAACAATTTTTTTCTATTGTTACATAATGGACAGAAAGTAATTTCAGAAGTCTTGGACGTTCCTCGGCAGTCTGCGCGATTATCTTACAGTAAGACTCTCTGTCGCGCTGTTTGTCTTCCTCCATTTTTTTATCAATGTCTTCCATCCACAGCAAATATTCCTTTTTTAAAATATCTAAAAAAATCTCATCTTTTGTCTCATAATAGTTATAGATATTGGACCGGCAAATTGACGTTGACTTTGCAATCTCTTTAATATTGATAGCTTCATACTCCATGGTTTCATACAGTTCTTCGCATGCTTTCACAATCTCCTGCTGCCGGTTTTCTACCAATAGTTCTTTTTTTACCTTTTTGCAGTTCATAGAAAGGTTCCTCCTTTCCCCTTTTAACAGTATACCATGGAGGCGGATAATTCTCAATATTTTTGGAAAATCTACTTTTATGCCTTTTTCTTTTTATCTGGTTTCTCATTCTTTTGCTTTTCGTATATAATACAATCCCAGAATCAAAATCATTAAGCTGACTGCACCTCCAGTCATTCCATTCATCATTTTTGTAAATTTTTCCTGATGGATAGAAAATGCAGACAGCAAAGCAGTCTGAAGAGTCAAAATTGAAACACAGGCATCTATATACCCGATATCACGGATAATAATCATAGACAGAGCTCTCCTTTTTCTTGCTTTGATCATGTTCATAGCAGAAACAATAATCTTGTAAAATGCATACGCCGCAACAGCATATATGACAACTCCCGGATATTCCTTGCCTCCTTCTAAATGAACCAGTAAAATTACAGCTCCTCCCAATACTACTGCCATAAAAATAAATAACACTCCATATAATATACAGATCTGTTTTTGAGATGTAACACGTTTTTCTTTTCTTCTTTCCGTTATCTGAGGATTATTCTGCCTCAGCCAATCATATCTCATCGCACCCAATAAAATATAATATGCCGCTAACGTTCCGAACCAAGGAGAATGACTGAGCCATCCGATGACTCCGTTAAATCCAGCAAATATCACATTAAAGAAAAAGCTTGCTGCTGCAAATATCATAATGCGATATTCCATATCACTGACTATCCTCCACATCCATTCATAAGTTTGTACCATTTTACGAATTATTTTTTTGAGTTTAGGAATTTCCAGTGCAATATAAAAAGCAGATATAAAAAAAGTGATTCCTGTCATCGCATAAACGCTATTTTTTAGAACAGAAGGGAACATATTGTCCTGACGAATACTAATCATAGAAAGAACCGCCAATCCAAGTGTAATACCATACAGTACTACTCTAACATATAGCTTTACATAGGGAAATTTTTTATTTTTCATATTTTCTTTCATTACTTTCCACTTTAACGTCTTCGTACTATCATACCTCCTCCTGCATCGACCTGTCATTATGATACCCTAATTAATACCTCTCATCGCTAAAGTCGAGCGTATTCTTGGCTATGTCAATAAAATCCCAATTATCGGCAATGTCCTCTATGATTTTATATAATAAAATAATTTCCTTCATATTGATATTCTATTTCTAAATTGTTAATTTCATAATGCAGCAAGTGTCCATTTATTTTTCTTTACCCTTGAGGTGCCCGACAGTGAAAGATTTACGTACTCCTCGTTTCAACTGAAACTGTCCATGATACACATGCTAGATGTAATCCTGTCCACATAATGAGGTATTCATGCTCATCTGTGCTCATTCCTATTTTTTATAAATAATTTAAGACTGCAATATATCAAACGCCATGGCAGAAATATTCAACGCAACACTGTGAGGGATATTGGAGAAAATGTTTTTTCCATAAAATAAGGACTTCCGACAACGTTTCCCATTGTCGAAAGTCCCTATTATGACACTATTTGACTATTTCTTAGAATTTGCCAGCCTTCGCAGCTTCTTCTACAGCAACTGCTACTGCTACTGTCATACCAACCATCGGGTTGTTTCCTGCGCCGATCAGACCCATCATTTCTACATGAGCCGGAACGGAAGAGGAACCTGCAAACTGTGCGTCAGAATGCATACGTCCTAACGTATCTGTCATACCGTAGGAAGCAGGACCTGCTGCCATGTTATCTGGATGCAGGGTACGTCCTGTACCGCCGCCTGATGCTACGGAGAAGTATTTCTTTCCTTTTTCAACACATTCTTTTTTATAAGTACCTGCAACTGGATGCTGGAATCTTGTCGGGTTTGTAGAGTTACCTGTGATAGAAACGTCTACGCCTTCTTTCCACATGATTGCAACGCCTTCGCGAACGTCGTTTGCGCCGTAGCAGTTTACTTTCGCACGAGGTCCGTCAGAATAAGATTTTCTGAAGACTTCTTTCAATTCGCCTGTATAATAATCATAATCTGTCTCTACATATGTAAATCCGTTAATTCTTGCAATGATCTGAGCTGCATCTTTTCCAAGACCGTTTAAGATAACACGCAGAGGTTTTTTACGGACTTTATTTGCTTTTTCAGCAATACCGATTGCACCTTCTGCTGCTGCAAAAGATTCATGTCCTGCAAGGAAGCAGAAGCAGTCTGTCTCTTCTTCCAGAAGCATTTTTCCTAAATTTCCGTGTCCTAAACCAACTTTACGCTGATCTGCAACAGAACCTGGAATACAGAAAGCCTGAAGTCCTTCACCGATTGCTGCAGCAGCGTCAGCAGCTCTTTTGCATCCTTTTTTGATTGCGATTGCAGCTCCTACGATATAAGCCCAGCAAGCATTTTCAAAACAGATTGGCTGAATTGCTTTGATCTGGTTGTATACTTCCAGTCCTGCATCCTTTGTAATTTTTTCTGCTTCTTCGAGGGAAGCAATACCATAGCTATTTAAAACCTGGTTAATTTTGTCAATTCTTCTTTCATATGATTCAAATAAAGCCATTTCTCTTACCTCCTTCGATTATTCCTGTCTTGGATCAATGATCTTTACAGCATCTGCAACACGTCCGTACTGTCCCTGAGCTTTCTCCCATGCAGTTGTAGGATCATCACCTTTTTTGATAAAGTCTGTCATCTTACCGAGGTTTACAAATTTGTAACCGATAATCTGATCATCTGCATCTAATGCGATACCTGTTACATAGCCTTCTGCCATTTCCAGATAACGCGGACCTTTCTTTAATGTTCCGTACATCGTACCAACCTGGCTTCTCAGTCCTTTTCCAAGATCTTCCAGTCCTGCACCGATTGGAAGTCCGTCTTCTGAGAATGCGCTCTGTGTTCTTCCGTAAACGATCTGTAAGAAAAGTTCTCTCATTGCAGTATTGATCGCATCACATACTAAGTCTGTGTTTAAAGCTTCCAGAACTGTTCTGCCCGGTAAAATCTCAGCTGCCATTGCAGCAGAATGTGTCATACCAGAACATCCGATCGTCTCTACTAACGCTTCCTGGATTACTCCTTCTTTGACATTGAGTGTCAGCTTGCAGGTACCCTGCTGAGGTGCACACCAGCCAACACCGTGTGTCAGTCCGGAGATATCCTTAATTTCTTTTGCTTTTACCCATTTTGCTTCTTCTGGGATTGGAGCTGCGCCATGATTAACGCCCTGTGCTACACAACACATTGTTTCTACTTCATGTGAATAAATCATTTTAAGACTCCTTTCAAAATTGATTTCTTTTTGATTTATATAGGCATGACAAATCTTTTCATAAAATGTCACAATGCTTCGTAATTATGACACCTGCACACTTTGAAGATGCTCTGCAATCCAACATCTCCATCTTATGCATTCTCTCTTAAGAGTTTGCGAAATACGGTACTGCTTCTCTTTCGTATTTCATATTGCTTTATTCGCCATACTTATATTTATTTTCTCATAAATTGTCAAAATAGTCTAGTATTTTTTTCAAAAAGCTGATTTCTGCTTTTGATCTGTCTTTTTACTTTCCGATTTCAGTTATTTCCCTGATATTTTGACATCCTTTGTATCCTTCTTCTACGATTTTATCTGTCAAAATCACAGCAGACGAAAAATCTCCAAATGTCACTGGACTAACCTGAGAAAATTTATGATGATCACACAGCACATATTTTTTCTGAGTACGCTGCATCGCACACTGTTTGATCATCGCCTCGTTGATATCCGGTGTCGTAAATCCTAAATTTTTGCTCACTCCGTTCGTTCCAAAAAATCCAACTGTAAAATTGAATTTTTGAAGACTGACATATGCTTCGTTTCCCACAATTGCTTCCGTCACAGCTTTTAACTCTCCGCCAATCAAAATCACTTTTAATCCTTTTTCTAAAAGCTTTAACGCATGAGAGACTGCATTTGTGACAAATGTCGCTCCTGTCTGTCTGATAAACGAAATCATATATCCGGTCGTTGTCCCGGCATCCAGATAGACAAAGTCATTTTCTTTAATTAGAGAAGCTGCATATTGTGCAATCAGTATCTTTTCTTCCCGGTTCATCTGCGCCCGCAAAGATACTCGTTCTTCTTTTGTATTCATCTTGGAATCTATCGTCACAGCTCCTCCAAAAACTTTTGTTAAAAGTCCTTTGCTGTCCATCACATTTAAATCTCTTCGTATCGTAGATTCTGATGCGTGCAGAAATTCTTTTAATTCTTGTACAGTAACACTGTTTTTTTCTTTTAATAACCTCAAAATCTCTTCATGTCTGTTTTCTGTGAGCATTGTCTGTTTTCTTCCTCTTTGCTATTGCATACTACAACTTACTGTTCCTGAGATAAATCGGTCTCCCGAATGATTTTTCTAAGTGGCAGAATATTTCCTGGAGATACAGACAATTCATCCACTCCCATCTTTAGGAATGTCTTTGTCAAGCTTGTATCTGCCCCCAATTCTCCGCAGATGCCTGCCCAGATTCCGGCTTTATGAGCATTTTCCACAGTCATTGCAATCATACGTAAAACGGCTTCATGATGCGGATTATAAAATTCATCCAGTTTTGGATTCTGACGGTCAATTGCTAATGTATACTGTGTCAGGTCATTTGTTCCAATGCTAAAAAAGTCTACTTCTTTTGCAAGTAAATCACTGATCATGACAGCAGCAGGAGTTTCAATCATAATTCCCTGTTCCAAATCTCCAAAAGCAATTCCTTGTTCTTTTAGTTCTGTCTTTACTTCTTCTACAATCGTTTTTATTTTTCTTATTTCTTCTATGGAAGTAATCATCGGATACATCACTGCAATCTTTCCATATGCACTGGCACGAAACAGGGCGCGAAGCTGTGTTTTAAAGATCTCAGGTCTTGTCAGGCAGATTCGGATTGCGCGGCATCCCATAGCCGGGTTTTCTTCTTTTTCCAGCTCAAAATAATCTGCCTGTTTGTCTGCTCCAATATCTAAGGTTCGAATAATCACACGCTTTCCCGCCATTGTTTCCGCTACGGTCTTGTATGCCTTTAATTGTTCTTCCTCTGTAGGATACGTGTCTTTTTCCAGATACAAAAATTCACTTCGGAACAGTCCAATTCCGCCTGCGTCATTTTGGAGAACCATAGCAAGATCTTTCGTGTCTCCGATATTTGCATAGACCATAATTTTTCTGCCGTCCAAAGTTATATTTTCCTTTCCCTTTAACGTCTGAAGCAGTTGCTTTTTCTCTGTCTCTTCTTTTTTCTTCTGTTGATACATGGCAAGTGTCTCTTCATCTGGTTCAATGCAGATACATCCTTTCATCCCGTCGACTACAGCCATCTTTCCGTCGACTGTCTCATCAAGTGCAACCGGCGTCCCGATTAAAGCCGGAATTCCCATCGTTCTTGCCAAAATTGCAGTGTGGGAATTGGTAGAGCCATGAACCGTCACAAAAGACAATACTTTTTCTTTATCAAGCTGCACAGTCTCACTCGGAGCAAGATCATCTGCAACGATAATCGCCGCTTCTTGTGTCTGGACAGTATCTTTACTTTCTCCATTTAAAATAGACAAAATTCTCTCTGAAACATCTCTTACATCTGCCGCACGTTCTTTCATATAGTCATCATCCATCGAAGAAAACATCGACGCAAAGTTATCGCTTGTCGTTGCAACGGCATATTCTGCATTAAGCTGCTGTGACGAAATAATATTTTCAATGGAGTCTAAGTAATCTTCGTCTTCCATCATCATCTGGTGGATTTCAAAAATTGCCGCACTGGACTCTCCTACTTCTTTTACCGCCTTTTCGTAAAGTCCTTGCAGCTGTTTGATTGCCTCTTCTTTTGCTCTGTGAAACCGCTCGATTTCTTCTTGAGTGTCTTCTACTTTTACGCGTTTTACTTGTTGTTCTCCCTTTTTATAGACGGAAATTTTTCCAATCGCTATTCCGCCAAACACACTTTTTCCAAAAATTGTCTGCATATTTTCCTCCTTTACTTTCTTTGCTCATCTGCATTTTCTTTGTTTTTCATCTCATCTTTCAAAAATTTCTTCTGTTTAAAAAAGAATCGCCGCAGCAGAAAGGTATCTCCCATGCCTGCGGCAATTCTTTCTATCGTTTTCCTTATTCTTATGGTTGGCTATCTATTACAGATTTTCTTTCAAAAATGCTTCTATCGTCTGTGCTGCTTTTTCCTCATCCTCTCCTTCTACTATTACCGTAATTTCGTCTCCCTGTTTTGCGCCAAGTCCCATAATAGCGAAGATTTTCTTTGCATCGCCTTTTTTCCCGTCTTTTGCAATCGTAATCGAAGAAGCACAGGCTTTCGCTGCTTTTACTAATAATCCTGCCGGACGGGCATGGATTCCTTCCGGATCTGTGATTTTATATTGAAATTCTTGCATTATAATAATCTCCTTTTCTTTTTTTTATTTTACCACATTTTTCTTTAAAACGCCAAGTAAAATTGCACCGATGAACGTTCCTGCTACCAATGATACCAGATACAGCAGCGCATGATCTACCACAGGAAATACAAAAATTCCTCCATGAGGTGCCATCAAAGTACATTGAAACGCCATCGATAATGCTCCTGCCACGCCAGAGCCAATAATACAAGACGGCAGCACATGGAGCGGATCTGACGCTGCAAATGGAATAGCTCCTTCTGTAATAAAAGCAAGACCCATAATAAAGTTTGTCGGACCTGCTTCTCTTTCTTCTTT
>CALWCS010000147.1 GCA_944376425.1 uncultured Lachnospiraceae bacterium | reverse complement strand
TTGGTTTGGCGATTGACATTATACCAGAAAAGGGAGGTCAATGCTCTTTTTATTTGCAAACCTCCGAAAAATCAAGGTAAAACGTAACTTTAAACAATAAAAAAGAATGGTAGTTTCGACACTACCTAAAAATAAAGAGGGGATGAGAGATGAAAAGAAAAAAAGTAAATATTCAAGGATATCTGATGCTTTGCGCAGTATGCTTTATATTGCCAATTATTCTTTTGATGGCAATCAGCAATATCTTTGCAGTACATTTGATGATGGATAGAATTGCAGATTCTGTCAGAAACACAGTTGTACTTTATGGGCAGTATATGGATGAAAAACTGAATACTTTAGACAATTATCTTGTGAATTTAGGAATGAATAATATTAATTTTTCTGAATTTGGTTCTGCACAGAATCCATCACAGATTTTACTTTCTGGAACACGGTTAAAAAATCAGGTAAGAAATGAGGAATCATTGTATGAAGGTATTTTGGAGGGGATCTTTTTTTATCAAAAAGAAGAAGAATGTTTGATAAAATATACAAATGCAGTAGAAACAGTGCAGCAACAAAAGGCACTTGAAGAAAAAATGAAAGAGCTAGCTAAAAAAATAAGAGAAAGTGAACGTTCAATCGCGGCAGAATGGTTTTCGGAAAAGATTAATGAGAGTTATTATGTCTTTCGAATTTACAGTTATAAAGATGTGTGTTATGGAAGCTGGTGTAATGTAGATAAAATACTTTCTAATCTAATAGAGATACAGATAGAAGATTCTGAAAAGATTTTACTTTTAGATTCTGAAGGGACTCCTTTAAGCTCTTGGGAACAATTGGAAAATATCTCTATATTCTGGGAAGAAAGTACTTGTGAATACCGAATCAGTAGCGGAAATCAGGAATACATGATGGTGAGTGTACCTATCTGGAATCAAGAATATTACGTGACAGTGTTTATCAGAAATAGAGATATTACACAGGAAATCAGCTCATTAGTACAAAACATGACGGTGTTGATAGGAATTTCTATCATACTTTTGTTGGTGTTCATGAATTCAACAAAGCACAAGATCAGCAGACCACTGAAAAATTTATCTTTAAAGATGAAGCAGGTAGAGAAAGGAGACTTAGAAACAACATTACCAGCAGAAGAACAAATCTGGGAATTTTCTCAGACGAACAGTAGTTTTAACAGTATGGTACAGGAGATCAAACATTTAAGAATTCAAGTATATGAAGAAATTGTACAAAGACAGAAAACAGAATTAGAATTTTTACAGATACAAATCAAACCTCATTTCTTTATTAATGCTTTGAATTTGATTTTTAATTACGCCAGAATGGAAGAACTTTCTACGGTAAAGGCACTTACTATGAATTTAGTCCGGCATTTCCGGTATACTCTATACGGAAAAAATCTGGTTCCTATCAGGGAAGAAATTGCTTTTATTCATAATTATTTGGAAATCAATGAATGGAAGAACAGAGACAGCTGTTCGATTGAATTTATTGCAAAAATTCCAAAAGAGTTTGAGGAAACAGAAATTCCAATTTTATTGATACAGACATTTGTAGAAAACAGTATTAAATTTGGAGAAAATGAGGAAGGACATACAGAAATCGTAGTTGAGGTCAAAAAGAAAGAGAAAGATATCATTTGTATTGCTATCTTTGATGGCGGCAAAGGGTTTACGAAAGAAATGCTTGATTATCTGAATACAGGACAAGGTATCATTGGAAAACCAGGAACGCATGTAGGGATAGAAAACGTAAAAAGCCGTCTGAAGATTCTGTATGGAAAGAAAGCTACTCTACATTTCTATAATCGTGAAAAAGGCGGAGCAGCCATTGAGATTGCGATAATAGGGGGGACAAATAACAATGAACTTACTGATCGTTGATGACGATACGGTAGAAATCCAGGTGATTTCAAGTATTATAAAAAAGGAACATTTAGGAATAGACCGTATTTTTTATGCATACCGTGCCGCACAGGCAAAAAAAATTTTAGAAGATGAAAAAATTGAAATTATTATCTGTGATATTGAAATGCCCGGAGAAAATGGATTGGAATTTTTAGACTATCTTCAAGAAATAGGACATGGGGCATCTAAAATTATTCTGACAGCCTATGAAGAATTTGAATATGCTACATGGGCAATGCGTGCAGAGGCAATGGATTATCTTTTAAAACCTGTAGAAGATGAGCAGTTAAATAAGGTTTTAGAAAAGGCAGTAAGAATACAAACAGAAAACAGACTGAAAAGACAAAAATTAAACGAATGGGAAAAGCAAAAATTTATAAACAGAGAAATTTTTTTTGAAGAAATTGTAAATGGAATTATCGAAGAAAGCGGCAGAGTTTTGCAAAAGGAAGCAGATCTTCGGAAAATAGGCATGTCAGTCAATACGGTATACCTTCCTGTGCTATTCTGTCTGAAAAAATGGCCGGCGTTTTTCGAAGACTATGATCAGAAGCTGAGATACTTTATTATGAAAAATATAGCATATGAACTATTTGAAGAACTTTCGGAAGAAGTTATATGTCTGCCTATCCATCATCGGGGAATTGGCGTACTTTTTTGCGGTGAGATTGATTTCAATATGATTTATAAAGTTAGTATGGAGTATATGAATCGATTTCACAGTTACTATGGGGAATATCTCTGCGGCTATTTAGGAGAGAAAACAGATATTTCCGGACTAAAGAGTGAAGTCCAGAAATTGATTCAAATTGAGAAAAATAATCTGATTCATGAAAACAAATTAATCGGAAAATTAGAAAAAGAACAGGAAGTTTTGTTTGAAAGAGAAATATTTCGTCATCTCATGATTTCCGGAAAGGCAAAAAAAGCAGCAGGATTGATCAAAAATTATCTTGATATCCAGAAAAAGAACGGATGTCTGGATGGCAGAATGCTGGAAAAATTGCAACAGCAGATTATTCAGGAAGTTTATTTAGTGTTATATGACGCCCAAACGATAGTGAATGAAATTTTCAATGATTCTAAATATCAGGAATTAAGAAAAAAGTCACTGCTTACGATTGAAGATTTTAACAGATGGTTAGATTGGCTATTAAATGAAACAACAGCTCATATGTCGGAAGAAAGAGATAAAAATTCTCCGGTAGGAAAGGCAAAACGATTTATCCATGAAAATCTCGATAAAGAAATGAAATGTAAAGATGTGGCAGATGCAGTATATATGGATTCTGATTATCTGTCAAAACTTTTTAAAAAAGAAGCAGGAATGTCGCTGCTGGAATATATTCATAAAGAACGGATCAAATTAGCAAGTAAACTTCTGCTTATCACAAATCAGTCAGTTAGTGATATTGCTATGCAGACCGGATATACAAACGCTTCTCATTTTGCTACGGCATTTAAAAAAGAAACCGGCGTATCTCCTTTAGAATACCGAAAACAGAAGGAAAACAATCAAAATGTTAATTGCTTATTTCAATAAAAGGAATTACAATGAAACATAGAAAAACGAAAAAATAAGGAAACTCAAAAGGAAAGGAGTTAAGATGAAAACGAGAAAAGAGGTAATAAGCTACTGCAGTTCTTTTGAAGAAGTGTGGGAAGATTATCCTTTTCACGACTCAAACTGGACATGTATGCGGATTCGAACGACAAATAAAATTTTTGCCTGGATCTATGAAAAAGATCATGCGATATGGGTGAATGTAAAATGTGATCCCCAATGGCGCGACTTTTGGAGGAACATGTATCAGTCGGTAGTCCCGGCATATCATATGAATAAAGAACATTGGAATTCAGTAATTTTAGGCGGTGATGTGCCGGAACATGAAATGAAAAGAATGATCGCAGAAAGCTATGACCTGTGCAGTACAAATAAGAAGAAAAAATCGATGATTAGAAAATAACAGAGGTAGAAAATGTACATAGCAGATTTACACATACATTCCCGCTATTCCCGTGCTACGAGCAGAGACTGTACACCGGAATATCTGGATCTGTGGGCGCGGAAAAAGGGGATTCACATTGTCGGGAGCGGAGATTTTACTCATCCGGCATGGAGAGAAGAATTAAAAGAAAAATTAGAACCGGCGGAGGATGGATTTTACACTTTAAAAAAAGAATATCGCATTGCAGATGAGACGGCGCCGGATTCATTCCTGCCGAGATTTGCAATTACGGGAGAGATCAGCTCGATCTATAAAAAGAATGGACGGGTGCGAAAGGTTCACAGCCTGATTGTGCTGCCGGATCTGGAAGCGGCTGAGATTGTGTCGAAAAAGCTGGAACTGATCGGAAACATTCACTCAGACGGACGTCCGATTCTGGGGCTGAGCTGTCACGACCTGCTGGAAATTCTGCTCGAACTAAGCCAAAAGTCCATCTATGTCCCGGCCCATATCTGGACGCCTCACTTTTCCCTGTTCGGAGCGTTCTCAGGATTTGACACGGTGGAAGAGTGCTTTGAGGATTTGTCTCCGCACATTCATGCGATGGAGACAGGGCTGTCCTCTGACCCGCCGATGAACTGGCGGATTTCGGCGCTCGACCGGTATCAGCTGATCTCAAACTCAGACGCCCATTCCCCGGCAAAGCTCGGGAGAGAGGCGAATCTCCTCGACATCGACCTGTGCTATGAGGGGCTTCGGCAGGCGATTGAGATGGGGAAGGGGCTGTGCGGAACAATTGAATTTTTCCCGGAAGAGGGAAAATATCACCTGGACGGACACAGAAAATGCAAGGTATGCCTGACGCCGCAGGAGACAGAGGCGTACAACGGAATCTGTCCTGTGTGCGGCAGAAAGATTACGGTCGGAGTCTCCCACAGAGTGGAGCAGCTCGCCGACAGAGAGGAAGGGTATATCAGAAAAGAAGCGAAAAGATTTGAGAGTCTCGTGCCTCTTCCGGAGGTGATCGCGGCTTCCGTGGGACACTCGCCCGAGAGCGGCAGCGTCCAGAAGGAATACCGCGCCATGCTGCAAAAGCTTGGAGCGGAGTTTGAAATTCTGAGGACGGTTCCCATCGAGGAAATCCGGAGCGTTTCGGGGTATCTGATCTCGGAGGGAATCGGAAGACTGCGCGAGGGAAAGGTGGAGAGAATCCCGGGATTTGACGGAGAATACGGGACGATTCAGCTGTTCCGTCCGGATGAGCTGTCAGGAGCGGAGGGACAGATGGATTTTTTTGACATGATTGGGATTGACATCGCAGAGACAGGAAAAAAGAAAAACACAGCAAGAAAAGAAAGTCTGAAACCAGGCGCCCGGGAGAAAGAGACAGCGCCGGCGGGAGAACAAAAAGAACAGACAAAAGAGAAGAAAAAGGTTCTGAAAGGGACGGAAGACTCCGGCACAGAAGGGCGAAAGGAAGAACTGAACAAAAGACAGGAGGAAGCCGTCTGCGCTGCAGAGCGCAGAATCGCCGTCATTGCAGGACCAGGCACAGGAAAGACAAAGACATTGATCGCCCATCTTGTGTACCTGCTCGAAGAGAGAAAAGCAAAGCCGTCTGAGATTACGGCAGTGACCTTTACAAACCACGCGGCGGCAGAGATGAGAGAGAGACTGCAAAAATGGCTGGGAGGAAAGCGAAAGCTGCGCGGTCTGCAGATCGGAACCTTCCACGCGGTCTGCCTGGAATTTTTGAGAAGACAGGGGCTGGAATTTGACATCCTTGAGGAGGCGGACGCGGCGGAGAGAGCGCAGAATGTCATCGAAAGGCTTCAGCTGAGAATCAAGCCGGCAAAATTTTTAGAGCAGCTGTCTTTAAAAAAATCCGGGGCACCAACAGAAGAAGACGCAGCTCTTGCAGAAGCCTTCGCGCAGTATCAAAGGGAGCTGGAAAGCGACCGCCTGATGGATTTTGACGATCTGCTCCTGCAGACAGAAAAGAGGATGGAGTGCTCTGAGGAAAATCGGCAGCTGCAAGAGGAGAGAACTCATTTTTCGTATCTTCTGATCGATGAATTTCAGGACATCAATCCGCTCCAGTACCGCCTGGCAAAAAAATGGAATGAGAGAGGAAAGGAACTGTTTGTGATCGGCGATCCGGATCAGTCGATCTATGGATTCCGGGGCGCCGACAGCCGCTGCTTCGACAGGCTTCAGACAGATTATGAGGACACCCGCGTCATCTCCCTGGCGGAAAATTACCGTTCATCACCCGAGATTTTGCGCGCCGCGCTGGAGGTGATCTCCCGCAATCCGGGAGCCGAAAGAAAGCTTCATGCCAATGCGCAGTCAAACGCTCGGGTTCGGATGATACAGGCTGGAAGCGAGATGGGGGAGGCGATTTTTATCGCAAAAGAGATCAACCGGCTCGCCGGGGGAATCGGAATGCTGGAAGCACATGAAGCAGCAGAAAACATGCAGCAGAGAAAAGTCAGAGGGTTTGATGAGATTGCGGTGCTGTACCGCACTCACAGACAGGGAGAGCTGCTGGAGAGATGCTTAAGGCAGGAGGGCATTCCCTATGTTGTAGCGGGAAGGGAATCCTTTCTCCAGGATCAGACCGTCCGGGGGAGCATCTGCTTTTTCCGGTATCTGGACCATCCGGATGACCATCTGCGGAAAAAACAGGCTGGAAAGCTGCTGTGGAGTCTGGAGGAAAACGAAGTCAGCGATGCGATATTAGAACAGACGGCAGAAAAATGGCGGCCGCTTTACCAGAAGAAAAAGCCTCAGAAATTTTTGGAATTGTGGATGGAGGAGATGCAGCTGAGCGGACATGCGGCGATACAGAAGCTGGCAGGCATGACGGTGTTTTACAAGACGATGGCAGAATTTTTAAACGCTCTGATTCTTGGCGTGGAGAGCGACTTAAAACGGTGCGCAGGCAGAAGCTACACAGCAGAGGCAGTGACTCTGATGACGCTGCACGGCGCGAAGGGACTGGAATTTCCGGCTGCTTTTCTCTACGGAGCGCGAAAGGGCAGCATTCCGCTGGAGAGCGAAAAGCATCCATCCGACGCAGAGGAAGAGAGAAGACTGCTCTATGTGGGAATGACAAGGGCAAAGGAAGAACTCATCTTGACGTCGTCCGGGGAGGAATCAGAATTTCTCTCAGATCTTTCAGAAGATATTCTTCACAGAGAAAAAGCAGACAAGAAGAAAAAACAAGAGACGTGCCATCAGATGAGCTTGTTTGAGCTTTAACACGCTGTGAGCAGGAACTCATCGCGCGGGAGCAGCAGAAGAAGCAAAAGACAGATTTTTACGACAACTTTCATTTTTGTTGAAAAAAATATTTAAATACAGTATAATAATAAACAGATAGTTTGTGTTATGATTGAAATTTGTTAAAATAGATAAAAAATATAAATATAACAAAAACATAAAAACAAAAGAAAAATAGACAAAAAATAATCAGATTATCTTTTTTGTATTACAGAAGGATAACACATAATTGTACCGCTCTTGACAAAACAATACGATCCTTCAGGATAAAAGGATACAAACCAGATACGGAAAGGAGATGTGACACAGTACAGCAGTATGGTATCCTAAAAATATCAGGCACAGATCAGAGGAGACTTTTGGGGGAAAGTCTCAGATAAAAATCTGTCCGGCACAACAAACTGCAGCCTAAGAAAGGAGAGGGTATGTATATGAAGAAAAAAAGTTTTCGCAGAGTATTGACAGGTCTGCTGACAACGATGATGATGGCTGTCTCGGCGATATCCGCCAGCGCAGGAGAGCTGAGCTATGATGTGGTAGAGGGATCCACACAGCCTGTGTTCGCGGAAGTAGAGGGCGGAAAACTGGCTGGCTACAGCTATGGCGGCGTCAACATATTTAAAGGGATTCAGTATGCCACCGCAGAGCGCTTTGAGATGCCGCAGAAGGTAGAGCCGTGGGACGGAATCAAGCAGGCAATGCATTTTGCAGAGGTTTGCCCGCAGGGAAAGACGACAATGAACGCGAATGAGTTTTTGAACCTGTGCGGTGAAATGGTGGAAAATG
The DNA here is from genome assembly GCA_944376425.1 of uncultured Lachnospiraceae bacterium. GTDB lineage: Bacteria > Bacillota > Clostridia > Lachnospirales > Lachnospiraceae > JAGZHZ01. Next base: position 819 of record CALWCS010000147.1, on the reverse strand, counting down.
AGGATACGTGCCTTGCACTGAATGTATGGACTCCGAGCATGGACCCTGACGCAAAGCTTCCGGTTCTGTTCTGGATTCACGGAGGAGGATACAGCAGCGGCGCTTCCAACGAGCTGATGATCTATGACGGATATAACTTGGCGCAGTACGGCGACGTTGTCTTCGTCAGCATCAACCATCGGCTGAATTATCTCGGATATATGGATCTGTCCGCATATGGCGAGGAATTTAAATATTCAGGAAATGCGGGAATGGCAGATATCATCTGCGCTCTGGAGTGGGTGCGCGACAACATTGAACAGTTTGGCGGAGATCCGAACAATGTGACGATAGAAGGACAGTCCGGCGGAGGAAGCAAGGTGACGACTCTGATGGGAATGCCGGCTGCAAAAGGCTTGTTCCACAAAGCGATTATCCAGTCGGGCGGCAGCATCCAGGCAACGCGCACGACAGAGCAGGCACAGGCTGACACAAAAGCGGTTCTGGACATTCTGGGAATCGGAGAAGACGAGATTGAGAAGCTGCAGGAGATTGACTACGATGAGCTGCGGGCAGCGTGCCAGGAGGCAGGCGTCAATGCAAGCCCGGTAGTGGACGGAGATTATTATCCGGACGGAACGTTTGAGATGTCCGCAGATATCCCGATCATCCGGAGCACTGTGCAGTGCGAGTTCAGCAGCAATTCAGGCGGACTGTATATGGGACCGTGGGAAGACGAAGACGCTTACTATCAGAACTACCTGCCGGCGATCACAGATGAAGAGGTTATCGCCCGCTACGAGGAAAAATACGGAGAGAACTATCAGGAAGTCATGGACG
>CALWCS010000146.1 GCA_944376425.1 uncultured Lachnospiraceae bacterium | reverse complement strand
AGGCAGAAATTATCTGGGATATTCAGAAGACGATGATATCTATGCAAAACTGATCCATGCATGGAATTCTTTTATTTTGTATGATGATGAGAAATTGTCTTCCATAGGAGCAGCTGCAGTGGAAAATGAAGTCGTAACAGGATATAATCTGAAAAACGATGAATTTGATGCGAAATTTCTTCCGGAATTGACTCTTCAATATGGTCATTCAGATATTACACATGCCCAGCAGCTGATCGGATTATTAAAGAGCGAAGATATTCAGGCAAAAGTACAGCTGGAGCCAAAAGTATCTATCTATGAATATCTGCTGGACTGGGGTCCGGTTCCGGAAGAATCTACACCGACCTATGCAGTAAGACAGGTCAGCGATGATTTATATCTGACGTATGCAGTAGAGTATGATTTAAAACTGGAGTTTGACGACAAAGAAGATATGATGCGTTTTGACGATATTGTCAAAGAATATGCAAAAAAATATGCAGAGAATGCAGATGCAGAAGGATTAATTTATGGTTCCTGGTGGCAGCCTCTGTACAGTACGACAGATCCGGATGTACCGCAGGAAGATTACTGCGAAATTACGGACTGCATTATCACAGACGGAATTTACTCTCTTCATTCCTTCTGTATGCCGGAGGATACCCAGACAGTGATCGAGGCGTTTGAAGGAATGGATGATACAGTTACCGTTGAAACACAGACACGTTACTGCAATACAGCCTTTTACAATTATTTAGGCGGAACAGATTATCAATAAAAAAGAGATCAGATGGGAAAGGAGTACTGCTGCGGAAAAAGATTGTTGCCTTTCCCGCAGCAGGAATGATATATGGGAGTAAAAGTAAGCTCGTTTGGAAAAATACCTTCTGGAAAAGAGACGTGTCTGTTTACACTGACAAATAAAAATGGAATGTGTCTGGAAGTAAGCGACTATGGAGCAACACTCGTAGCAGTTATGGTTCCTGGAAAAAACGGAGCGTTAACGGATGTCGCTTTAGGATATGAGGATGTGACCGATTATTGGAATAACGACGGATATCTGGGAGCAACTGTGGGAAGAAGCTGCAACCGAAACAAAGGAGCAAATGTCACGATCCATGGAATCACATATGAACTTCCTAAAAATGAGCACGGGAGAAATAACCTTCACAGTTCTCCGGAAGGATACAATCAGATGGTATGGAATTATGAAGTGGATGAAGACCATTTATCCGTTCGTTTTTACCGACTAAGTCCAAATTTGGAACAGGGATATCCAGGCAACTTTGAAATCTCCGTTACTTATACTTTAACGCAGGAGAATGAAATAAAGATCCATTATTATGGCGTCAGCGATCAGGACACTGTGGCAAATATGACAAATCATTCTTATTTCAATCTTGCCGGTCAGGGTAACGGAAACGTTTTAGATCATGAAGTATGGATTGACGCAGATGCGTTTACCCCGATTGATGACGAGGCGATTCCGACAGGAGAAATCCGTCCGGTCAAAGGCACCCCGTTTGATTTTAGAAAAAGAAAACGTGTGGGAGATCAGATTGATGATCAGGATGAACAGATTGTCCTTGCAGCGGGATATGATCATAATTTTGTACTGAATAAAAAGACCGATGAATTGAAAAAAATTGCAGAGGTTTTTGAACCGACAAGCGGACGAAGAATGGAAGTATGGACGACATGTGTCGGAGTTCAGTTTTATACAGGAAATTTTATTCCGGAAGGCGTCCATGGAAAAGAAGACACCGTTTACCACAAAAGATCGGGACTGTGTCTGGAAACTCAATTTTTTCCGGATGCGGTACATCATGAAAATTTTCCATCTCCGATTTTAAAAGCGGGAGAAGCATACGATTCTACTACAATCTATAAATTCTTTTGAGAAGAAGACCAAAAGCTTGGCAGATGCTGAGCAGTTTACTATCAATAAATCGATTAGATGATCTATTTTGAGTGTTTTTATGCGGAGTAGTCAGTTACTCCGCATTTTTTTTCGCTTTTTTTCATATAGTGATTAGTAGGAGAAAAAGGAGCGAAAAGATGGACGAGGACTGGGTAAAAAAGCTTTTGACGATTATGATTGGAAGCATCGTGCTGTTTACCATTTTGATCTGCCAGACACAGGAAATTGAGAAAAATCTGATCGGTGATTTGGCAGGGCAAGAGACGATAAAACAGGAGACGGAAAAAAAGCAAGAAGAGGAAGACGTCCAACAGACAGAAGAAAAAGAACAGGGACAACCTGTGGTTGTCAAAGGACAGGAGGAAAATCCAACGCTTCGTGTTTTAATCAAGAGTGCAAATTATGCGGGAGATTATCATGAAAAAGTAACGATTTATGGAGATCAGGGATTTACCGTAAATTATGACGAAAATCAGGAGGAATACGAAGCGGGAGAAATTTTGGAAATTCAGAAAGAAACGTATGAAACGACGGGAAAAATTAAGATTGAACCAAAGAAAGGAGGAAAAATCTGTATTTTGAATTTACAGAGAAATCAGGAAGAACCAATGTATCGGGGAATCCTGGAAATTACGCGGCATTCTCAAGGACTTCAGGTAATCAATGTGGTAAAAATGGAAGACTATCTCTTAAGCGTGGTCCCAAGCGAAATGCCGGCAAGTTATCCTCTCGAAGCGTTAAAAGCACAGGCAGTCTGCGCAAGAAGTTATGCGCAAAAGAGTATGCAGAATTCACAAGGCGGGTATGATCTGGATGACAGTACGTCGTATCAGGTTTATAACAATCTGCCGGAAAATGAAAATTCTACAAAAGCAGTAGAAGAGACGAGAGGAGAAGTAATGATGCAAAACGGGGAAATTATAGATGCCAGATATTATTCTACCTCGTGCGGAGTAAGCAGATATCAGGATTTATCAGAGGAACCTGCATTTGAGGCATTTTTAAGCAATGCATCTGAAACAGCATACGAAAGTGAGGAACCATGGTATCGATGGAAGGCGGAAGTATCTCTAGAACAGTTAAGAGAAGCCGTTTTAGAACAATGGAATACAGATGTTGGAGAAATTAGCGGAATTTATGTGACAGAACGGGAAAAAAACGGCTGTGCAAAGACAATGGTGGTCGCCGGAAGCTACCAGGAACTGACAATTGAAGGAGAATATCATATCCGCCTGGTATTATCGCCTAAATTTTTTCCGGTAGTCAATCAGATTGACAGTGGCGCTGTAGGCATGAATTTGCTGCCAAGCGGTTTTTTTTATCTGGAACCGAAACGAGAAGATGGGATCTTGTATGGATATACCATTTATGGGGGAGGATATGGACATGGAATAGGAATGAGTCAAAACGGGGCAAAGCAGATGGCGCTTAACGAGATGGACTATCAGGAAATTTTATCTTATTTTTACGGAGAAATACAAATTACATCATGGTGAGAAACGGATGATTTTGTTTGGAGACAGAAACTGAAAACGGACGAAAAGATAACTGCTCTTGTTGCAGTTTTAAGGAGAACATGGTATGATGAAAAAAATAAATGCAGGTAAAGGATGCTGAATTATGATACAGCTAATTAGGAAAGGCAGGCGTTTTTACGGAAAATGTAAAGAAGATCGAATTGATGTATATGCAGCGCAGGCTTCTTTTTTTATTTTATTGAGTGTAATGCCTGCAATTATGTTAATGTTGACGTTGATACAATATTTGCCAGTGACTGCTGATCAGGTATTGGAGATGATGACGGAACTGTTTCCGGAAGATGTCAGCAACTATATTAAGATCATTGTAGATGAGATTTTTGTACCGTCTACGGCTCTTTTATCAGGAAGCGCCATTGCGGCAATCTGGGCAGCAGGAAAAGGCATTATGGGACTGACAAATGGTTTGAATTCTGTAAACAGAGTAAAAGAGACCAGAAATTATTTTATCATACGGATTCGCTCGGCGTTTTATACTATTTTAGTACTGCTGGCTTTAGTTGTAGCAATCGGAATTTTAATTTTTGGAAATGAAATTTTGATTTTTATTCAGGAGAGAATTCCGATCATTAAAAAAATGTCAGGCTACATTATCAGCGCTCAGACGATCATTGCGTTGATCTTGCTGATGGTTTTATTTCTTGCGTTATATGTAATCTTGCCGAATCGATCAACAACTGTCAAAAAGCAGATTCCCGGGGCTGTTATAGCGGCCGTTTCATGGGCGATCTGTTCCTATGGATTTTCTATTTATATGGATATCTATCAGAGAATTTCTAAAGTCTATGGCAGTCTTGGAAGCGTAATCGCAGTGATGCTTTGGCTTTACCTGTGTATGTGGATTTTATTTATGGGAGCAGAAATCAACTGTTATCTTGAAGAACCGAAGAGTTTTAACTTGACAGATGAAGAGAATGTGATAAAATGAATGCATCTGATTGACAGAACAAATTGGAAATCTGGATAATCAAAGAAAAACAAAGA
>CALWCS010000145.1 GCA_944376425.1 uncultured Lachnospiraceae bacterium | reverse complement strand
TTTTACTGTATGGTCAAAATGTCAAAGATGTTTCTGATCATATCGGATATATGCTTCAAAAGGATCATCTCTTTGAATGGCGTACCATTTTCCGTAACTTAAAACTCGGACTGGAAATTCAGAAACAGGATACTCCCGAAAATTTAGACCGCATTGATCAAATGCTGATCAAATACGGTCTTTTCAAATTTCGTGATTCCCGCCCCTCTCAACTATCCGGCGGAATGCGTCAAAGGGCGGCGCTGATCCGAACTCTTGCTTTAGATCCCGATCTTCTTTTGTTGGATGAGCCCTTTTCTGCTCTTGACTATCAAACCCGTCTTTCTGTCGGTGATGACATTTATTCGATTATAAAAAAAGAAGGAAAGACAGCAATTTTGGTCACGCACGACCTTTCTGAGGCAATCAGCATGGCTGATCGTATCATTGTCTTTTCCTCACGTCCCGGTCGTATTATACGGGAAGTTCCTATACAGCTTGATCTTGAAAACCGCACTCCTCTTGCAGCGCGCAATGCACCGGAGTTTAAAACGTACTTTAATCTTTTATGGAAGGAGCTGAATCACCATGACCCCAATCTCTCCCGCTCATAGATCATACCTAAAAAGCCTTCGCCGAGAACGAATCATCGTCCATCTTATCCAGATTTTTATCTTTGTCCTGTTTTTGATTTTGTGGGAAGTCTCTGTACGTCTCGACTGGATTGACGGCTTTATTTTCAGCAGTCCATCCAGAGTATGGAATACTTTTTTTTCCATGGCAATTGACGGCAGTATTTTTTATCATATCTGCATCACTCTTTCTGAGACACTGGAAAGTTTTTTACTGGTTGTCGTAATCGGAACAATTGTCGCTATTTTATTATGGCTTTCTGAAAGGCTCTCTAAAATTATTGAACCTTACCTGATTATTCTGAACAGCCTTCCAAAATCTGCCCTTGCTCCTCTTTTAATCGTCTGGCTTGGAACTGGTATGAAAACGATCATTGTGACTGGAATCTCTATCGCAATTTTCGGAACCATTTTAAATCTCTATACTGGATTTCAGGAAACTTCTTCCGATAAGCAAAAACTGATCTACACCCTGCACGGAACAAAAAAAGATGTTCTGTTTAAAGTTCTGCTTCCAAGCACCATTCCCCTACAGATCAGTATTATGAAAGTCAATATCGGATTATGCCTCGTAGGTGTTGTCATTGGAGAATTTTTAGCTGCAAGAGAAGGGCTTGGATATCTGATTATCTACGGAAGCCAGGTGTTCCGGCATGCCGGCATTCTGATACAATTGTTATTGTGTATTTTCTTCTTTCTTTTGTTTTTTCTCAAACAAAATCTGTTCTTTATTCGGTCTATTGTCATCCATCAAAAATTTTGCCCAGGAAAGCGGCTTAACATCGATCTTTTTTTCCCATTGTTTCAGATTTTTAATATAATAGACCATCTTTTTTTCGATCTCTTTTTCGCAGTGATCTATCCCATATTTGTGAACGATTGCTGTCAATTCATAAATCGGCAATCCAATCGCATGTGTTTCTACATGAACAGTTGCACACGCATGTCCGACTGCATGACACAAAGATTGATCTATATCGTTCTCTATCTCTTTTGCCATCGCGTGTACTTGGAGCAATGCTTTTTTTGCTATCGGCATTTTTATCTTTCCCGCTGCCCATTCCTTACATAACGCAACTGCTCTGTGCGGTCTTTCTTCTTCCGGATAGTGTTCTTTTAAAATTTGAAGCGGAATCTGTACACATTCAAATGCCCACATTACAATCGTCCTGTGTTTCTGAACCCTCAGCAGTTTCAATAATTCTTGCACGCATTCACTCTCTCTTGAAAAAAGGATCCTGTTTCTTCGTTTTAGTTTTTCCCTTACATCTTGTAATTCCATCTTTTCTTCCTCCCATATTTCTTTTTTAATCTTTTTTTAATATCTGTATAAATGTATCTAAAAAAATAAAATTCTGCAAAAGACATGCTTTGTTTTCCGTCTTTTGCAGAATTCTTTTCAAAAATTCATTCTTCTGACACTTTTTTTACGTTTCAAAATATTATATTTTATAATATAAAACACATCATACACAAGAAACGGTAGAAATGTCAAAACCCCTGCCAATGCACTGATCATCAGACCAATCGGATAAAACAAGACAATCATCAAAATTCTCACAACCCATCTATTTTGCCGTATCAGCGAACAATACAGATATATGCCATGAAAAATTCCTCCGAGCATAATTGTCATCCCCAAACTTGTCACACTTTGGCTTTGAGTTATCATTTCCTGAATTCTGGCATCTGAGCTGTCCGCCCCAAATCTCGTCAGCACACTTCTCATTTCTGAAATATTAAACTGTGCTTCAGATGCCATATACAATCCCATCAAAAATCCAAGGGCGATTCCTATTCCTACGACAATAAAATGCCATTCTTTTCGATAACCTAATATAATTTTCATTTTCCCACCTTACCCTACAAATAAATTTTCTCTCTGCCTTATTTTTTAGATCCAAATCGGCACTTTTAACTTTATCATTTTAAATTTGCCGAATATTCCCATACCTTCTTCTTTTATTTTATTTTGCTTTTCTTTTATTGTCAAGAAAATCCCGTTATTTTCTGACGAATTATGAGGTTCTTTTTTCGCTTTGTCTGTCTTTTTTCATATTCTTGACTTTTTTTCAATCGTATGTTACAATTTTTTTACTAAAATTCTGTGTGGACTTTTCTAGTAAGATTACTTTTTTTGCCACATAATTACCAAATGGTAATTGTGTGGTTTTTTTTGTTTTTCTTTTCATTGAAATCTCAGATGACTGGGAATAAAAAAGATGACTTTTGTCACCTGAATTCAGAAAAATGATCGATTAGGAGGAATGAAAATGACTGAAAACTTTATGAAGGAAAGACCTGTTTTTCCACTCATCCTGTCCATGGCACTTCCCATGGTCCTTTCTATGCTTGTCAATTCTCTCTATAATATTGTTGACAGCTTTTTTGTAGCACAGATCAGTGAAGATGCCATGACCGCTTTATCCTTAGTCTATCCTGTTCAAAATTTCATTACTGCTGCGGCAGTAGGGTTTGGTGTAGGAATCAATGCTGTGATTGCTTTGCATTTAGGCGCAGGCAGTAAAGCAAATGCAAATATTGCTGCAACACATGGTCTGCTGCTGTCGGGTATTCACGGAATTATCATAACTATTGTAACAATTTTAATGATGCCTTCTTTTCTTCGTATGTTTACTTCTTCTGATACTGTCATTACACTGGGCATACAGTATTCCACGATTGCCTTTTCTTTCTCTCTTATCATTATGTTAGGCATTACGTTTGAAAAAATATTCCAGTCAGTTGGCAGAATGAAGGTTACTATGATTAGTCTGTTATGCGGATGTATCGCAAATATTATTTTAGACCCTGTTCTTATTTTTGGAATTGGTTTCTTCCCAGAAATGGGAATCGAAGGTGCTGCTCTTGCTACAGGAATCGGACAAGTTCTCACCTTAATCATCTATCTCGTTGTTTACGCAGTTTATCCGCTTCCTGTACAGATTAGCCGAAAGTATCTTACTTTTCACAAAGAAATTGATCTTAAGCTTTATGCCGTTGGAATTCCTGCGACTTTAAATCTTGCTCTGCCTTCTTTATTGATCTCGTGCCTCAACGCACTGTTGTCTCTGTATTCACAAAGTTATGTCGTTATTTTAGGAATTTATTATAAACTGCAGACGTTTCTTTACCTTCCAACCAATGGTCTGGTTCAAGGAATGCGTCCGATTATCGGATATAATTTTGGTGCAAAGGAATATAAACGAGTGCGAAAGATTTATAATATCACACTTTGTATGAGTGGTCTCATCATGGCACTTGGCACAGTAATCTGTTTCCTTGCTTCTAAATGGTTGATCCGTTTATTTACCTCGAATCCGCAGACGATTCAAAACGGACAGACTGCTCTTTGCATCATCAGTGCAGGATTTATCATTTCTGCTATTTCCGTAACAACCTCCGGCGCTTTAGAAGGTCTTGGAAAAGGGACACAGTCTCTTATTATCTCTTTGTTTCGGTATGTCGTTATTATCCTTCCTGCCGCCTTTATCTTATCTCAGATTTTCGGACCGACGGGAGTATGGCATGCTTTTTGGATTACAGAAATCGTCACAGCCGCGGCAGCCGTTTTTGTATACCGTAAATCAGTCACAGTTTCATAATTTTTTTCAAAAAAAAGTCAAGTATCACACAGGTACCTGACTTTTTTGTTCTTTTTTATGGAAAATCCTTTGTAGCAGAATTCTTTTTTCCCTTATTGCTCTTCCTTTTCTTTCATTCCCGGCACAACCTGTTCCTGTGCTTTTATCGTATATCCGCATTTAGGACAAACTGCATCCTCTACGACTCTTCCTCTTAGGGTATAAACATCCATTTCTTCTCCGCACTGTGGACAGGATCTTTCTTCCAAATTCCAAGTTCTGCTACTTCCTTCACATCCGTCTAAAACTGCCATATAAAATCCTCCTTTGTCTTTTTTATGATTGATATAAAATATTATACCACTTTTTCTTTTTTTCAGCCAATCTTATTTTTTACTTTGCATAGTAGACATAAGATTCTTTTCTTGGTTTTGCCTCCGGTTCAGGTCCATCTGCATATCCCAAAATGCAATGTCCGATTCCTTCATAATTTCCTTCTATTCCAAGTGATTTTAAAATTTCTTTTCCTTCCGGAAGTTCAAAT
>CALWCS010000144.1 GCA_944376425.1 uncultured Lachnospiraceae bacterium | reverse complement strand
TTTTTATTAAAAATAATACAAAAAAAAAAACGGGATAGGAAAAAGAACAGAAAAATAAAAATACCCTGACAAAAAATTCAAGGAGAAAAAAATGTCAGGGTATTTTTGCACGGATTTTGAAAAGCCTTTCCATATCATTTATAAACGTTAAAAAGAATGATATAATAAAAAAAAGCAGAACAGCAAAATTCAGAAAGGAGTTAATGGCAATGGAGATTTTAGAAATGCTGGATGAACTGCAATATAAGGCAAAACAAGATCCTGAGATAAAAAAAACGCTGCTTAAAACAAAACAAGATCCTCATCCAGTGGCAGCTTTTTGCCAAGAATGTCAGAAGATGGGCTATCCGATTTATGAGATGGATTTGATTGGAGCAGGAGAAGTATTTTATGCATCCATGCGCAGAAGTACAAACGGAGGAGGAGAGAATTCTCCTATGCTGGAAGGGGAAGATGATTTCTACGAATTGTTTTTTGCCGCTTTAGAGGAGTAAGAAAATTTTGACAAGTCTTATATGGTATGATATGGTAAAAAATGAAAAAAGAAAATTTTTCAAAAATACAAAGCAGAAAAAAATGCGCAAAAGCAAGGAGGAAATCTGAATGAAGATTGAAAAAATCGAAAATATGTGCGGCGGAAAAGGGCATGTGATGATAAAACATATCCTAGGAGAAAAAGAGTTAAATGGAAAATGCGGTCTGTATGCAGAAGTGACAATTGAACCGGGATGTTCTCTTGGCTATCATGAACATCACAAGGAAAGCGAAACTTACTATATTATATCAGGGCAGGGAGATTATGATGATAATGGAACAGTACGCCCCGTAAAAGCAGGAGATGTGACGTTTACGCCGAATGGATGCGGTCATGGGCTTGTCAATACGTCCGATCAGGATCTTGTATTTATGGCTTTGATTATTTTTGATTAATAGCTCTTAGCCGGAAAAATGGAGATGCAGCCTTAAAAGAGACAGGCATGTCCATTTTTTTATTGGGCGAGTCTCCTGTTCAATCAAATAAAAAAGATGGTCGGTCAATGGGGGGACATTGAAACGACCATCTTGAGGGAGGGGACGGTGCATTTTTATGCACCGTATATGAAAATGAAGTATTTAAAACAAATTTCTTTGTTTGATTAAAAGGATACAGTGAAAATGTGAAAATTTTGTGATGGGAAAACGAAGATTCTGTGAAAGAAGTGTGAGGAAATTTTGAAATCTTGACTTTACAAATAGGGGAAAGCCGTCATATGATAAGAAAGAAATGAATTTTAGCAGCGACAGAATAAAAAAGAAAGGTGGAGCAAATATGCTAAAAAGGATTTTCTCCTATCTGGGAGAATACAAAAAATATGCATATCTGGCAGGAATATGCATCGGAGCGGAAGTAGTCTTTGAACTTGTCATTCCGTTAATCATGGCAGATATCGTAGATGTCGGTGTGGTCAACGGAGATCGAGACTATATTTTCCAAAAAGGAATGCTGATGATCGGCTGTGCTTTGATTGCGCTGATACTTGGAATTGGAAGTGCAAAATTTTCTGCACTTTGCGGTCAGGGACTTGGAGCCAATATAAGAAAAGCCGAATATAAAAAAATGCAGAGCTTTTCGTTTGCCAATACAGACCATTTTAAATCGGAATCTTTGATAACACGTTTAACGAGTGATGTGACGACAATTCAAAATTCTGTCTCAACAGGGATGCGCCCGGCATTTCGGGCACCAGTCATGATGGTGACAGCGCTGATCGTGTCGTTTTCCATTAATGCAAAACTTGCCGTTGTATTTTTGGTGGCATCTCCGGTTCTGGGTTTTTTGCTGTATCAGATTGTAAAAAGAGTCAGCCCGATGTATACAAAGATGCAGGAGGCACTTGATCAGGTTAACCGTGTAATACAGGAAAATCTGACGGCTATTCGTGTCGTAAAGGCATATGTGAAAGAGGAATATGAAATTGAAAAATTTTCTGACGTGAATCAGAATTGGAAAAGTGTTTCAGAATCTGCATTTCGGCTGACTTCTATGAATATGCCGGCAATGCAGTTTGTTATGTATGGAACGATATTGAGTATTTTGTGGGTCGGAGGAAGTATGGTCCGGGCGGGCAGTCTTCAGGTAGGAGAACTGACTGGATTTTTAAGCTATGTGCTTCAGGTATTGAATTCACTGATGATGATCTCAAATGTCTTTATCATGATGACGCGTTCGATTGCATCGGCAGAGCGCATCATGGAAGTAATGGATGAAAAAATTACGATTACAGAAGAAAAAGCAAAAGAATTAAAAGTTGACAGAGGCGATATTGTGTTTGATCATGTCTCGTTTAAATACAAAAAAGAGGCAAAAGAAGAAGTACTGTCCGATATTTCTTTCCATATCAGACCGGGAGAAATGGTCGGAATCATCGGACAGACAGGTTCTGCAAAATCGACACTCGTACAGCTGATTCCAAGACTATATGAAGCGACAGATGGAAGTATTTTGATTGATGGAACACCAGTAGAATGCTATCCTCTTGCGGAACTGAGAAATTCGGTCACAATGGTACTTCAAAAAAATACATTGTTTTCTGGAACTGTCATCGATAATCTCAGATGGGGAAAAGAAGATGCATCGATAGAAGAAATCGAAGAAGCATGTAAAATCGCATGTGTGGACGAATTTATTGATCGCCTGGAAAATGGATATGAGACAGAACTTGGACAGGGAGGCGTTAATGTCTCAGGCGGACAAAAACAGCGTCTGTGTATCGCAAGAGCGATCTTAAAATATCCCAAAGTTCTGATCTTAGATGATTCTACAAGTGCGGTCGATACGGCAACTGAAGCAAAGATCAGAGAAGGACTGAGAAAAAAACTGCCGCATATGACAAAAATCGTGATTGCTCAGAGAATTTCTTCGGTTCGGGATGCGGATCAGATTTTAATTTTGGATGACGGAAAGTTAAATGGAGTTGGAACACACGAAGAACTTTTAAGGACAAATAAAATTTATCAGGAAATTTATGAGTCACAGAAGGAAGGAGTGGAGCTTTAAATGGCAAAATATGTAGGATATAAACGACCAGTTCATACAAAAAAGACAGTAAAGCAGCTGCTTCACTATATGGGAATTCATAAATGGGCTATGATGGTGATTGCCATCTTGGTTATGATAGGAAGCGGCGCCAATATCATGGGAACGTATTTGTTAAAACCAGTGATCAACCAATACTTGTTGCCTGGAGACATGGGAGGTTTTTTCACCGTTTTGCTTGGAATGGGCGGAATGTATCTGTGCGGTGTGCTTGCGACATTTGCCTATAATCAGCTGATGGTACACACAGCACAAAAAATGGTAAGTGAAATTCGCCGTGATTTATTTGTTCATACTCAGAAACTGCCTTTGCCTTACTTTGATGCACATACACACGGAGAACTGATGAGCAGATTTACAAATGATGTCGACACGATTACGGAAGCATTAAACAGTAGTTTTACAATGCTGATCCAGAGTTTTGTCATGATTACGGGAACGGTGGCGATGCTTCTTATTTTGAGTATCCGCCTGTCACTGATCGTCGTTTTATTTCTTGCAGGAATGGTATTATTTATCCGTTTTAACGGAAAGAGAAGTAAAAAACATTTTAATGAACAGCAGATGTATCTGGGAAGCATGAATGGATTTATTGAGGAAATGGTAGACGGACAGAAGGTAGAGAAAGTATTTCACCATGAAGCAGCTGATTTTGAAGAATTTTGCAAAAGAAATGAGGCGCTTAGAGAAGCTTCTACAAAAGCTCTGACTCATGCGGAAATGACAGTGCCTACTATTGTCAGTCTTTCCTATGTCAACTATGCAGTCTCTGCATGTGTAGGAGGTCTGTTTGTACTGGGAGGTCTGATGGATCTTGGAAGTCTTGCCTCTTATCTGATTTATGTCAGACAAAGTGCGATGCCGTTTAACCAGTTTACACAGCAGATGAATTTTCTGCTCTCAGCGCTTGCAGGAGCCGAGCGTATCTTTGATATGATGAATGCTGAAGTGGAAAATGAACAGGGAAGTGTTACGCTCAAAGAGGAAAATGGAGAATTTTTCTGGGAGAAGACGGAAGAAAACGGAGAAAAGACAGAAGTTCCATTAAAGGGAGATGTGCGTTTCCACGATGTGACATTTGGATATACAAAAGACCATCCGGTTTTAAAAAATATCAGTCTTTATGCAAAACCGGGACAGAAAATTGCATTTGTCGGATCGACAGGTGCAGGAAAGACAACGATTATTAATCTGATTAACCGTTTTTATGAAATTAACAGCGGAACGATCACATACGACGGAATTAATATTAAAGAGATAAAAAAAGAGGATCTGAGGCGCTCGCTGTCTATGGTTATTCAGGATACTCACCTTTTTACAGGCACAATTGCAGACAACATCCGGTACGGAAGACTGGACGCAACGGATGAGGAAGTAAAAGCGGCGGCAAAGATTGCAAATGCAGATTCTTTTATCAGACGTCTTCCAGACGGATATGAGACAATGCTTCACGGAGACGGAAGAAATCTTTCACAAGGACAAAGACAGCTTCTTGCAATTGCAAGGGCAGCGATTGCAAGACCTCCGGTTTTAATCTTAGATGAAGCGACCAGTTCGATTGACACAAGGACGGAACGGCTGATTGAAAAAGGGATGGATGCTTTGATGGAGAATCGAACTGTCTTTGTGATTGCGCACCGCCTTTCGACAGTGCGCAATGCACAGGCAATTCTTGTTTTAGAAAAAGGAACCATTATAGAGCGGGGAAGTCATGAAGAACTGCTGGAGGCAAAAGGACGTTACTATCAGCTCTATACAGGTCAGTGCGAGATGGAATAAAGACAGTCACGGCATCCTTAAGAACTGTTTCCGATAAGTAGAAGGTGACATTCCTTTTTGCTTGGCAAACTGTCTGGAAAAATACGGTGCGTTTTGAAAACCGACAGCAAAACTGATATCGGTAATACTTAAAGAAGTTTTCATAAGAAGCATACAGGCCTTATTCAGGCGATATTCTAAGAGATATTGACTGGGGCTTGTATGCTTATATTTTTTAAACAGCTTAAAAATATAGGTGCGGTCAATATTGTTGTCAGAAGCAATCGATGAGATAGAGATATCCTGAAAGTAATGTTCATGGATATAACGGAGCAATTCCTGAAAGTGTGTTTCGCTTTGAGAAA
This sequence comes from uncultured Lachnospiraceae bacterium, assembly GCA_944376425.1. Lineage (GTDB taxonomy): Bacteria > Bacillota > Clostridia > Lachnospirales > Lachnospiraceae > JAGZHZ01. The sequence continues at coordinate 978 of CALWCS010000144.1, read as the reverse complement.
TTGCCGGACTGCTAGAAAGCTGGCTGTTGTTTTTGACATAGTCAAGAAGATAATACAAACTGCCGATTGCTCTGAAATCTTGTTTTTCTTTACAAGCTTCATATATTTTTTCAAAATAATTTTCCAGTTCTGCATTTACCTGATGACGGATAAAAAAGTGTTCTTTTGTCAGACCGCAGTTTCTTAGGATATCTCCAGCCATGTCGCCGTGCACCCCTACCCAGCGGTAACACCAAGGATTTTCGGGAATGGGAAAGTATTTATTTGATGTATTGGGAGGAATCATAAAAATATCTCCCGGATAAATATGCTCAACTTGATCCTGAATCTGGAAAATGCCTTCTCCTTTGACGCAATAATGAATGGAATAATAGTCGATAGGGATAAATTCATATGGTTTTTGCGGACGACATTCTTCGTATCCGGCTTCACAGATATTGATATCTTTTCCAACGTGAGTTTCGTAAAATGAAAGACCAATTCGGTTTCGAAAAACAGAAGACATAGATCATTCCCTCCTTCTCCATAAAGTCACAAATTTTTAAAAAATAAAAATTTTTTTGTCAGGAAACAATTAAAAAGTATTTACTGCTTTGAACGCCATAGATAGACAATTGTATATGGTGAAAAGACACCGATTAAAAAACAAAAAATTTCTGTTTATAAAGCAGAGTTTTGTCAACATTAATATAAAAATGTTCAACTTTTTTGTATAGCATATAATTTCCTGATATAGTAGAATAGTGGAGCGTAAGAGATAGGCAATATTACTAAATATAGAAAATAAAAACGAAGGATATAAATAAAAAATAGCAAAAAAACTGCAAAAATACAAGGGGGAAATTTAAAAAATTTCTACAATATAGATTTTATTTATAATTGAATAAAATAGACAGAAAATAAAAAAATCAACAAGAATGATATTTTTGTTTGGAAAGATAAAGGGATGTATTTTTATACATCAATAAATACAGAGTG
>CALWCS010000143.1 GCA_944376425.1 uncultured Lachnospiraceae bacterium | reverse complement strand
TCGGGTTGATCGCTGTTACCAGAACTAATTTTCCGTCTTTTCCTTCCGTTTCTCTTAATAAGTTATAATCGATTTTTGCTTTGTATTTTCCATACTGCTCTAAATATTTCTCATCGATTCCCGCTTTTTTTGCAATCTCGGTGATTGGCAGCATCGGTGTCTCCTGTGCAATTTCGATATCTGATTTGTAACCCATAGAAAATTTCTCCTTTCATAATAGAACCGCTTTTGCGATTATTTTTTTCTTTTTATGTTCAGAGATTTTCTATACGCCCCCTGCGCAGATAGAAAATCCTGAATTCTGTCTTTACGCAGTAGCGGAAGCAATATCGTAACGCGGATTTTTCATCCTTCGTTCATCAGCCTTATCTTCCCCACTGATGACACTTAACGTACAATATTTACTCTACCTTCTCTATTTGCCAAGTCTTTTCTCAGCATTTTCCTTATTTTTTGAAGTTCCAGACGGTTAGGACAATTTCTTTATTGTTCCTATCGAAATATCGCCTACTACGGCAAGATCTTCTGCTTCAAAGGCAAATGTCATATTATCTGAAAACAAAATCTGTGCAGACGGCGGAAATTCTTCATCTCCTGCCCATAAGATAAAACGGACATACAGATTGTTCATAAACTCAAATTCATATGCCACATCTCCGCTTTCTATCTTCTGTGCATTTAGTTTTTCCATCGCTTTGATGAACAGATCTTGTTTATTTCCGTATCCAAACGCAAGACGCAGGATACATCTTCCGTAAAATTGACGAAAATAGGTCTCTCCCCATGGAAAATCCCGGTATGTCTTAAAGTTTCCTGTATGATTTGCGGCCGCGCCCCTTAAAAGATACCGGATTGCTAAAATTTTTGCGGCATATTCCTCTGTCAAAGCCCCGTACTCTTTATCTGTTTCCTCTGCTTTTTTTACTGCAAATTCAGGAAAAGCAATCTCATATTCTTTTCCCATCATCCGCATGAGAAATACTTTTCTTTGCTCATCGTATGGAATCTGAGTACGTTTACTCGCCTCCAGAGGATCCAATTTAGCATACTCCTCTTTATAATGTTCAAAAGGAATCCTCGTCTTGTTATCTTTTTCGTAATCTATACTCATGATCCACCTCATCTATTCTCATTTTTATACTTTTACTTTTTTCACTGTCTAATCGCTGATCCTATCAAACCGACAATCTTCTAACTAAAACCGTTTTTTCTGTGACCGAAAAGGGCTGCTGCATCTTTAGCAACACCCCTTCTCTTTGGTCTCTGTCTCATAAGCTTATCCAAGGAATTCCTGTCACTGTCTGAGATTGGCTTTTAGACCATCTCAAAATCACTGTCCTATATTAGATTTCCAGATAAGAGTCTGCATACAAAGTATTGTTTTTAAAGATATCACAAGATTTGATCGTTTCCATCAATCTTAAATCACATGGATTTACAATTGCAGATGTCAGTCCCTGCATCATAGCCATTGCAACCAGAGCAGAATCCATAATCGGACGGATGTGTTTTGGCATACCGTTGGAATTGTTGGATAATCCGCCTGTAGAATTTAATCCCATATCGGAGAACATTTTAATTGCTTCCAGAACTTCCATCTGTTTATCCTGCATTCCTTTTACAACTAAGAACAGTGGATCAAACCACAGATCTGTCGGTTCCATTCCCAGAGATAATCCTCTCTCTAACATGTTCTGGCAGTGCATCATACGCTCGTCATTATCTGCCGCAATGCCTTCTGCGGAGCAAAGTGCAATAACGATTGCATCATTGGCTGCTGCTAAATCAATGTTCTCAATTCTTCCGCCTGCGTCAGCAGAGTTTACAATAGGTTTTCCTTTTGCACGGTTATATACAGAGATACCGGCTTCAATTGCTTTTTTGTTTGCTGTATCAAGTGCAAGAGGAACATTGTCGAAATTGCTCTGAAGCAGCTGAACTGCCCATTTCATCAGATCTTCTCCATCGCTTTCAGCAGGTCCGATATTGACATCCAGGTAAGTAGCACCTGCGTCTAACTGTTCTTTTGCACGTTTTAAAATTGGCTCTGGATCTCTCTCTGCCATAGCCTTACGAATAACTGGGGAAATACAGTGAATTCTCTCACCGATTGTAACAAATTTTGCCATTGTTTCTTCTCCTTTTTTTCATAATCAGGCAAAGAAAAGAACTCTAAAAATTTTTTATTCTGAAGTTCTTTTCTCTTTTGCCTGTCTGCTGCACTTTTTTAGATCAGCCCTGCATATCTTTTAAGAATTTTACAAGCTGAACTGCCTCTGTTGGTCCTACAACGATATTCCATCCTGGAAGTTTCGCCTCGATTTCGCCTTTTAATACGGCAACTTTTCCTGGAATAACCAATGTTCTGTTCTTTACTTTACCTTCAATGTCTGCCTCAGCGAAATATTTTGCAATCGTATTTGCTGATAATTTTCCTGCTGCCCATGCAGTCAGTACGGATAATCCGCCCGCATCGCTGATGATTAAGTTACACGGAACACCTGATCTTTCCAGCTCTCCAGAAACGACAAAGTATGTAAGCGCAAAGTCTACGGTTGTCAGACAGATAGAATTTTCATCTGCTCCGTTGATTGCGTAGATTCCCGGTTCTACCTTCATTGGTTTCTGTGGGTCTGTAAATACGTTTTGTCTTAATCCGTATAACGGAAGTGCCTGTGCATAGTTCATTTCTTCCATAACGATAACAGAGCCGTATTTCATTGTAAATAAGGAAGCAAGAGCTGCCTGCATATGCAGATCGCCTTTTGCAAGAACATTTGCCTGAACAAGAGACGGATAACCGCAGCTTCTGTCGCCGTCTTTGATTGCTGTTCTTCTGAGCAATACGGCTGTCTTGTAAGCTTCTTTTATTGAAGTTACTCCAACATCGACGATCAGATTCTTGTTTCCAAGAGCTTCCAGTTTTTTGATTGTCTCATAGGTCTCTTCCATATTTGCTCCGGTAACGCCAAGGACTACGCCTGCTTCTGTTGCCACTGCACTCATCGCTTCATAGTTGGAAGCATCTGCTCCATTTAAAATCGGTTTGTCTGCTTTGACAAGTTCGACTGCTGCTTTCGCAACTTCTGCATCCTGGCATCCTAAAACAAGAACACGGTTTAATCCTGCTGCTTTTTTTACCAGATCTAAGTATTTGTCAGCACCTGCTGCCGGATCGTAGTTTACATAGACCATCTCTACGTACATTCTTTCGCCGATACGATCGTAATCTACCTTTGAAATATTTGCAAGTTTTGCTTCAATTTCAGCGTCATCCATACCGCTGCAAAGAGCAACTGCATATCTTGTCTTGCTCACAAATGTTTTTTCATGTCTAAATAGTACGGTTTCTCCGCCAAGCGCAATCTCTTTTTCTCCAGCGCCCACTTTAATTGTTTTCATCGGCGGTGCTGTAGCTTCCATCAAAGTTGCTTTTGCTTCTTCTGAGAAATATGGACAAGCGCTGATATCGGCTGCTCCTTGTGCTACCTTCATAGAAAAGGCCATACATGTCGGGCTTCCGCATTCCTTACAGTTTTTCTTTGGTGATAATTTAAAAATATCAAGACCTTTAAGTGCCATAATAAATTTTCCTCCTTACATTTCGCAGCGCATTACATTAATGCTTTGATCATTTTTGAAACAGTTGCAACTGATACTGGGTGTTTTAAGATCACAGCATTAGAACCGGAAGCTAATACAGCAGCTGCTGTCTCTACTTCCATATCAATGCCACGTTCTTCTTGATCTCCCCATTCAGGCATATCTGCCTCAGAAGCGATTGCTTCTTTTACGCCCCAAACTTCAGAAGCAACTGGAGTGATAATCGGCATCTGTAAAGTGGTATCGCCCTGTCCCAGTGCTGCCGCTTTAATACGATCCATAGTAGATACAACATACTCGAATCCGTATCCTGCTGCTGCGGAGCCTACGTTCATCACGATACTCTTTCCGTCTACACCTAACTGTGTCAACAATACGTTTAACTGTTTTGCAAGGTTAATATCTACGGCTGACTCTGCACCTACTAACTGTTTGTAAGCAAGTCCTGCTGCTGCTCCGACTGCCTTATAATTTTCTTCTCTAGCAGATAAAAGAACAGCATTTTTTCCATCTAAAGCTTCTGCCGCTTTTGCCAAAAGTTCTGCGTCTTTCTCTACATTTTTGCTTCCGCATACAACAAGCGGAAGATCCACTGCCTCTGCTACCTCTTTTACAAGCTGTACGAGCTCTTCTGTGGATTTATTTGCACCGTTTGGATCTCCTCCTTCCAGACGAATGCTCAAGAAATCTACGCCTTCCATTTCAGCTGCTTTTTTTGCCATATCAACGACAGTTGCGCATCCTTCATAATATTTTTTTACACAATCTGGTTCATGCTCTAAGCCAAAGTCAGTAATCTCAATACCAACTTTTGGTGCATTTTCAACCGGAGCGTCAAATGTATAAAATGGGAGCACATTTTCTCCACCGATTTTGATCTTCTTGTCGCCGGTGCCAATTTCAACTACGTTGATACTAGCGTTAAATTTTCCTGATTTTGCATTAAACGGCATAATTAAATAATCCTCCTTCAACTTTGAGTTCTTTATCAAACAATGAATTTCTTTCCGTCTCATAAAGCTCTCATCTAAAAATAGATTTTTCTTTTTTCATCCGCAATCAATTCTGATACCTGCAGCTCCTCGCATTCTGCAGATATCCTAAGAACTTTCTGCTTTTGCAGAAAATTTTCCGGTCTGCGAATCTGATAAAAATGCAAACCACATTTTTCGGTTTCGAAAAAGGAAAAGAACCGTGCACGTTTTTCTTCTCCTTTTTCTTCCGAAACTCTATCTTAAACGGCAAAAACCGTCTAGATCAAATTACATCATTGGTTCCATAGTAAGAGCCGGATGTCCTTTTTCTTCCAAGAAAGCAAGCAATTCTTCCGGATCTGTCGTTACTGTCTCATCTGCAATCATATCTGTAAAGTTATCAATTCCATACAGTTCTTTTGCAGTCTCATTAAGTCTGTCTGCAACAGTCTCTTTTAATTCTTTTGGCATCCATACGATTCTTGCGACTCCGCCTTCTGCCTTCATAAATTTCTTAGAACCGATGAAATGCTTTCCATGTCCCATAAATCCAGGAGTCTGAACTCCACCGCCTGTCATGGAAGCCAGTTCTGGGAATGTCATTCCAATCGGTGTCATTCCGGCATATTCACGGTTTGCAATACATACACCATTGGAAAGTGGTTCAATACCGCAGATACACTCAAAACATCCGCATGATGTCATTGGTTTTTCAATAATCGAATATAAGGATACATCCTCTAAAGCACCTTGAGATAGTTTTTTCACTGCCTCATTGACATCCTCATATTCGCCGATTCTCTCATCAATCGGTCTTTCTTTTGTAATTACCTGACATGGTCCGTTTGGATCCAGTTCGTTCGTTGCCTTAGCATCAAGCCATGAAACAGCACCGCAAAGTCCAAGTCTCTCTGGTGTTACGACACATACATGAGACGGAGAGAATGCCTGGCACAAAATACAGCTGTAATATACTTCTACAGACTCATCTGTCAAAGATTTCAGACGATCGTCACGTTTGTCAAATGTCACCTGTGCCACTTCATGGCGAATTCTCGTACATTCAGCAGGATCTGTATAGATCTTAACCTGACATTTATCGACAACCGCATCAAATTCGTTCTTTACAGATGCATACAGTACTTCTCCGATGTGTTTCAGACGGAAGCCTGCATTAAACGCCTCTTTTCCAATACGGATACGGAGCATATCTCTCTGTCCTGTATGATATACGCCTTCGATACAGTTAATATAGTTGTGGAATTTACGCTCGATAACCGGCTCAAAGTCTGTCTGCATATTCTTTCCTGCAACTTCTACAATATAAGCAATGCTGTTTTTACTTCCTAATTCCATTTCGTCTACATCAGGACCAATGATTTCAATTTTATGATCCTCGATCTCAGACAATTCTTTTGTCTGTACCAATTCGCAGCAGTCTACTCTGGAACCGTCAAATTCCACCTGCATATCTCCGCGGCGGATAATCTCGCCTTCAAATGCAGATGCAAACGCAACCGGAATATCAATCTTTGTAATTTTAATTTTAATATCGCGTGCTTCCAAAGAGGTTGCATTGAATTTGCTTACATCTGGCTGTACAATTAAGCTCTTTGGAACACGGAAAATGTTTTCTGTTTCGTTTGTAACAACCGGGAATCCAAGTGCAATTGCACCTGCTCCGCATGCTACAATGACATCATCAAGAGGAGCGAACGCATTTACAAATGCCGGCACACGTTCCATCGTATACTTCATTAAGTTTGCGGCGTCGCCCGGCTGAATATTTCCGAAAATCAAAGCAGCTCTCAGTGCAACCGATACTGCATGGATCACACTTGTCACATCTTTTCCAAGCGGAATGACACGTAAATTTGCTCCGGTATTCATTCCTGCCTCTGCAATCTGATCACAGATTCCTCCCACGAGAGTTACCAAAATACCCTGTGCCTGATAGCTCTTAACCAGTGCCACACCTTCTTCTACAGATGGTGCTGCTCCTAAAATAACAGCTACGCCCGGGATATCTCCGGTTACCAGCGGAACACCAAGCTCACGAATTGCAGAATCCGGAAGATGACCGTATAACGGCTCTTCATATGGAGTTGCTCCATCGATATATTTTAATGCTTCGATAAACTCTGCACACAGAGCAGTCGCAACACCGGACATAAAAGCGTCATTTAATCGTTTTTCTCTTGTCATCAGAGTTTTTACGACACCTAACGCATCTTTTAAATCTTTTAAATTTGCTACTTTTGTTCCCGTCACTGCATAGTAGCATGGCAAACTATATGCAGTGTGCGGAAAACTTACTGCTTTATCTTCTCCGTACTGGTCAATGGCTGCATTGATTGCATTTTCTGTCAGTCCATATACAGCATCATTTCCACTAAATACTCTATCAAATAATGTCACTGTTCTTCCTCCTATCAATCCATCGTCTGATCGATTGTTTTTTTAATCATTCTAATCTCATCGGTTGCCGATTTACTGAAATCATACGGCGAGCATCCCCTGCGGTCTGCATCCATCACTTCCGTATTATAGTGAACAAAGCCTAAAAAATCTTCTGCCGGAATATGATCTTTTATAAATTTTTCGTCTTCTTCGTCACGCACTTTATTCGCAACGACGCGCACCTGCTTTACTCCTAGATCTTTTGCAAGACGTTTTACGTTTTTATAAGTCTGTATACTTCTAGCTCCCGGTTCGATCACAACGATAAACTGATCCATTCCCTCTGTCGTGCCTCGTCCAAGATGTTCCAGTCCTGCCTCCATATCTAAGATCACCACGTCGTCTCTGCGCAGGACAAGATTACTGATAATCCGACGCAGCATTACATGCTCCGGGCAGACACATCCGCCTCCGCCAGTCTCCACAGTTCCCAAAACTAATAATTTTACTCCGTTGCAGACTTTCCCGTAAGTATCGGGTATATCGTCCACCTTTGGATTAATCCGGTAAAATTGATTATCAGCATTTGCACCAGTTCTCTCTTCTACCAGTTTTCTCATCTTACTGATCGGGACAATACTGTTTAACTCTTCTTCTGAAAATCCTAACGCCAGCCCCAGATTTGCATCCGGATCTACATCTGCGGCAAGCACATGTCTTCCCTCTTCTGCATAGAGTCTGGCTAAAGTTGCAGCAAATGTCGTTTTTCCAACGCCGCCTTTACCCGTAACTGCAATTTTCATCTTCCTTCACCTCTAAGAAATATTTCTGTGATGATTTTAACCGCTGTCTCGTAAAATCTCCATCCTTTTAAGAATTAGATTCCAAGAGCAGCTCTCTTTTCTTCAATTCTCTCAATCATCCGATCAACCAATTTTTCGATATCCGTCTCTACTGTATATGCTGCTTCTACCCATTCTCTCGCTCCGTCTGTCAAAAGTGCGGCAACTTCATCAGAACCAGCAACGTAAGGATCTACTCCTAAGAATGTGTCAATACCTGTAGCAACTACATAGTTGCCGATAGAAACTGCTTTTTCAGACATCCATTCCGGAGC
>CALWCS010000142.1 GCA_944376425.1 uncultured Lachnospiraceae bacterium | reverse complement strand
TAAGGAAAACGATCCTGTACTTTAAATAGTGACGAAATTATAATGAGATCATGAAAACAAACAGAACAAACAAAGTTCACACATGATACATAGGGAAAGGAAGGTATGCAATATGCGTATTTCATTTACAAATGATCCATTACCAGTTACAAATCACGGAGAACGTCATATTCCCGCAGTTCTTGTTGTAGATTGCTCTGGTTCTATGAGCGGAGAACCGATTAATGAATTAAACCGAGGACTCACGGAATTTGGAAATGCACTGAAAGAAGATCCTCTTGCCTTAGGACGTGCTGAAATCTGTGTCATTTCCTTTAATAACTTCGTTCATACGGAGATGAGCTTTCGTCCTGCTGCCAATTACGAAGCGCCTGTGCTGTCCGCAGGCGGAGGAACTTCGTTAAATGAAGCAATCGAAGCAGCTCTCGATGCGATTGATGAGCGCAAGAAAGAGTACCGCAAACAAGGAATTGCTTATTACAGACCGTGGCTGTTCGTATTGACAGACGGACAACCGACAGATATAAGAAGGGAATCTGCTGCAAAGAAAAAACTGCAAAGCGCAATTTCCGATAAAAAGGTAGTTTATATTCCAATGGGAATTGGCGCCAATGCAAATCGTAAGAAATTACAGGAATATTATCCAAGCGATGCTGCTTCCCGCCCTGTTTTAACCGCAAATGCGAACAATTTTAAAGAAGCTTTTGTATGGTTAAGCAACAGCATCGGCGTTGTCTCCCATTCTGACCCGACGGTGTCAGAAGAGGTTGCTCTTCCGTCAACACCGAGTGATATTACAGTTTGTATCTGACTTATGAAAGGTTTTCTGAGACAGATTTTAGTTTTTTAAATATTTATTGTGTATTGTGAAAGGTTCAAATCCATACTCCTATATAGCCAGTCTTATGTATGCCAAACGCATAGATAAGGCTGGCTTTTTAAAATGAAAGACAACTGTTTTTTAACTTTCTAAATAGAAACTATGTACTTTTCCTCCAAAAATCAATACAATGGTAGTACAATATTAGAAACTGACAAAGTGTATGACTGATCATGCAGACCAACAGAGGACAGCTGGTCTGCTAAGAAAGGATGAAAAGCAAGTGATGATTTATTCAGGTCAGACAGGAATAACATATATCTTAGAATCTCAACTTGGCGCAGGCGGCGAAGGTATTGTGTATTCTCTATATGGAAATGATCAGTTTGTTGCCAAAATTTATAAAAAAGAAAAATTTCATTCTGACAGCGAGCGAAAGACAATGGAGCGAAAATTAAAAACAATGATATCTATGAATGTTCCTGTTGCACTGGACGGAATCATAAGACTTGCCTGGCCTCAGGATATTCTTTATGACAATCATGTTATGGCAGGATTTATTATGCCTAAAATTGAGACAACGTATAAGCTGTTTGATATTTACAGGGGAGGAAAAAATTCAGTAAGAGCAAAATTATATCCGAATTATACTTGGAAGTATGCTGCCCAGTTTGCTTATCATTTAGCATGGGTCGTCGCGCATCTTCACAGCCGTGATATTGTCATCGGTGACTTTAATCAGAATAATATTGCCGTAGATCCTGTTTTTAATACTATTATTTTAATTGACTGTGATTCCTTTGATATTACAGATCCAAAAACAGGAGAGCATTTTCCATGCACGGTTGGACTGCCTGAAATGTTAGCTCCGGAATTACAAGATGTGGGTTCTCTCTCAAAAGGACATTTCAGTAAAGAAAGTGACAATTTTTCTCTAGCGATTCATATCTTTCGGCTGTTAATGGATAATGCAGATCCTTTTGGAGGCATTATTACGGTGGACGGCTCCGCTTCTGTCAGTGATATTCCTGCAAACCGCGCCATTGTAAATGGGGAATGCGCTTATGTGCGCAATGTACCCGGAAAACGGATCCCGGATTGGTCACCAAAAATGGAAATGTTGCCGGGCGATTTGATGAAACTATTTAAAAAAACATTCTATTATACAGCGGTTAATGCAAAACGAAAAAAGAACAACCGTGCAACGGCAAAAGAATGGTGCGACGCATTAAAACCTTTAGGAGCTCCGGAGCCAAATCCACATTTAAAAACATGTACGCATAACAGGCTCCATGTATATCCGGCTCACAATAAAACTTGTCCCTGGTGCCGAACCCAGATAAAAAAGACGACCCGGATCTCGAAACGGCACCGGAGATATCGATATCTTTTGGCAGGAGTTGTTTTTCTGGTTGCGGCAGGTACTGCAGTGATGTATCTGCAAGGGATTCATCCTGTGACTGCGGTACAGAGCTGGATTAAGGAAATTCCTACTTTGCTAGATTCTTCTGATGATTCTTCTGATCGATCCTCTGAAGTTTTGAAAGAAACAAATGCCGAGGAGACGAATTTATCGGAATATATTATTCCGGACAGCAACTCACGTTATCTTACAGAAAATGATCTGGAAGGGTTATCTCAAGATGAAGTATGTCTGGCACGAAATGAAATTTTTGCCCGATATGGAAGAAAATTTCGAACGGACTGGATTCGGGACTATTTTTTAAGTACTTCCTGGTACGAAGAGCAGTATGAACCGGATGAATTCGATGCGATCTCGAATGATATTTTTAATGAATATGAAAAGGAAAATATTCGCATCATCGTAGCTTATGAAGCAAAAATGGGATATCAGTGATAAAAGAATGGGAAAAAACTTATCATCGAATTTGATACAACTTTTGCTTCAACTATTGTCTATTGATGACTGTACTTTTTGGCATTTAGCGTTTACAATAAGACTATAAATCAAAAGAAGGAAACAAACGAAAAAGAAAGGGTGGTAATAAAATGCCAGTTCAATTTACAACCGATCCATTACCTATTACAAACCAGGGAGAACGTCACGTTCCAGCCGTCATTCTTGTCGATATTTCAGGATCTATGGGTGGAATTCCGATCAATGAACTCAATCAGGGACTGATTGAGTTCGGTACAGCGCTTCATGAAGATTCTCTGGCGCTTGGTCGCGCAGAAGTCTGCATCATTTCTTTTAACAGTTCTGTTCAAACTGAAATGAGTTTTCGTCCCGCTGCTGATTATGAAGCACCTGTATTAAGTGCAAGCGGACTGACTTCTATGAATGAGGCAATTGAAGCAGCACTGGATGCGATTGAATCCCGTAAGGCAGAATATCGCGCTCAGGGGGTTTCTTATTACAGACCATGGCTGTTTTTGCTGACAGACGGAGCACCGACTGACAATGAAAAAGAACATTCAGCAAGAACCAGACTGCAAAATGCAATCAGTAATAAAAAAGTAGTCTATATGCCAATGGGCATCGGCGAACATGCCGACACTGGAAAACTGCAAAGCTATTATCCAAATGATGCTCAGACAAGACCTGTTTTAAAGGCAAGTGCACAAAATTTTAAAGAAGCTTTTGTATGGCTTAGTCAAAGTCTAGGCGTTGTCTCTCAGTCCGATCCAAATGTTTCAGATCAAGTACAGCTTCCGCCTACTCCAAGTATTATTACAGTAGGAATTTAAAAAAACTGCCTTGCTCTTCTTAGATGGAGAACAAGGCAGGAATTGTCAAAGGACTGCTTAGACGGTCTGATTCATCTGAAGATTGAATTTGAAAGGAGCTGATAAAAGTGTCTTTTGAGAGAAAGGATCCTTTCACAGCAGATTACAATGATGTTTTGGAAAAACACTCAGACGATCGAGACACAGAATACGTAGATCGCCAAGAAGACGTAAAAGAAGAAATGCCTGCTGCTCCGGAGGTAGAAGCTCCTGTTTATGGTTTCGCAGATGGAATCAGTTTCTGGGCTTTTTCGCAGCGGGGGGAATCTCATATCAAAAACGGACTGCCCTGTCAAGATCGTTGTGCCGTAAAAATGATTGAAAATACCAATTTTTTAGTTGCAGCGATTGCAGATGGCGTCGGAAGCTGCGCACTTTCGGATTTAGGAGCTTATATTGCCGTCCATGCGGCTATCAATTACCTGGAATCGGCATTACTGTCAGATCAAGAAGATGAATTTTCCATTCCAAAAGCGGAGGATGAAATAATAGGAGATCTGCTGCGCGGAGTAATGAAATTTGCATATGACGAAGTAGAGAAAGCAGCCGTAGAGATGGAACAGTTGTTATATTCTTTACAGTCCACATTAACGGTAGCGTTATATGATGGCAGTACGCTGTATTTTGCCCATGCCGGCGATGACGGAATTGTAGTTTTAAGAGAAGACGGCATGCTAAAGCTGGCTTCTGCAAGACATAAAGGTGAAGAAGCAAGCAGCGTTTTTCCTCTGCAAAGTCAGAATACCTGGCAATTTGGCAAAGTGGAACATACCGCTGCATTTATTATGGCGACGGATGGCGTGCTGGATGCTTTTGTCAGAAATGCCGCTGAGAAAAACCGCATTTATTATCCGTTTATTGAGCCGATCCTGACACAGTTTCCAAAGACTGTGGAAGAAGTCAAAGAAAATTGTCTTGACTATTATGAATATATGGCAGGTAAAGATTATCGCTATACGGTTACAGACGATTTGACATTGGCAGCTGTTACGAATCAAAACCGATTATGTGAAAGGATACTGCCTTCTTTCAGTATGGAAGAGTGGAATTATAAAACGGCACAGTATCAGGCAAAAGTCTTTGCTGCGCTGTATCCGGACGCACAGGAGCAACATCGTTTTGCACAGCACAGACAGCAGCAGGAAGAAAGACAAAAAAGCCGAAATCGGAAAATGCAAAATAGTTTTGATGACGATTTTGAAAATGTTCAAAAAAAAGAAAAAAAAAAGGATTACCAGGATTATTCAGACTGGGAAGAAAAAAACGATGATTTATTTTTGATCATTCTTTGTTTCGTCTTTGCAGTCGCAGTGATCATTTTAATTCTATTCTTTTTCTTCTGAAAAACTCATTAAAAAGACGGGAGAAAAAAGGGATGAAAATTTATAACGGAAAGAACAAAAGCGTATACAGGCTGTATGATAAACCTCTTGGCACTGGAGGAGAAGGGGCTGTATATGAGATTGAAAATGACAGTCAACATGTGGCAAAAATTTATCATGAGGCAAAAAAGTTCGATACGGAAGAAAAACGTCAGACACTTAGAGCTAAAATTGAGACGATGATATCCATGAATATTCGAACCACCATCGATGGAGTTTTGAGAATTGCCTGGCCGCAGGATATCTTATTTGAGAATGGAAAATTTGTCGGATATGTTATGCCCAAGGTATCTACACCGTATAAAATTTTTCATGTGACACGAGATGACCGAACTAAAATTTTTCCAAACTATACATGGAAATATTCTGTTCAGTATGCTTATAATCTTTCATGGGTTGTGTGGTACTTACATATGAATCATATCATTATCGGAGATATGAATATGAACAATATTGCAGTTGACAAGACCGGTCGGGTGGTACTGATTGACTGTGATTCTTTTGATATCAGAAATCCTCGGACCAAGGTTCGCTATAAGTGCGAAGTCGGTCTGCCCGAATTACTGGCACCGGAGCTGCAGGCAGCTGGAGAGGTAAAGAATGGAAATTTCACAGCAGAAAGCGATGATTTTTCCCTTGCGATCCATATCTTCCGTCTGCTAATGAATAATGCGGATCCCTTTGGGGCAAAAGTGGTCGGCATCAATGTAAATTCACAGACGGCATTTAACATTAATAGTTCTATCATCAATGGAGAATGTCCTTATTTTAGAAGAATACCAAATAAAGCAGTACCTGACTGGGCGCCTAAGCTGGATTTGCTTCCGGCAGATATGATTGCAGCATTTGACCGGACATTCAATTATACCCAGACTACGATTCTAACCAGTGCAAAAAGACGTACCACAGCAGAAGAGTGGAACCGGCTTTTGCTTCAGTATGCAAAACCGGAACCAAATCCTGCTCTAAAAACGTGTCCTAAGAATCCAAGTCATGTATATCCGGCACATCATACCAGCTGTCCATTTTGCAAAAATGCCGCAGCAGCAGGCAAAAAGGGATTTTTAAATAAAATGAAAGGTCTGTTTGGGATTTCTTGACGCAATCAAATGTAAGTATGAAAAAAATCAACAATCTGGCGTTTTCAGCTTTTCAATGAGTACCGTATCATCGGCTAATTCACAATATCTTCTATAGCACTCTGCATAGGAACGTCTTAAAATATTCCAGACTTTTTTTCTTCTGGAATCTTCTCCATAGTGAGTAAACGTCTGCCGGATCGTCTCGTCATATAAAATATCATTTAAGGCGGCAAGACAGTGATACATATCGGTCAGATCGTCCCGACTGATGATATAGGCGGCAATCGATTGAATGAAAAGCTTAATATGATATTCTTCAATCCCGTCTGAAAGATTATCTTCATATCTGTCTTTCCAGCACAGGCGCTTAAAAATCATGACAATAATATAGGAAAAATCCTCAGAAGACATATAATTGAAGCGGTGCAGCATAGACGGTATCTCTTTGGAGGATAACAGATCTAAATAATAATCTGCAACAAGACTATAATAAAACAACCGATTGCTAAACATAAAGCTGTTAATGTTGCCATTAGGGCAGATTAAAATCATTTTATCGCGGATAAACTGCCAGATCTGTTCCGGGTCGTCAAATGAAGTCCTTAAATGATCGAGATACTTTTTGTTGGTTATATTCATAGGAATCGACTGACAGTCTATGCGGGTCCTGTTATTTCTTATCCCTTTATTTTCAGCGATATTGACGGCAAGAATGGTCAGAAATTCCCGGCAGTCAGCCTCTTGCACTTCTGTGCCGGAATGTTGTTCAAGCTGTTCTTCCATCGTCAGTTCCAGCAGATGTTCGATATCAAAAGTTCCCTCAAACGGATAGCTTAACAGTTTGATCAGATGTGCCGGCGAATTCACATATTGAACAACGTATCTGTTTTTGGCAAACAGTTTTTGATATACTTCAAAATTTTTATAACTGACGCCAAGCTCTGAAAGCGTGGCTATTGTCTGGAGAAGATTTTCATTTAGAGGAGTGATTTCCACTCTGTTATAGTCGCCAAACTGATGCATCAAAGACTGAGTAAGACGCTGAGAGGTAATTAAGATATGCAGTCTTGGAAACTGATCTGTGCCCAAACTCCGCAGCCTGGATAAAAAAGGTTCGTAGTATTTGCTCTCAAGAGAGGAAAAGTCATCGATAATCAGTAACAAAGAGGCGTCTTTTGCTCTTTGTCTACAGTATTCGAGAATCATTTCATGACATTCTGACCAATGTTCCAGACAGTCGTGATATTTTGTTGTCCGGACAAGCTGCACCAATTGTTCCAGAGCTGCATCAATCAGATCGATAGTCTCAAACGATACATCGGGCTGGATTCGCTTACAGTCAAGCAGCAGAGGAAGATACTGATTCTGATCCATTCCCAGCTTAGAAGCATACTCTTGGTAACTGTCATAATCATCGGAGAGATCTTTTGTTTGGCAGGCACAGACAACCGCTTTTGTAAGGATTGTCTTTCCGCATCCTTTATTGCCGATCACAATGGTTCGCACCATAAAGCCTTTATCACATCTTAAAATATATTTACTGCTGCGCTCCATAGGTTCAAATCCTGGAATCGTATAAAAATCTTTTAATTTCAGGCATTTGCCGTTGGGAAAGTACACTTCTTGTGATTTTTCATAGAATGCTTTCCACATATCTGCACATATCGCAGCGGCTTCATTTACTTGCTTTAATGATTCCAGTAACACGGTGGATTTACTTTCGTAGATAAACTGTGTGATGATACGTTTCCCTGCTTCAATATTACTTTGTGTTTGTGTCTGTTTATGAGGATATACGCTTTTTAATGCGCCAAACAGACTGAGAAAGAACAGCTTAAATAAATCTTCCGGCGGATTTCCATCGACAAATGTAAAACATTTATCAGGAAGAAATTCAGCGTTGGCAATCTCTAAAATGGACAGTGACTTTGTCAGAATCTGTCGCACTTCTTTCCAGCCAAGAAAAAATTGGGAATCTCCCTGATAGCCGATTCCTAAGGTAAGCGTCATTGCGATTCCGGCAAGCATATCGGGAAGAGGACCGTTTTGATTCACAAAGATATTGTGGAACTTATTTTTTAGTTTTTTCTCAGAATCTGTTCTTGAAAAATTGTCAATGTCATAGAAATAGGATGCAACATTGATATCTTTGCCATAATACTGATTCAATAATGCTTCAAGCTGTTCTCTGTTTTTTTTATTATGTCCGGTTTTTCCGGAAAATAAGACCCAGTCAGATAAAAGGTCGGTTGTCTGTTCTTTTGATAGAGGAGTCCCTTCCTCAATAAATGAAAGAAATGACATCTTTTTTTCCGGGACCTTATATAGGATACGTAAAATGGTACATAAGAATTTAAAACCGCTTTCACTTTTTGCCAATTTGTTCACCACCTGATCGATACTTTTGTCTTTCTTTTTCTTTTTTGTCTGAATGGTTATCCCTGTTCCATAAAGTCAGACTGTGTCAGTGTTTTTTTTAAAATTTGAATCCATTCTTTTATGGTAGGACGATCCGCTGTATAGTTTTCATTTCCACAGTAGTCAAACACGTATCGAAATGTTTCTGCGATCTCTGGTGATATCTCAGAAAGAAAATGTTCTATACGGATGCATTGAGGGCTATTGTCATAATAATAGATGCTTTCTCCGTCAAGCATATATTTGATGACAGTATCTTGTGTCAGTTCATGCTCAGGAGTAGAAATCGCAAACGGATAGTGTCCGGTTAATAGCTGGAACAAGATTAAAGCAAACGCAAAAGAATCGCTGTCTTCTGAGAAAGGCAGCTTCCATTGTCCGTAATGAATCAATTCCGGAGACAGATAATGGTAATTTTTTAAAGTTAAATTACTGCGTCCACAGTCATATGCATAAAAATAATAAATTTTTTTCTCGGAATCTATATGAAATTCTTCTGGATCGAAAGCACCGATCACGTAGTTTTTCTCTGTAGAATGGATGGCATCTATACATTTAGCGAAATTCAATCCGACAGCCAGATAATTTTTAATATCGTTTCCGGATAGTTTTGGGATTTTTTTCCGCTGTTCCATCATTTGGGATAAAGTGATAAGATCAGAAGCAATCGTTTCTTTTTTTGCTAAAAATCCGCAACATTGTTCATCAGATAGCGTATACAGTTCTCTTTGCGGCCATAGTATCATATGATCGGAAGTATTGTTTTTTATCCTGCATTCGCTCATTTTGCGAAGCTCATAGGGCTTAGGAGCATGACCAGAGGCGAAGTATACGATGAAACTATCGTGATTGCCGGCAATTTCATAAATTTTTACATCTGGATTTAAAGAAAACAATAAATTTTGAGTAGAGTAAAGAATGCCGGCAAAATCTTTTACTGTAAATACATCGAATAAACTAATCATATTTAATCTCCAACGTCTTTTAATATTTATCGATAAATACCATCTGACGATCTAAAGAATACGTTATTTTTCGGAACGCTAAAGCAGGATTTCGCAGAACACATGTATATAAGAGTTTTTTAAAATCCAAATCCTGCAAAGGATGAGAAAACTGCAGACAGATACTAATGCTGTCTTTTTTGTGCGATTTTTTTATAAGTCCAATGACTTCTTCTGTATTATGAGCAATTTCAAAGGAATTGCTCAGATTACGGAGATTACATTCTGGAATGAGTTGTTTATCCCAAGTATATCCATACATTTCCGAAGAACTTCTTAAAAAATTTTTGCGGTTTAATGTGTTACTTTGAGTCATGTCATTTGTAACGTCTACAAAAGAAGTGCCGCCGTCCACCCAAAGCATATTCCAGCCATGCGGAGAGTGATTGAGCGTTCCGATTACATAAATGCAGGGAATACCTGCAAGATCGCATAGAAATTTATAGGTCATGGAAATTCCTTCGCATACAGCTTCTTTATCCTTTACAACACCGATCAGATTATGTGCTCTGATACCATTGGAATCTCCATATTTTACATTATTTAAGATTACATCATGCAGCCACAATGCTTTTTCTTTTATTCCAATTTCAGCTGGAATATGATCGCGAATATAAGTGCCCCACACTTCACATTTATCTAAAAGATTTTTGGCTTCTTCTTTTTGATATAGATAACTCCCTTGAATTTGAACTTTGTATAAACTTTTTACATAGGCAATATTATAGTAGTTGATATAAAACAGCAGCGGATAATCAAAATGAATGGCGCGGGTAAGCGTTAAAAAATCACAGTGCGGATGAGCAATCTGAATGATATCTTCAAAATGCATCCATTGATTTACTAACGTATCGTAGATAGCCTGATCATGGTTATCCAGTTTGCTGCGATAGTAGAGCAGTGCAGTCAATTCCATATCCTTTTCCTCACAAAGTATAAAAATTTCGTCTACCGTTTATATTGGTTCCAGATGACAAAACGGACATTCTGAAAACTTGGGAAGATACCAGTGGAATGGATGAGAAGCACATTGTTTTAAAGGCATCTGATAAAAACGAAGCAAAGCATTCATCCATTCTTTGGCAGTCGGACGGTTTTTTATATTATCTTCGATCGTTGATGAAGTATAAAAAAAAGAACGTTTAAACAGCTTTTGGATATCATCCGGCAAGATATCCATTGTCGGGGACCATTTTGGTATCATCTTTCCTGGAATATCCCGAACATATACACATTCACCATTTATCACAGATCGGTTGACATCAAATGCCGTCTGTGAATGGATCTGGATGCCGACCACTTTTGCTCCAAAAGGGTCGGCATTATTCATCAGCAGACGAAAAATATGGATGGCAAGGGAAAAATTGTCGCTTTCCTTTGTAAACCTTCCTTTTGTAAGAGAACCGACAGACTGCAATTCTGGCGCTAAGAGTTCCGGCAGTCCTACCGTACATGGAAAATGTTCCCCTGTCTGTGGATCTGTAATGTCAAACGAATCACAGTCAATGAGACAGATTGTTCCATCCGGGTATAGCGAGATATTATTCTGATTCATATCTCCCATGACAATACCATTCGTATGAAGATGATGAATCAATTCCGCTAAATTGTAGGCAATAATAATCATTCCCTTATAATTTAATTCGGGAAAGTATGTTTTCCGTTCGGAATCTCTTAAAACGTGGTACAGCTTTAGCGTACTCGATACTTGAGGCATGATGTATCCGGCAAAGCTGTGATCTTCTTTAAATAGTAAATCTTCTGGAAATGCTGCGACAAGAATGTTGTTGATTTTATTTGCCGTACGATATTTCATCAATGCTTCAATCCGAGTTTTTTTATGTAACACATCGATGTTATCCCGAAACAATTTAGCGACTTTTCCGGGAAGAGAAGGAATTTTATAGACGGTACCTTCTCCGCCTTCTCCAATACATTTTCCAAGAATTATTTTTTCACCGGATGAATTGAAGATCATCTGCTTTTTTTTCTGTGATATCAAATTTTCTTTACTTTTGATGTCAATTTGCATCAGTTCATTCATAAAAGCAGACGTATCGCTGCTGCCTGTTTTGGCAGATAAGAGAAAATGTCTGATTGCTTCCAAAATTTTTTTTAGTGCTGCCTGGTCTGCAGGCTGGATAGAATCAGTATTTTTTGTGATTTCGAATAAATGGTTGATATAGGTCAGCAGTCCATCATAGTCGAAATACCTCATATCCTCTTTCAATGTTACAATCCCTCCCTTACTGGCAGAATCTGATGCGCGACAAAGGTTACTTTATTTTTGATTTATGAATCATGATTTGCAGTATTTTGCTTATCTAGCTGTCTTTTTCGCATAGCTTCTTCAGAACGTTTACTCATCTGTCCTCCAAGTTGTGACAATCCTCCTCCTAACCAGTTAATTGCAATTGCACTTCCGATCTTTGCTGCATCGCAAAATTCAAAGGTTCCCTTTTTGAGTGCACCTTTGAACTGTTTCATATTTTCTGCATTTTCCATAGAAATGGAACGTTTATTGGCAGGAAGAGCAGCTTTTAAAGATTTTTGTTTATGCTGTGTATAGTTAGCAGAAGAAGTAGTAAATCCTTTTTTACTTCCTGTCTTGGAACGCTGCATGGGATTTTTCGGGGGATATAGAGCCGCCATTCTGCGAGCTTCATATTCTTTCGTCTTTCTGTTCCATTCCTGTGCATCAAATACAGGAGAAACAGCGGTTTTGATATCAGATTGATTGACAACGCCAATTAATGTCAAATCATCTGTAACAATACTTCGATACGTATCGCCAGCCATATATTCAAACCAGTCCTCACATACTGATTTTGTTTCTTCGATATTCGATATGGTACTGTTGAAGATTGGTTCCACAAACGGGTAGTATACTCTGTTATTTTCAGATTCCGGTCTTACAAACGCATCGAGAACACCATCTGTTGCCATAATAAAAGCAACGGTATTATCAACTTTTCCAAACTGCCAGGTAGGCTTGCTCTGAAGTGGAAAAACGCTGCTTGCTTCGGCTGCTTTATGACGGGAAGTAACCATCGCATACCGTCCGTTTTTATCTAAAGCTACAATACCGTCATCTCCGGCATGGGCAAAATATAGAGTTTTTCCGTCATATACAGCAATCGTGAGAGTTGACTGCAAGGAATATACAAGCTGTTGAAGCTGATCTGCTTTTTTTTCTACATTTTCGTAAGCATACTGCATCGTCTCTCTAAGCATTTTTCCCATCATTTTGGAGTCAAGCAGGAAATCAGGCTGTTTTACCAATGGTTCCAGCTGGATTTCCAAAAAATTAAGACTCGATTGTACGGCCTCATCGGCGCCATAGTCTGATAAGGCGCAGCTTCCCACTCCATCAGCGACTGCCGCCAGAATCAGGGATTTGCCGACAATTCGAAAGGCACATCGATCCTGACAAGGCTGCATATTGCCCAGATGAGATTGTCCCTGTTGAGAAAATGCAAAAATACTAATATTATTTTTATAATCATATGCAGGCTTTGGGAGCGGCAGTGCCGGAAATATGGGTTCATCCGTTTTGGGTTGAATGTCCGTTTTTTCTTTTTCTGAAATAGAATCCGCTGGATTTTTATCATAAGGATCTGTTTTGGAATCTGGCAAATCTTCTTTTTTCTCATCAGCAGGCTCGTCTTTTGTATTTTCTTTTTGCTTGATATCTGCAAAATCATCGATTTCAAAAGCAGCAGGAATCTTTGTCGAATTGTTATCTATCATCATATTTTCTATGTGATTGTCTAATCTGTTATCGTCCATGTTCATCCTCCTCGTAAATTTATATATAGTGTACCAATAGAAACTAAAAAAGTACAGTTGTTTTTCTGACATAGTTTAAAAGCATTTTTTTATAGCTAGTTATTTTAATAGGAAATTATGGCTTTTCATATAAAATCTGTTGTCGGGGAATTAAAAAATACCCGTATTTCCGGGAAAATACGGGTATTTTTAATGAAACGAAATATTTTACGGGTAATTCAATCACGCGATAAAGACAGGGCGGATTGTTTTAAGGATTCCCTATTTTATATACAGAAATGGAAACGTCTCTGTATAAATAATTGCTTCCTTCTCCAATAATTGTCAGGGTAGTAGGAGTAGTAGTAACATTAACAGGCTGACTGAAAGAAAATGTCATAGTTTCTGCTGCAATGGTAAAAGTATTGCTGACAGCGCTGCCTGGAACCTGAGTGCCATTTTGGGTGAGATAAGTGACCAGACCTACTGGCAGGCTAGTTCCGCTTGGAAGATAGATTGTTGCATTAAAGGAAACATTGTAAACACCTGTATCTTGAATCATTATTTCACTTGTGTTTATCGCATGGGAAATAGAAGTACCATACTGAAAGTTGTTTCTGTCAAAAATCAAAGGATTTCCAGAAGTGCCCGGCTGTACAGGAGTAGAATACGCTGAAAGTACCTCAAGTGGGAGAATACTTCCTCCAGTATCTCCTTTTGGAATCGTAAAATCAAATACTGCGTTGTGTTCGTCACCTGTGTTCACAACATCTGCCATAGTTCCTGGATTTCCAGTTGTAACGTTTCCAACTCTTATAGTGGCAGCTTCTCCAGTAGTTCCTGTTGTACCAGACGGACCGGTAGGACCGGTGCGACCAGTAGCGCCAGTAGGACCAGTAGGACCGGTAGGACCAATGTGACCGGTAGGACCAATGTGACCAGTAGGACCAGTAGGACCAGTAGGACCAGTAGGACCGGTAGGACCAGTAGGACCAATGTGACCAGTAGCACCCTGTGGTATCACAAAGTCAAAGATTGCATTTTGGGGAGATCCAACATTAATGACCTGGGCATTTGACCCGGGCTCTCCAGTCATCACATTCCCTATAGAAATTGTAGCTGCTTCTCCGGTCGGACCAGTCGGTCCGGTATTTCCAGATGGTCCAGGATTTCCTTGAGGTCCCATAGGACCTGGGCATCCACGGGGACCAGTTGGTCCGGTGGCACCTTGACAACAGTGAGAAGGAGGACAGCAGTCATGGTTATTATTGAAAAACATAAAATTCACTCCTTATATTATGAGAAATGATGAACAGTTTGAAAATAAATTTTGTTTTCCAGGTACTCTTTTCCGTATGGTTTATACATTCCGGCTTTTTCATTGTAAAGAGCAGCTTTTTTGTATTCTCCAAGTTTGTCATAGCAGACACATAACCAGATACAAGGGAGATATCCATAACATTCATCAAGTAAAAATTTTCCGCTTGTTTCATCTTTTGGACTGTTTAATGCCTGAGAATACCAAAAGATAGACTGGAGAAATTTTTCATGGCGAAAAAACCATGCGCCAAGATCACAAAAAATTTCTGCTCCTGGTATATCATATGCAAAAGAAGCAAAAAGTGACTGAAGAGCTTTTGGTTCGTCTGATATTTCATGATAGCAGCAGGAGAGAAGGCGACAGGCATCCAGTTTATTTACGTACCATCCATCTGGACGGGTTAAAAATTGTTCAAATTGTTGGATTGCTTTTTGATAGTTTCTATGATCATACAGTTCTCTGGCATAATAAAATTGGTGACGCGCCTCAAGAGGGTGTCCTGATTTGATCCATTTTTCGTAAATTCTTAAATTTCGGTCAGAATCTTTAACGTGAATTTTTTTATGATGAATCGCAATTGAACTATACAGAAGATTTCCGAAAGGAGTAATCGCTTCATGGACAGGTCCTTCCCAGATATAATGGCGGCTTTTTTTAAGAATTCTTTCGCGATAGAAAGAAAAAAGAGGTTTTCCCTGTTCGTCAAAAGAAGTTTCATATTTCATCATTACAATATCAGTATCATCGGTGAGCTGTTCTTTTAGCTTTAAAAAATCAGGAAGCTGTGCATCGGGCAAAATATCATCTGCATCCATCCACATCCAATAATCCATCGTTGTTTTAGAAAGAGCAAAATTTCGTGCTGCTGAAAAATTATCACACCATGGAAAGTCATAAACTTTTGCACCGAACGACAGAGCAATTTCTTTGGTATTGTCTGTAGAACCGGTATCTACAATAATCATTTCGTCTACACCAGAACAAATGCTGGAAAGGCAGCGGGAGAGTACCGCAGCCTCATCTTTTACAATCATACATAAACTAAGAGTCATAAAAAAGTCCTTTTTTTTATTGTATGTAAAAGGACTTCATTTTTTTATATTATTTAGATTAAGAAACGTTATTTTCAAAAAGAATACGGATACCTTTGTCAGATATCCCGAAGCTTTACAACACGCGCAGCCATACGGCGTTTGTCATCGGACATTGCGGCATAATGCTTTCGTGTAGTGTTGACATCTTTATGTCCGAGTACTTCAGCAACAAGATAGATATCACCTGTTTCTTGATATAATGTAGTTCCATACGTACTTCGCAATTTATGCGGAGTAATTTTTTTTGTATTTGTAATGTGAGAGGCATATTTTTTTACCATATTTTCAACTGCCTGAATTCCGATTCTCTTATGCTGTGTAGAAAGAAAAAGTCCATTTTCATGTCCGGACAGTGTGATGGCATGGTTTCTTTCTTCCAGATAGTCACGCAGGGCACGTTCTACCTCAGAGCCGAAATAAACAACCATTTCGTTACCGCCTTTCCTTACAATACGAATTCCATTATTTTTAAAATCGACATCTTGCAGATCAAGTCCGACGCATTCAGATACCCGAATACCTGTTCCGAGCAGCAAGGTGACAATCGCAATATCCCGAAGTTTTGTCTTTTCATAATAACGCTTTCGCTGACCTGTTAATTGGTCACCGCAATGTTCCATATAATCAAGAAGTGATGCGGTTTCATCCGTATCAAGACGAATAATCGCTTTATCGTGTATTTTAGGCATATTGATCAAAAGAGTGGGATTGTTTGTGATAAGCTGGCGTTTATAGAAGTAAAGATAAAAACTGCGCAGCGCCGACATTTTTCTTTTTAATCCTCGTTCTTTATTTGTGTGAAGTTCCTCGTCAGAAGACTCATAGACTTTTAGATATTCTTGATATTCCTCGAGATCTACGACATCAAGCTGGTCTAAGACAGAGACTTGAAAATCATTCATGGTATAATTTCGAAATGCAGGATTTTCAGCTAAAAGATATCGAAAAAAGATGCGAATATCATATGCATAAGAAATTCTTGTCTTGGTAGATGTCATTGGTTCAATGGCACGAAAATAATCCCTGCAAAACGGAGGCATCGTTTTTAAAATTTCACGGAGACGCATGGTATTTTTTATATCTATTTGGTCGTGATAAGTCATCGTTTTTTTCATAAAAGTACTCCTTTCTGATATCTATTGGAAAAACATGTGTTTGTCGTATAGATCTTTCTCTTTTTATTTTATACTACTCTCATATTTTGTCAAGAAAAACCATGAAAAACTTCTTAGTTATAAAACAAATAAACGATGCAAAATGCATCGTTTATTTGTGTCCGTTTTTTTGAAATATTTTTTTGAATTTCTGAAATCCTGATTTTTTTTCATCATCAAAAAACCATTCCTCAGAATCGTCATCTAACATTGCTTCGAATTCACGATCTAATTCTGTATCGCCAAAGACAGATTCTTTTGATTTCTTTTTTTTGAAACTCTTTTCTTCTTTCTCTTCTTTTTCTCTTCTATATCTTGAATTTCCATCTGCGCTCTCTTCTTTTGATGACTGGCTTGACTGTCTGATTTCTGATTTTGAGGAATCGGAATGCCTTTTTGAGGAATCTTCTGATAAGGCATTATCTTCCGATCTGTTTTCCGGAGACATTGATTTTCGTTTTTTAGACTTTTTTATAAAAGAAAATTCTTCCCAATCATCTTCGTCATTCTCATCATCAAATTCAAAATCGCGGATATTAGATATTTTTTTTGATTCTGGTTTCGGTTTTTGAACAGACTTCGCTTTTCTGCTAGGCGGCGTTTCTTTCGAAGTTTTTAGAGATTCTTCTTCTGATTCGAAATCATTGTCGGATTCCAAATCAAAATCTTCGTCCTCGATTTTTTCTGATCTGTTCGAAGATCTTTCTCTTCTATCTTCTTTTCTGCGACTTGACGTCTCAAAAGTTTTAATTTTTTTTCGATTTCGACGTTTTTCCAGACGTTTTTGATATTGCTCAAAATCAAAATCATCTTCGTCGTCTGCATCTTCGTCGTCATCGAAGTCTGACAGAAAAGTTGACTGATGTATGTTAGAAGAAGATTCTTCAAGCGAAATTTTTTTCTTTTCACGGGATGAATTCTGGCTTTGCACAGTTCGTTTTTTTCTTGAAGAATCTTTGGAATCTTCGTAAGAATTTTCCAATTTTTGGGTTTCGTCCTGTCTATCTTCTTCTTTTAAATTTTCTTCTAAAGATTCCTCCTGATCAATTTCCACATAAAACATTTTTCCGCATCCGTGACAAAGGCATGGCAATATATTATTTTCCATATCTTCCGGATACATGGTAAAACCTTTGTCATGGCACTCCTGATTTGGACAGCGAATCGCGGCAACAAAACTGCCGAATTTTTCTCTCGTTGTCATAGATTATTTGTCTCCTCTTTTCATTTACTTATGATACTTCCTATAGTTTGCTAACATTGGATTGATCATTTGTTGACTTAAAAATTTCTTATGCTGACACTCCTGAAAATGGATTGTGAAATTTTTTGACTTATCTGTCTTTTAGTCTACTTGGATTCATTATAATACTTCTTAGCGAGATCTTCAACTGCTTTAAATTAGCAGGAAAGAGAAATTTTTATAAAATTTGGCAAAAAATATTGGGAAACACTGTAAGAAGCGTTATAATAGAGCAAACTTTTGAATGAAAAGGAGAACATATATGAAAATTTATGATATTTCTCAGGAGATTTTTGGTGCGGTTATTTATCCGGGAGATCCTGTCCCTAAGAAAAAAGCTGTTTTGTCACTTGAAAATGGAGATCCCTGTAATTTGACACAGATAGAACTTGGAAGTCACACCGGAAGTCATGCTGATGCCCCTTCACACTTTTTAAAAAATGCAAAAACAGTCGACCAGATGGATTTAAAAAAATGTATAGGACCTTGCAGTGTTGTTTCTATGAAAGGAACTATTTCTGCTTCCGATCTCGCTTTTGTCTTGAAAAATAAGATTTCCCGTCTTTTAATAAAGGGAGATATTTTACTTTCTAATGATGCCGCAAAAATTTTATCTTCTATTCCTATCGATCTGATCGGTATAGAAGGATTAAGTGTAGGAGATCCGCAAAATCCGGAAGAAGTCCATTTAACTCTTCTAAAAAAAGAAATTGTTATTTTAGAGGGGCTTGTCTTGAAAGAGATTCCCGACGGAGAATATTTTTTGGCAGCTCAGCCTTTAAAAATGCAAGGACTTGACGGTTCTCCCATACGCCCTGTTTTGTTAAAATTTTAATACCACTTTTTTCCAATATGGCGCAGAGAAAGAGATCAGAACAAATATTCTAAACATTTGTTTGAAATTCAGAGAAAAATATGGTATAGTAAAAAAAAAGAACTGGAGGTATTCTTATGGCATACGGCAAAATTACAAAAAAACAGTCAGAAATTTTAGAATATATCAAAAATGAAATTTTAAACAGAGGATTTCCGCCAGCAGTACGTGAAATTTGTGACGCAGTGAATTTAAAATCTACTTCTTCAGTCCATTCTCATCTTGAATCTCTTGAGAAAAATGGATATATCAGAAGAGATCCGACAAAACCAAGAGCTATTGAAATTTTAGACGACAATTTTAACTTGGTTCGCAGAGAAGTAATTAATGTACCGATTATCGGCAAAGTAGCTGCCGGAGAACCCATTCTTGCAGTAGAAAATACAGATGGATATTTTCCGATTCCGGCTGAATATATGCCGAAAGGCAAAACAACGTTTATGCTGGAAGTCAAGGGAGAAAGTATGATAAATGCAGGTATTTTCAGCGGAGATAAAGTATTGGTTCAGCAGCAGACGACAGCAGAAAACGGTGAAATGATTGTCGCATTGGTAGAGGACTCTGCAACAGTAAAAACGTATTATAAAGAAAACGGACATTATCGTCTTCAGCCAGAAAATGATACAATGGAACCTATTATTATAGATGGAGACTTGCAAATCCTTGGAAAAGTCATTGGAGTCTTTCGATTTTTGGAGTGAAAATTTTGAGGAGCTTTCAATTTCTCAATGCTGTATGGATTAGATTTCATGAGAAACAGGATCTGTGATCTATAAGTTTACGTAATTATATTATGTAAACTTATAGATCACAGATCTAAATGATTTTCTGATCCATTACTGCTCTCCCGGTGGAAGGACAATCATTTTAATTAAATTAGCTGCACTTTGCTTAATATCATCCTGAAAATCTTCATTAGCATATCGTTTGATATGCATCTGTGTGATCCGAATCTGATCTGCAACCTGATCGTCTTTGGCGCCATAAGCATATAGAGTTCCGGCATAAGCACTTCTTAAATCCATAGCGCTGTAATCCGGCACTCCGGCTTTTTTTGTGATTCGTCTCATCATTCGATGCAGATACATAGTATTGAGGGGATTTCCTCTTCCATTAAAAAAATAATATTCATTTTCTTCCCGTATCGCTTCATATCGCTTTAAAATTTCAGCGACATCCTTTGGAATATAAACCACTTCTTTTTTTTCTCTTAAGATCAGATAAAGCTGTCCTTCCTTTTCAATAAAATCATGCTGCTTCAATGTGCAAATATCAGTAGACAGGAGTCCGACCCGATAGAATAAAACTAAGATAGCATACGTCATATACTCCTCTTCTGCTGCTTTTAACATTTTATCCAGATCTTCAATCGGAAAAACTTCTTTTACATGATCTTCTTTATCAAAATATATCAGATAAGAATAAAAATAATCCTGAAAGGAAGAGGGAATTTCATATTCTGATTTCTGCTTTAAAATAAAATCAGCGAATGCATGAAGTTCCTTTAACTTTTTTTCCAGTGTTTTACTTCGGATTTCTTGATGTTCTACCCTTTTTTTCATTTCCTGATAATACCGTCTTACATCCAATGATTGAATCGATAAAAAGTCTTTCTGTGCCATTTCCATAAATTCATTGATATCTCCAAAGTAGGTCTCACGGGTCTTACTATTTCGAAAATGCTGAATAAATTTTTCCCACAGCATAATGGTTGTCACAGACATATATTCACTTGGCTGACGCATGAAAAATTTCACCTTCTTTCTGTTTTTTTAGAAACGTCAGATAAAAAAATCCGTTAAATAAAAAAATATCAAACAACTTAAAAGATTTACCTAGATTATAAAATAGAATCATCACAACTTCAATCTTTTTCGGTATCTGACATGCTCGGCATAGATTTAGACAACCTTTTTCAGAGTAAAATTTTATTATAAAAAAAGAAGTATGATCAGCTTTTTTCCTGTCATACTTCTTTTTTTGCATATTCAGTTCCGTATCATTTATTTAAGAAAGTTCCAGCTTTCCGGTATATAACTGATAGTATGTGCCATGCATAGCAAGCAGTTCTTCATGAGTTCCTCTTTCAATGATACGTCCGTGTTCCAGAACCATAATGGCATCACTGTTGCGGATAGTAGAAAGACGATGAGCAATTACAAATACAGTACGTCCTTTCATTAAGTTATCCATACCTTTTTGAACGATACTTTCTGTACGGGTATCGATACTGGAGGTCGCTTCATCCAAAATCAGTACCGGAGGATCTGCAATAGCAGCTCTGGCGATAGCAAGAAGCTGTCTTTGACCTTGTGATAATTCTTCTCCATCACTGCTTAAAACAGTATCGTATCCTTTTGGAAGCATCCGGATAAACTGATCTGCATGGGCAAGTTTTGCTGCTGCATATACTTCTTCATCGGTGGCATCCAGTTTACCATAGCGGATATTTTCCATGATAGTTCCGGTAAATAAGTGAGTATCCTGAAGAACGATACCAAGAGAATGGCGTAAATCCGCTTTTTTGTTTTTATTGATATTGATACCGTCATATCGGATTTTTCCGTCTTGTACATCGTAAAAACGATTGATCAGGTTTGTAATCGTAGTCTTTCCGGCACCAGTTGACCCAACGAAAGCCAGTTTTTGTCCCGGTTTTGCATATAAGGTCAGGTTATGAAGAACCATATGATCGTCCGTATATCCAAATGTCATATCAAAGAAACGAACATCTCCTTTTAATTCGGTATACGTAACAGAGCCGTCAGCTTGGTGTGGATGTTTCCATGCCCATAAGCCGGTACGCTCCTGGCATTCTGTAAGGGAACCGTCTGGATTTCTTTTTGCATTTACCAAGGTAACGTATCCTTCATCAACTTCCGGCGCTTCATCAATCATATGAAAGATTCTTTCTGCACCGGCTAAAGCCATAATAATCGAGTTTGACTGCTGAGCAATCTGCATAAACGGCTGAACAAAGCTCTTTGTAAACTGGAGGTAAGATGCCATAACGCCTAATGTGATTCCGCCAATTCCAGCAATCGATAAAATTCCTCCTAAAACTGCCGTCAAAACGAACTGTAAGTTTCCCATATTTCCGATAATCGGTCCCATCATACTTGCAAAAGTATGTGCTGTGGAAGCACTCTCATATAATCGTTCATTGAGTTTATCAAATTCC
Source organism: uncultured Lachnospiraceae bacterium (assembly GCA_944376425.1). Classification (GTDB taxonomy): domain Bacteria; phylum Bacillota; class Clostridia; order Lachnospirales; family Lachnospiraceae; genus JAGZHZ01. The sequence continues at coordinate 5,276 of CALWCS010000142.1, read as the reverse complement.
TGCTCCGTCTTTTTTTCATGATTAAAAATTTTAATCACTCTTTGACCGTTCATATGCTCTTCTACAAAACCTGTGACATCGGCAAGGTCAATCTGCTGACGGATGAAAAATTTTCCGCTGTTTCCACCAATTTTCCTTGAGACAAAAACCATCAGTAAAATCATCAGTACAGCGAGGATTGTTAAAATAGGACTTAACAGTAACATTGCAATAAAAGTGACAATAATAGTAAATGCTGACATCAAAATCTGAGGAATTGACTGGTTAATCATCTGACGCAGCGTATCCGTATCATTTGTATACAAACTCATAATAGAACCGTTTGTATTCTGATCAAAATACCGGATCGGAAGAGTCTGCATATGCTCAAACATTTCATCTCTGACCTTTTTCAATACGCCCTGACCGATCACAACCATCATACGGCTGTAAATAAAGGTAGCAATCACACCTAAAAGGAAAATACTTCCTAAAACAGCCAAAGCCGTATAAAGCTCAGAAAAATTCGGATCAGTCTGACCAATCAAAGGAATGATATAATCATCGAGCAAAAAGCGCAGAGAAAGTGAAACAGAAATCGTAGCAATCGAGCTGATTAAAATACAGATCAAAACAATAATAAACGGCACTTTATATCCTTTTGTCACATATTTCAGCAGGCGTCCGGCTGTTTTAACAGTATCTTTCGATACGGTAGGTCTTTCATTCTTATTCATTTTCCGTACCTCCCTTTACCTGTGATTCATAAATTTCCCGATAAATTGCATTTGTCTTTAACAATTCCTCCGATGTTCCGATACCGTTGATCTCGCCGTTTTCCATAACAATAATCATATCGGCATCTTCCACAGAAGAAATTCTCTGAGCAATGATGATCTTTGTCGTATCAGGAATTTCCTGACGGAAGGCCTGACGAATCAGTGCATCTGTTCTTGTATCTACTGCGCTGGTAGAATCATCCAAAATCAGTACTTTTGGTTTCTTTAACAGCGCTCTGGCGATACAAAGTCTTTGTTTTTGTCCGCCGGATACGTTATTTCCGCCTTCTACGATCATGGTGTTATATTTTGCCGGGAACTCCTGAATAAATCCATCAGCCTGTGCAAGACGGCAGACTTTTTGAACTTCTTCATTCGTTGCATTTTCATCACCCCATCGAATGTTGTCATAGATACTTCCCGTAAACAGCACATTTTTCTGGAGAACCATAGAAACTTGATCACGCAACGTCTCCAATTTATAGTTTCTTACATCAATGCCTCCTACTTTTACAGAACCTTTCGTGACGTCATACAGTCTTGGAATCAACTGAACCAGCGTCGATTTTGCACTTCCGGTACCTCCGATTATACCGATCATCTGACCGGATTTAATATGAAGATTCACATTCTTTAAAGAAAGGTTGCCATCTTTTCCAGAATAGCTAAAATCTACATTTTCAAAATCAATGTCGCCATTTGGTACGGCATCGATTGCCTCGGCACCGTCCTCCATTTCCGGCACTTCATTTAATACTTCTAAGATACGGTCAGTAGAAGCTTCCGCAATCATAATAAGTACAAAGACAAATGAAACCATCATAAGAGAACTCAAAATCTGAATCGCATATACGATGACACTGGTAAGTTCTCCTGTTTCCATTGTTTCAAAAATAATACTTCTTCCGCCGATAAATACCATGCACAACACAACGATATACATTGTAAACTGCATAACCGGACTATTCCATGCAACGATTTTTTCGGCTTTTGTAAAGAGACGATAAATAACTTCTGAAATCTTACGGAATTTCTCATTTTCATGATCTGCTCTGACATAAGCTTTTACCACTCTTGCAGCGTTAACATTTTCCTGTACCGTATTATTTAAAATATCATACTCATCAAATACCTGAATAAAATGAGGATGTGCTTTTTTAGCAATAAAGATTAACAGACCGCCAAGAATTGGTACCGTAATTAAAAGAAGAAGAGCAATTTGACGATTGATCGTCATTGTCATAACTAAAGATAAAACGATCATAATCGGCGCTCTGACCAGAAGACGGATTGTCATCATATAAGCCATTTGAATATTGGAGATATCCGTCGTCAGTCTTGTTACCAGACTGGATGTTGAAAAATGGTCAATGTTTCCAAAAGAAAAGTTTTGAATTTTATAAAAGATATCGTGACGCAGATTTTTGGCATATCCTGCTGCCGCCATAGCGCCTGTTTTTCCGGCAAGTCCTCCAAAAACAAGTGCCAGCATTGCCATGACAACTAATATGAGTCCCATTTCTATGATGTAACCCAAATTTCCATCCTGAATTCCGATGTCAATAATATTTGCCATCAACAGTGGAATTAAAACTTCCATGAAAACTTCTAGGATAACAAGCACAGGTGTCATGATGGACTGCTTTTTATATTCACGAATGGATTTAAATAATTTTCGATTCATCGTTTTCCTGTAGACCTCCTTGTTTTTTCGTCATTTTCTTATAATCTGGATCATCTTGTGAAAGATTATAAAGCATTTGTTTTAAAACTTGTATGCATTGTCTAAAGTCCTCATCTGAAATACCGTTGCTTAACTTTTTTTCCATTTGACTGATATTTTCCAGGATTTCTACTCTGATTTCCTCTGCTTTTTTCGTCGGAACAATCTTTTTGAGCCGAGCATCCTGCTTTACATTCTGTCTGTAAATAAAACCGTTTTTCTCCATCAACTGCAGCATTCCTGTAGCAGTAGAACGGCGTACATGAAACTCTTTTTCAATATCTTTTTGATAGACATCCCGATGGATCGACTCCATCAAAATAAATCTCAGCACCTGTCTTTGTGTTACCGTTAAACCATACGTACTGCTGCCAGGCATGAGATTCTGACGTTTCAACTGATGGGACAGCATGTAAATCAGTCTTCCAACATGAGGCACCCCCTCTTCTGTACAATCTTTTTCCGCTGTTTTCACATTCTCACACTCCTTAGCATTTCTGTTGCATGCACGGCAGCAAATAAAGTAGAAAAATCAGCTGATAACTGCCGGGTATTTTGATGATAACAAAAAATGGGTTTGTTAGTTAGCATTCTAACATTTGGTAACCGAAAGAAGTATAAGACGAAAAATAATTTTTGTCAATAACTTCTTAATTGAAATTTTGAATTTTTACGCGATTATGAATAGTGTGAACATCAGAAAGCAATCTCCCTCAGAGAAACACTCTACACAGAAAAAAAGTTTTGAGTTGCCGTTATCATCTTATGATTAAGTATCATAATGGAAACGGTACTCAAAACTTTATTATTTTTCATATCATTTTGTTTTTATCATTATATATAATAGATAAAAAACAAAATGAAAAAGTATTAGTAGATAGCCACTGCATACTGTCCAATAGCATCATAAATATTTTTTATAATATATTCCTCTATATATCTGAAAAATAAGGTGTCTCATAATCAATCGTTGTCCAAATCAAGATAGGATTTCCATGCTCTATATAAGAATATAATTCTTCAAACGGCGTTCCTGATATATTATAAGCTCGTAATGAGGAGTGCTGATGTCTTAAAAAACGATTGGCTGTCTCAGTCAGACCGGGCGGAAACACTCCGGCACCAGAAGACGAATACGGATCTCCTACGTATCCTTTTGCAAGATTTTCGGAATCATAAACTAGATACTGATCCGCAATCATTGTTTTTTCCAATGAATACCCTAAAGTGTTTAAAACCATTGTCAATGCCACGCTTTCGCACCCAGTGGGAAGTTCCGGATTTTGAAGAAGACATGATATCTCTAAGATCACGGAGGAAGAAACATCTGATTCAGATTCGAACTCCACTTCCGATAATTCTTCTTTTTCCTGTAAAGTCTGAGGACTTTCGATAGTAGCTTCAAAATCAACGGACTTTGCCTCTCCAGGAGCTAATACTTGTATTTCAGGTTGTGTTGCCAGAAGATATTCCTGTTTTTTGTCATATGTAATATAAACATGATATAACTCTAGGCTTTTATAAAAAATTCCTCCAAACAATATCATTGCGAAAACAATTAATATAGAAATAAAATGTTTCCTTTTCTGATTTGTATATCGGCACTGTCTTTTTTTTTCCTTTTCTTTGCGCATCATTTTTTACTCTTATATCATTTACATTTTTTATTCTTGCAATTCCTGAACCATCTGATCTGCCAAAAGATCAAGATTTAATTGAACTTCGTCAAGATGTGTTTTTTGCAGCGAAAGCATATCATAATAGAGATCGTAAAATTGTTCTTGCAGAGCTTGTTCATTTTCCGCCGTAGGGAAGACTTTATATTCTTCTAAAAGTAATGCAAATTCGTTAGACTCTGTACTCATTCTAGGAGTCCAGTTTCCATACGTATTTGATCCAAATGTAATGATACGGTCAATACGCCCGTACAAATTGCGCTGTTCTGTCAATTCTATATACTGATTTTCCAAAAAAGATGCATCTGTCATTTTATGGAGCAAAGCCTCTGCTGCCTCATCCCCTTTTTGTTCAGCATTGCTCCATCCTTCCATTCGAACGTCATAAGCAGTCTGAAAAGCTTCGGTAACGGCATCGCGCAAAACTGCTTCTGTTTCTTTAGACGAAGTTTCCAGATAGGCAGTTTGTGCCTCTAAAATGGCTGTATTAAATTCTCGTTCTGTTACACGTGCCTCTGGATTTACAGGAAGAATTTCTGCTCCCATAGAAATGTAATTACAGATGATTTCCGCCAGGACATCTTCTAATCCTGCTGAATTTTTCTGTGAAATATGCGGCTGAAACTGATCACTTATAAAATATTCCAGCGAATCAGCAATCCTCTCTTCACGCATTTCTTCTGTTTCAGCAAGATGATCTTCCTGCTCTTTTAAAAATGCATCGTAATAACGTTCGAAAGCTTCTAGGACTTGAGCTTTCTTTTCCTCGGAGGGATCTTCAAAATACTGATTCGCTGCATCTTCTACAGCCTGACGTTCCTCTTCTTTGCCGTCTCCTTCCAGAGACATAAAAGGAGGAAGTTTCCCTGAAAGAATAGTGTGCATCCAACGATCAATACGTTCCTCTCTATCGAGAGTATATTTTTCCAAATTCTCCTTTTTAGTCTGAACAACAATATCATAGGCTTCATTCAAAGCTTGTAAAACTCCCTGTTTTGTTTGCTCACACGGATTACTTTTATAAACGGCGATTGCCTTTTTCGTATCTTCAGAAAGCGGTGGATGTTCACTTTCCAAAGTGATAGGATCTTCACCCGCAAACATATTGTCTGTTTTCGA
>CALWCS010000141.1 GCA_944376425.1 uncultured Lachnospiraceae bacterium | reverse complement strand
GATTTTGTCAGGATTAAGTCTATTTTCTTTTTCTTGCACAGTTCTATCATTTCTAAAAACTGAGTACGTTTTTTCACGTGAACACCGGAAATTCCGTCGTCTGCAAAGATTCCAACCAGTTTCCAATTGTCATGGGAATTGATTTTATTTGTATAATATTCTACTTGAATTTCAAAGCTGCTCTGCTGTTCTTCTTCCTCTGTGCTGACCCGGCAATAAGCAGCAACTCGAAGATTCTTTTTGCGCTTTCGGGTATCCTGTAAAAGTGGATTTGCCGGGATTTCCCTTATTGTTTTTTGTGGCATAGTAATTCACCATCCTTGGGGGGATAAATTTGTTTATTGATAAAGCATAGCTGAATGGTTTCTGCTGGAGATAACAGTATGTTCTGTACGCTTTCCGAAAATAATGTTTCATCTATTTGTTCTAATATGGAACGATTTGAATAAAGCTGTTGCAATTTCAATGTTGCAGGATCGTATTGGATAGGTTCTAAACATTCGTATTGGAATTGTGCCCTCTCGAAAATAAGGGATATAATTTCGTCCGGTTCAGCGGATGGCTGATCCATCAGACGGTGAATATTCTGCGTGATTTTTCCGACCTGTATAGGAAGGTGATTGTAATGTGCGATAGGAGTTTGAAAGATATCAGGCTTGTTAATTAATGCGTTCATTTGCTTAAGAATCGTATCTACTAATTCCATATTTGGAATTGGTCCTATTCTTAATTCGCAGGTATCACATCTCCAAAAAACCTTATTACGGGTACCAAGGTCGATTCGCAGCTTAGAGTGACACTTTGCACAAGTCATATATTTTCGGATCAGTTCAATATGAGGCAGGGGTTTCGGAGCCTTTTGTTGGCGCAGGCGCAATGCTTGCTCAAATGTTTTTTGATCTGTCAGGGCAGGAAAATCATCTTTTCCACAGTATTTTGGATTTTCTAAAATTCTGCGTACCATATGCTTTGACCAAACCATGCTGGTTTCGCTATAGGGTATCCCGGTTTGTTGCAGCCTGTTGGCAATCGTTTGTAAAGTATCCCCGTTTAAATAAGAAATGAAAATGTCGGGAATCAGCTTTCCTTCTGCTGGGTGAACAACGATTTTTCCATCTTGTATATGATATCCAAAGGGCAAATATCTTTGCTTTTTCATGGTCTATCGTTTCTCCTTTAATATGAGCCCGTTGACTAATTGAAAGGCAAAGATATTCTGTTGGATTTCGACTTTTTCTATCATTGCCTTAAAAATATCCTCATCAAATTGAATCATCGGTTCGGCACTGTCCAGCAGAGAAATAATGGCTTTTGTTTTATTCAATCGGTGCCCAATTTTATTTTCATGGGGAATTTGTTTTGCCTGCTGGCGAAGCTCATAAAGTTGTTGATTGATTTGCGTAGTGCGTTCTATATAAATCGAAGAGTCAACGCTGCCTTTGGTACGAAGCCGTGTTAGTGCATGATGCTGCCGCATCAAATCGGTGATTTGCTGGTTGATAAATACTAAATGTTCATTAGTTTCTTTTGCGGCTTTCAGCTTTTCCAAATCGGTTACTATGGGCTGTAGGATTTGAGAATAGTGTTCCAACAGCTTGTCAAATAGACGTAAAAATGCCCGATAGATATCTGTTTCAGAGACAGGCATCATCGGGCATTGTGTTTTGTCCTTATAATGTTTTCTGCAAATCCAAGTTCCAGCGGAATGTTGTTTTTTGAAAACAGAACCGCAAAGGCTGCAAAATAATTTTTTACTAAGGGGATATTCTTGCCGCTCAGATAGCTTGGGGGCTTTTTTCTGGAGCAGCACCTGTGCTTTTTCAAATTCTTCACGAGAGATGATTGCCGGATGGCTGTTTTCGATGTAGTATTGCGGTAACTGTCCAGTATTTTTTTGCAGTTGGAACGGCAGAATATCAGGCGTGTATCTTTTTTGAACCAAGGAATCTCCCATATATTTTTCGTTTGTAAGAATGTACTGGACATGATAGATATGCCACTTTTTTGATTCCCATCGTTTGGGGAGTTGGCGGCGATTGAGCTCGTCTGTCAATTCTTCAATTCCCATTCCATTTAGATAACTACTGAATATAAAGCGTATCACTTTAGCTTCTGGAGGGAAAATTTCCAAAGTGCTTCCACTCAGGTTGTATCCGTATGGAGCTCGGCAAGTAATAAAATCTCCATTTCGCATTCGTTTGCGGATGGACCATTTCAAATTCTGTGAGATAGAGAGGGATTCTTCCTGTGCGGCTGATCCCAAAATACTCAGCAGCATTTCGCTGCCCATCTTCCCGGTGTCGATATCCTCTTTTTCAAATTCCACCGCTATGCCAAACTGTCTCAGTTCACGCACCGTCTGGATGCAGTCGATGGTATTCCGGGCAAACCGGGAAATGGATTTGACGAGGATGCGGTCGATCTTCCCGGCACGGCAGTCGGCAAGCAGGCGCTGAAAATCATCCCGCTTGTCAGCTGTGGTGCCGGAGACCGCTTCATCCGCATATAAACCGGCGAATTCCCATTCTTCTTTCGACATAATGTAACTGGTGTAATAGTCCACTTGGGTGGCAAAGGAATTCATCTGGTCGGCTGAGTCGCTGCTCACACGGGCGTAAGCTGCAACCCGCAGCTTTTTGGCTTGTTCTGCTATTGGCTGTATAACTTTGACCTGTGGCACCTTTGCCACCCCCCTTCCCGGTTGGACATCTTTTTTGTCACACCAAAGACTACCACAACCGGTTTGGGATAGCTATCACGACAACCACTAAATATGGAGTTGTGAAACGCCGTACTTTTTGGCAATAGCAACATTCGCCAGCTGGCAGTTTTCCAATGTGATTTTTTCTTGTTCTAACAGCCGTTTTAATGCGGAGAATGCTGCAAAGTATTTGATTTCATTGATCACCTTTTCGCTTGGAGTCTGTAAGGTATAGGGAATTGCCATGAAAATTCACCACGGCAAATGAAGGCCCTTTTGGGCCGCCCTCTGGAAAAAGCGGTTTTCCAGCCCCTTGACATAAAGTTCATACCGCAGGTCGCTTTCGGTGGTGATCAGTACCGCATTATGGTCCTGCAAAAACTCCAATATTTGAATCAGGATGGCGGGATCGTGGCTCAGACGGGTGAGATCCCGCACCAGCACAGCGCGGACGAAGCCGCCCTGCACTGCCTGCATCATCTGCTTCAGGCCCATTCGGGCTGTACTCCTGCCGGTTCCCATATCCTGAGAAGTACCCACGACAGTGTATCCCCGATGATTGGCTTCCTCTAAAAGATTCCGCATCTGCTGAATCAGGACAAACATCC
>CALWCS010000140.1 GCA_944376425.1 uncultured Lachnospiraceae bacterium | reverse complement strand
AGCGGGGGCAGGATCTCCCATGCCGGGGATCGTGGTCTGTTTCTCGTCCTTGCCCGGCTGCGGCGTACCCTCTTTAGACGGAGCGGAAGTGTCCTTGTCTTTGGGAGCCTCCGCCGCAGGGGGTGCTGCCACCTTGGGCACATCCTCTACCACGGGGGCCTCCGTCTTGGCCGGGGTGGGCTGTTCCTGCACCGGGGAACCGGCTTTGACAGGCTCCACTTTTCCCGGCTTGGGGGGCTCGTCTACCTTCCCAGCGTCGGGAATACTCTTTTTATCGTCAGCCACCTAAAAACCTCCTTCGTTGTGAAATAGAAAAAGCCAGCCCGATGGCTGGCCTGTGGGGGATCACCCCTCCTTTCTTATCAAGATATATGAAAATGCCGCCCGTAGTCTCGTTTGGGCGGCGTTTTTGCAGATTATTGTCGTAAAGCGGAACAATATGTGATACAATAAATTCAATTAAATTAAGGGGGGAAAAAAGTGCCTCTTACACGATTAACAATAAAGAATTTCAAATCTATTAAATACTGTGATATCACATTATCTGACTTGAATGTGCTAATCGGAGAAAATGGAACAGGGAAAACCAATCTTCTCGATGCTATAAGTTATTTTTATTATAATCTCACAGGTTCAAATATTAGCACAGAAATTTTCGATGAAAACAATCATTATAGTAATGAGGTGCGGATTTCTCTTACTTATGATCTTTCTGAATTTGTTAAAATTTCAAAATCTAATACCGAAGAAATACCAGATTTCGGAGAAGAAGAACCAGCAGAAAAGAGCCGATATAGCGGATATTACAAAGCAATAATATCCATGGCATCGAAAGTATCAAACAAAAAACTTCGTGTTGAACTATCGCAAGTAAAAGGACGCTCAATACGATGGAACTGCACCTATGAAGAAAGGTTAATATTCAAAAGCCTTTTTCCTATTTTTTATATTGACACTAGAAATTTAGATGTAACGCAATGGGGATATATATGGGATATTTTAGGTGAGTTGGCAAAGGTATCAAATACAGAAAGAAAAAATATTTCTGCAAAAATTAGCGATGTATTGCTTGATCCCGCTCATGAAACATCGCAAAAGCTAAAGGTAATAACAGGCATTTTTGAAGCAGCAAATGTCAGTGTCAAACCTGCTATGGCAAAAGAGTATGCGACTAACTTAACTAAAGTGTTTTTTTCAGGAAACAGCATTCGTCAGCGCGGCAGGCACTTAGACTACTATTCTACCGGTACAAATTCCGTGAAATATATTGAACTCTTGTTAAAGTCCATAGATGCCTTATCTCGTGTCAAAATGAAGGAACCCATAATACTATTTGACGAACCTGAAATTAGCTTACATACTAATTACTTGGATGAGTTAGCTGAGGCTATAACAGATGTAAACTCTAGGTTAAATGTACTGGTGTCGACGCATTCATCACGCTTAACCAAAAATCTTATCACAGCATCCGACACGATTTCCTTGTATAATGTAAAGCTAATTAACAAATATTCTTCCATCCATCAAATGAAAAAATTTCCTCAGTACAGTCCTACATCAAAGTATCGGGTTGCTGATGATCACATTAATGCCTATTTTTCAAGGGTAAACCTTTTTGTAGAGGGAGAAACTGAATTGGAGCTTTTTTCCAATCCCTATCTTAGAATTCTGTTTCCTAAGCTAAAGAAAGTTGATGTATTTAAAGCTGTAAGTGAAAAGCCCATCTTAAATATTATGAGCCCTAAGCTATCAAATAGCCAGACACCATATCTGTGCCTAATTGATATTGATAAAGCCATGTCATTTGATAAAGGCAAAAAAAGATTCGTCCTGAGATCGGAGTATTTTCCAGAAAACAAAAAAGAGCGTTTTCGTTATCGAAACAAACATGAATCTGAACCATACCTTTATTTGCAACGAAAACGAATAAACGCTATGCAAAGCAAATTACATATACACTACTATTTGCCCTTTTTAAGTTGTAATGATAGAAATTATTATGAATTTGTTGCCGCATTGCAACAATATCTTTTGTCTTATAACATTTTTTGCCTTAGCACCACAATAGAGGGGGCATTGATCAATCCTAATACCACTGATTTTGCATCAGATTTTTTAAAGAGCCATACCAAAAAATGCGATTTTGAAAAGTTTCATGCATATTGGGAACAACTCCAAAAAGTTGATCAGTTAAATCTCTTGCGCATGCTGTTTAACGGAAAAAGCGATCTCCTCAGATCAAGGAAAGATGCCTTTAACGCCTTAGATCCTAACACTAGGCTTACACTTGAAAAAGTGACAATCGGCGGAAAGGCCTCGGGCTGGGTATCTAAATATTTAGATGAATTTTTCCAGTCAGTAGTTGAAATAGAGGGGACTTTTTCTGAAAAAGGCTTTCGTCGATATTTAGAAAATGAGGATAACAGAAAAAAACTGTTGCGTTCATTTCAAAATAATTTTTTGGAACTATACTCGCTTATCGAAAGATTATGTGGTATGATTGATGAATAAGCAGTAAAGTAGCGTACAAGTAGCAATACTTGAGTAATCAAGGCCTTGATGTCAGTGTAGCAAACTGAAGATCCAAGGAACTGAGGTCACTATTTGGCTCTACCCCCGCCGCCATGCCGTGTGCTCATTATCCATGTGCAGCTCATAGCACGCGCTTCGCGATTTAATAGGAAAGTACTTGTGCGCTACTTACTGTTTCTTTTTGCTTGGGAGGATTCCATGTATACAATAGAATCTTTTTGTAATGCCATTTGGGAAACCTCTTATTCAAAAGTTTCTCAAGGTGTGACGAAAGAAGAATATGGGGAATTTGAAATCCCGAAAAAAGGCGGATCGAGAGTAATAAATTATCTTGGTAGAGATACGAGCATGTGGAATCTGCAGCACAAACTGCTTAAAAACTTTCTTGAGAAGCAGGATTTGCCTGTTTGTGTAAAAGGATTTCGGCAAGGTGAAAGCTATCATTCTTTCTTGGCTGAACATATTGGCGCAAAATTCTTTTTAAGAATAGATATTTCTTCATTCTTTCCATCAATAACAGAAAAACATATAAAAAATGAGCTATCGAGGTTGTTGGCATGCAATTCGAATGAAGAAAAAGAGAAGCTATTAAAATTAATATGTGATATAACTACATTAAATGACTGCCTTCCGCAAGGTGCTTGTACTTCTCCAGCCATATCCAATTTAGTGATGGCCAGAATTGATCAAAGAATAACGAAATATTGTCAAGTCTTTGATATAAGATATACACGGTATGCCGACGATCTGCTTTTTTCTAGCGAGGGATTTAATTTTAAAAGTAAAAAGTGGTTTTTAAAGAAGATTAAATACATTTTATCTTCTCAAAATTTAAAGTTAAATTATTCAAAAATCAAATATGGGGAAAACGAGTTAGTCCTCAACGGATATATAATTTCTAATAAGGGTATTTGTCTATCAAGAAGTCGACTTTCAGATATTAGGCATGTTGTTTCTTTTGCAAAAAAGAATCGTAATCTCATTGAAGAGTTTGGAAGCGAAAGGTTTCTTCAAGAAATAAATAAGCTGCCTCTTCGACATCGGGATTTAACTGAATACCCTTTTAATACAGTTTTTCAGTTTATACAATACATGTGTGGATACAGAGCATTCCTAATTTCATTAGTAGACCGTAGCTATGAGGAAACTTCATTTCAAAAACAGCTACAACATCTTATTCGAAAGCTAGAGACACAAATTACTCATTATACTTGACTTACTAAAATCGCTACCCTCAATAAGCGGGTAGCGATTAATTAATAAGAACCTCTTACTTGTTACTTGCAAACCATTGATATGACTGGATTTTTCCAAGTCCTATAATTACACTCCGACCAGAAAAGTGCTGTTTTCTTGTGAAAACAGCACTTTTTCTTTTCATCCAAAAATATCATTGAAGATGAGCTTCAATTCCGTCAAGGTTCAGTTCCATTACTTTTACTTCATGACACTGCCGCCCCGAGCATTGCTCGGGGCGGCAGTGTTTTGATTCAATTTCAGTCCCAAGTGTTAAATATGATCTCACCGACCGTCTGCGGGTTCCAATAGCGGATCTGTTCCAGTTCCTCCGGACTCAGCTCACCGCACAGG
>CALWCS010000139.1 GCA_944376425.1 uncultured Lachnospiraceae bacterium | reverse complement strand
GATAGGATCTTCACCCGCAAACATATTGTCTGTTTTCGAAAATATTTCTGATGCAAAGCTATGATTCGTCATAGATACTGTGATAAGCATAAATGCACCTGCCATTAAAATTTTTCTTTTCATTTTCTTTTTCTCCTTTTTTGATCTGCTTTTATATTTCTTCATATAAATATCAATATTTTGCTTATTTATATTTTATCGTAAAATATATCGGCATTTCGAGAGTGAAAGTGTGGCAATTTTGTGGCAAGTCTTTACCATTACTTGTTTATAATGATATGATAGTAATAAAAACAGGAGGTATTTTTATGGCACAGAAAATTTATGTTGCAGATGATGAAAAAAATATACGTGATTTAATTGCTGCTTTTCTTTCTCAGGAGGGATTTGAAGTTATGACCTTTTGCAATGGAGATATGTTATTTTCAGCTTGTGAGAACAATCTGCCTTCCCTTGTTATTTTAGATATTATGATGCCAGGAACGGATGGATTCAGCATTTGCTCCCGTCTGCGTCAATACAATCCAGAGCTTCCTATTATTATCGTTTCTGCAAAAGATAGCCCTTTTGACCGGGTAACAGGTTTAACATTGGGAAGTGACGATTACTTGATAAAACCATTCTTGCCGCTGGAACTGGTAGCAAGAGTGCGGGCACTTCTCCGCCGAACACAAATCCGTCAGACTGCTCAATCTGAAAATCAGGAATTAAGCTTTGGTTCTCTTTATCTTTCTACAGGGCTTAGAACTGCGACTTTACAAGAAGAACCGCTTATATTAACGCCGACAGAATTTGACTTTTTAGCGTATCTGATCAAAAATCAAGAACGAGCCGTTAGCCGTGAAGAATTACTTCAAAATTTATGGCAGATGGATTGGCAGGCAGACACCAGAGCTACGGATGATCTCGTAAAACGATTGCGAAAAAAATTGCGGACGAAAAACAGTACTGTCCATATTGAAACAGTCTGGGGATTTGGTTTTCGACTAATACTCGAAAAAGAGGAAGAACACAAAGTAGTCTCTCAATTGTCAATTCACAGAGAATAAACTTCGAAAAGGCAGATAAATAACAATGAAAAAACAAAGATTATTAAGTCGTTTTCTTTTGCCAACTATTATTGTACTGCTGCTTCTTCCGCCTCTTTCCTGCCTTATCTTTAAAAAAGCGGCACAACAATATGCTTATTCAGAATCAATACGCCAACTTCAATCTCTTCAAAAAAATATTTTGCCACTGATGAAAAAAAGTTTTCAAAATCAGGAACAAAATATCGGTATTGATATTTCGGACCAAGTTCAAAATTTCTTAAGTAAAGCTGGACAAATCGTTCATCGTATGGGCGGAAGCGCTCAAATGATGATTTTAGGTTCTGATATGCAGCTTATTTACCCTCGTGAAGAACAGGAACGTGAATCGGCAGTTCCATTTGCAAAAGAGCTTGTCAGTTATTTGCAAGAAGAAAACATATCAGAAAAAGAAAAAAATGCCTTTCATTATAAAAATTATCTGATCTACCTTTATGAAATCCCGACACCATCTGTGCAGATTCGATACCTGATTCTTTACTGTTCAACTTCTCAAATCAATACATGGGTGAATCAAACAAGCATTCTGGTTTTAGCGATATCATCTGTATTTGTTCTGATCGTTATCGTTGTTTTGTGGCTGACTGCAAACAGTATCATCCGTCCACTGCATTGGCTTTGTCAAAGAGCATATGAAATCGGAACTGGAGATTTTTCTGAAATTCAAACACCATTTTCTTTAAAAGAATTAGAAGAACTGCGCCTTGCCATGAATGAAATGTCTAATCAGCTGACTCGAAGCGATCAAGTACAAAAAGATTTTTTTCAAAATGTCTCTCATGAGCTTCGAAATCCTTTAATGTCGATCAGCGGTTATGCGCAGGGCATTGAGGCAGGAGTATTTCCATCCTCAAAAGAAGCAGCACATACTATTTTGGAAGAAAGTATACGGCTGACTGAGTTGGTAAATAGTCTTCTTACTTTATCCAGAATGGAAAGCGGTCAAACGATACCGCAGCTTTCTTCTGTTTTGATAGCAGAGGCTATTGAAGATTGTCTGGACCGGGTACATGGTCTTGCTTTAAAAAATAACGTCGCTTTTTCGGTCGCTGCATTTTCACGCAAACTGACGGTAAAAGGAGAAGAAGAATTGATAGGAAAAGTGATGTATAATCTTATGACGAATGCCATACGATATGCTATGACTACGGTTACTATTGAGGTGACGGAAGAAAAAAATAAGGTAATAATTTCTGTATCAGATGATGGAAAAGGCATTGCGCCAAAAGATTTGCCGCATCTTTTTGAACGCTGTTATAAGGGAGAAGGCGGTCATTTCGGACTTGGTCTTTCCATCGCTTCTACGGCTGCTGCGGCAATGGGAGGTGAATTAACTGCAGCTAATCGTCAGGATGGAGGAGCCATCTTTACTTTAATTCTTCAGCGGATGTAAAAACAAGTGGTATCTTAATACCACTTGCCGCAAACATAAAAAATGATTATGCTAACTCTTCAATAGAAAGTGTCTTTCCATCTCTCCAAATACGTTCCAGATCATAAAACAGACGATTTTCTGCATCAAACACATGTACAATAACATCGCCATAGTCTAATAATACCCAGTTCGCTGTTTGATATCCTTCTACCTGTCTTGCAGGATACCCGGCTTTTGTCAATTTTTCATCCACATTGTCAACAAGCGCCTGAACTTGATTTTTATTTGTTCCGCTTGCAATAATAAAATAATCGGCAAGAACAGATACTTTTTGGATATCAATAATTGTAATATCCACTGCTTTTTTTTCGTCCAGTGCATGATAAGCAATTTTGGTCATTTCTTTTGAAATTGAATGCTCCATTTATTTCTCCCTTTTTTCCTTCTGATAATATTTATATGCTATTTTTGTCAATGGGTCAAGAACATCTGATGTCTCATCCAGATATTCCAAGGTATCGCGTAAAATCAGATACATGGTCTCATCCAGATTAGAAAAAGCCATTTTTCGAATCATCGGAAGATTGCTTGCTTTTGTTCTCAAAGGTTCAATATAGTCTGCAATATATACAATTTTTTCCAGCTTACTCATGGAAGGTCTGCCAGTTGTATGATAACGGATTGCATTTAAAATATCGTCATCGTTTACGCCATATTTCTTATGAGCAAGATAAGCGCCTAATTTTGCGTGCAGCAGAAAAAGATTTTTTTTCTCTGTTTCAGAGATTGCAATCTTATTTTTCAGACAAACTTTTAATTTTTTATCATTAGGCATACACTTGGCACAGTCATGCAGCAGACCAGCAACCTGTGCACTCATAAGATCTTCCCCGTGTACCATGGCAAGTGCTGCACACATATACATAACTCCCATCGTATGGGCATATCGATCTTCGTCCATATACTTTTTTACTTTTTTTTGCATTTTTTTTAAGTTATAGGACTTCATCTGTCTCACATCCTCTATATAGATTCTTCTTCTGAATATACGCAATCACTTCATCCGGCACATAATAACGGATTGATTTTTCTGTTTTCAGCCACTGGCGGATCGTACGCGAAGAAATATCGATATTCGGAGTGTCCAGTTTTAAGATAGAAGCATGATATTTCCCGGATAACTCTTCTATTTTGCAGTTCAGTTTTTCTTTTTCAATATGGTCTCTAAGAGCAACGACAATAGTGCAAAGACTGCAGATTTGATCTGGCTCTTTCCATTCTTCAAACTGAAACAAGGAATCCGCACCCATAATAAAATAATAATCTGTGTCAGGATGAACTTCTTTTAAACGCTGTAGAGTTTCTTTTGTATAATTAAATCCCTCTTCGTGCATTTCTGCAAGGGAAAGTTCAAAATGAGGATTTGAAGCAATGGCATACTTGACCATTTCAACCCGTTCCTCATTGCTTGCTCTTCCTTTCCGATCCGTTTTATGGGGAGGATTTCCGGAAGGCATAAACAATACTTTGCTTAAATGAAATTGCCGATAGGCATTTTCACCGAGAATCAGATGTCCAATATGAATTGGATCAAATGTTCCTCCCATAATTCCAACTTTTTTTCTTTGCACTGCCATGAGATCGTACTCCTTTACTTTGGCAGAATAATCCGTTTCTTATCGTCTTTTCCTTCGCGATAAAGAACGATTTTCTTTCCAATTACCTGAACCACCTCAGATTGAGTGCGCTCTGCTGCCATCTGAGCCAACACTTTTGGATCATCCAGACAGTTTTGTAAGACGTGGATTTTAATCAATTCTCTTGCTGCAAGCGCTTCTGCAATCGCAGCAGTATTTTCCGGAGTAAGACTGGACTTTCCAATCTGAAGAATCGGATCCATTGTCATAGCAAGGCTCTTTAAATAAGCTCTCTGTTTCGTTGTCATATTTTCCTCCTAATACAGTATGGATATTCACAATCAAAAAAATTCTGATTTTAAGACTAAAATCAATAAAAACGGCTTATTTTTTCTTTCTTCTATCACAGATATCATCCCCAAAAACGGACGATGGATGATGAAAAAGATCATAAGCCTAACTTTTAATATTATATCATAGGGCTTTCGTATCCGTCAATTTAAAAAAGCAAAACACTTTTGAAAAAGGAAAACATGACGGTCTATAAAACTAGCCGTCATGCAAAAAATTTATTAAAATTTATTTATAATACTCAAACTGTAGACCATACATTCTGACCGTATCGCCTTCTTCAATTCCTGCTGCTTCCAGATCATCCAAAATACCGCTCTCTTTTAAGAACTTCTGGAAAAAGGTAAATCCTTTCTCAGAATCGAGATTCGTATAGCCAAGCATTTTTTCTATCTTAGGTCCTTCTACAAGATACGTATGCTCTTCTTCTTCCGATTTCGTAACTGTATAAGGTAAATCAATCTGCGTATCAAACTCATCGGGAAAATATTCCTGTTCAAAGACAACGGTCTCTTTTGGAATTTGATTGAGCAGTTCCTGCACATAATACAACAATTCTTTTAGTCCTTTTCCGCTGACAGCAGAGATCGGAAAGACACGAATCCCTTGAGGTTCGAACTCTGCCTTTAATTTTTCCACTGGATCTTCTGCACCATCTTGATAGATTGCATCAATTTTATTCGCTGCAATGACCTGCGGACGTTTTGCAATCTCTTCGTTATAGGCAAGAAGTTCCTGATTGATTTTTTGGATGTCCTCCACGGGATCGCGCCCTTCTGTGGAAGCGGCGTCGACCATATGAATCAGTACCTTTGTCCGTTCAATATGGCGTAAAAATTCATGTCCAAGTCCTACCCCCTCTGAGGCTCCTTCAATCAGTCCGGGGATATCCGCAATGACAAACCCTTTTGCCCCTTCTAAATCGACAACGCCTAAATTCGGAGTCAAGGTTGTAAAGTGATAGTTAGCAATTTTCGGTCTCGCATTGCTGACTCTTGAGAGAAGCGTCGATTTTCCGACGTTTGGAAATCCTACCAATCCTACATCTGCAATGACTTTTAATTCCAGATTTACCCAAAGTTCTTTTCCAGGTTTCCCAGGCTGCGCATATTTTGGAACCTGCATTGTTGCGGTTGCATAGTGCATATTTCCAAGACCGCCTTTTCCGCCTTTTAAAATCACTACTCTGCGATTTTTGCCTGACATGTCCGCAATCACTCGATTCGACTCTGCCTCTTTGACAATCGTTCCCTCAGGTACTTTTAAAACGATGTCAGAGCCATTTGCACCGTGACAGCGTCTCTTTTTTCCTTCCTCTCCATCCTGAGCACAAAATTTTCCTCTGTGCCGAAAATCGGCAAGCGTATTTAATCCTTCATCCACTTCAAAAATAACGTCTCCGCCTTTTCCGCCGTCTCCGCCGTCTGGTCCTCCTGCTGCGACAAACAGCTCTCTTCGGAAGCTCACATGTCCGTCTCCGCCTTTTCCGGAGCGAATATAAATTCTTGCTCTGTCTGCAAACATGATATCATCCACCTGCTTTCTGTCATTGTGCTGTTTCATTCCCGACTAAAAAAATGGCTCCAAACCAATCTGATTTGAAGCCATACGTTTTATTCTGCTGCTACTGGAACGATAGAAACTTGTTTTTTGTCTCTGCCTTTTCTCTCAAATCTTACAACACCGTCAACTAATGCGAACAAAGTGTCATCTCCGCCGCGTCCTACATTAACGCCCGGATGAATTTTTGTTCCACGCTGTCTGTAAAGAATGTTTCCAGCTTTTACAAACTGTCCGTCTGCTCTTTTCGCACCTAATCTCTTGGTCTCGGAATCTCTGCCGTTTTTGGTAGAACCAACTCCTTTTTTATGAGCGAAAATCTGAAGGTTCATATTTAACATGTCCTACACCTCCTCGAATCTTACTGTCATATATTCATTTCCGTAATTTTTTTGAATATCCTGCAAGCCAAGTATCATAGCATCCATCAGCAAACACGTCTCTTTTGATACCTTTCCTTCCAAAATCAACTCAATCCATCCGTCCTTCTGGCTGACTGCAAAATGATCTTTTGTAAATGCCTCAATAGAATTGATAGTATTGATTGTCAACACAGAAACTGCGGCACAGATGATATCGTATCCTGCCTCTGCATATCCTGCATGACCTTTTGAGAGAAATCCGGTATACTGATGATTTTTTCTATGAATAATGATCTCTATCATAATGGATTAACCATTGATTTTTTCAATCTTAACCTGAGTATACTGCTGTCTGTGACCGTTTTTCTTGTGATATCCGGTTTTGCTTTTGTATTTGTAAACAATCACTTTTTTCGCTTTTGCATTCTTAACAACACTGGCTGTTACGGTTGCACCTGCAACGTCTGCTCCAACTTTGAGTCCGTCATTGCTTACTGCGAGAACCTGATCAAATGTAACAGTCTCTCCAGCTTCCACTCCCAGCTTTTCTACGTTAATGATATCGCCTTCGGCTACTTTGTACTGTTTACCACCTGTTGCAATAATTGCGTACATATGGCACCTCCTATTATCATTACTCGCCAAATATGGTGACCCATTTTATGGTACTTAAACCTCTTTGTGCGGCATACGATAGAATTGTACTATATTCTTGTTTTTCCGTCAACCGCTTTTTGAAAAAAATTTTCTCCGATCTGTTCAAAAAGCGGACGCTTTCTTTTTTTCCTGGTAATCTCCACAAGTCCAAGGCGTGTCATATCTACTAAGGTCGTCTTGATAGGATCATGGTTTAAAAGAGATTCCAGATCGTTCATCAGTTCGTCTCTTGCCTCTTTTGTATCCATATTTACAAAATCAACGATAATAATTCCCGAAAGATTGCGAAGCCGAATCTGCCTTGCAATTTCTACCGCTGCTTCTTTATTGATTCTTAAAAAATTCTGCTGCTGCGTGCGTTTTTCAATATTTTTTCCGGTATTCACATCAATGACGGTCAACGCTTCCGTCGGCTGAATGACAAGATAGGCGCCTGATTTTAGCCAGACACGTTCTTTCAATGCACGTTCCAGTTCTCTTTCCAAATTATAGAGTTTTGTAAGCGTCAAAAACGTATCCTGATAAAAGGTAACGGTACTTCTTTGATCTGGAGGCTGTTTCTCCTCATATGCACAAATTTCTTCGTACAGATCCTTTTGGTCTGTCACAATCTCTTCTGCCCTTTTATGATACACATTTTTTAAAGTCTCAATGCACAAAGAATCACTTCGTTTTAAGACACTGTAGCAGGTGCGAAATTTTGCACGCTGCAAAATAGAATCATACTGTGCGGCAAGATCTTCGGCTTCAAAGAGAAACTCTTCCTTTGAGGCTTCTTTCGCATTTGTACGGACAATCCATCCATACCGTTCATTGGCATACGGTAAGATCCACTCTTTTCGTTCTCTTTTTGTTTTTTCATCCAGTTTCGATGAAAATCCGATTCTCGTATTTCCATGTGTCAGAACAAGATACTGACCTGTCAGGGAGAAATTAGCGGTAAGTCCGGGATTTTTTGTTTTCATACTTTCTTTTTTGACTTGGACTAAAAGTTCATCCTGCGCGACAAGATCCTTAGAAGAAGTCTTGGAAGTATAGACAGGATTTTTGGCTTCATCTAAAGAGAGATAACACGTTTTTCCCGGAGCAATCTCTACAAAGGCTGCCTGGATATTTTTTGCAATATTTTTTACTTTTCCAATGTAAAGGTTCCCCAAAAGAGACGTCTCTTTTGTCTCAAACTCCAGCTGCATGCACCGGTTGTTTTCAAAAAGCGCCGTAACTATGGTATCATTCATTTTTGTAAAGATTAATTTATTCTGCAATGTCTTCCCCCAAATCTTCCAAAGAGATGAATCTTGATTCATGATTCGTTCCGGTATCAGCATATAATTCCATTCGATGCACCAAAATAGAAAACGGATTCCAGATAATACCATTTTGTTCTGCAAATGCCTGCATCACAAGTTCCGGTTTGATATTGGTCACACTTCCGGCA
The DNA here is from genome assembly GCA_944376425.1 of uncultured Lachnospiraceae bacterium. Classification (GTDB taxonomy): domain Bacteria; phylum Bacillota; class Clostridia; order Lachnospirales; family Lachnospiraceae; genus JAGZHZ01. The sequence goes on along the minus strand of CALWCS010000139.1, from coordinate 2,595 downwards.
CAGAGTTTTAAAAAAATGGAATGATCCTGAATCTTTGCCTCATAAAGATAGGGACGGATATCCATCTCTTTTTCCGATTTTTTTGTCTTCTTTGTAATAAAAATCTCTTTTTGGGAGATGAACTCTCCAAATTTATCTTCCCAGTTTTCAAACGGTTCCATTTCTTCCCGAAAAGAAACGAAGTAATCAGCTGCCGCTACCAGCGACATTGCCTTATTTGTCTTATCTTCCGGAATTTTCCGAAACGACAAAACTTTGATTCCCTCTGTCATTACTTCATTCAGTTGATGGAGTGCTTCTTTGGAAGAAATCGTACCGTGAAGTTCAATATCGAAATATTCAGCGTCACTTGTCAGTCCTACACCAAGAGGAGAGGCAAAAGACATAACCATATGCGGACTGAAGCCCTCCGTATAGACGATATTAAGTCCGGCACGGCGGATTGCTTTTTGAAAGTACCGCATGATGTCTAAATGTCCGACGAATTTCATCGCGCCATGTTTGGAAAATTTAATTCTGATTTTCAAAGCAAATTCCTCCTTTGTACTTTGCAGCGCCGCATCCGGAACAAGATGCTTTACAATTCGGCGTAATTTTTTCTTCTTTTGCCCTCTCCCACTCTTTTTGCAAAAACTTTTTCGTCACACCGATATCAATAAAGTCCCATGGAAGAATTTCATCGATATCACGCTGTCTTGTCGTATAAAAATCCAGATCCAGTTTTGTATCGGCAAATGCCTTTTCCCAGTTTTCATAGTGAAAAGTTTCGCTCCAGGCATCATAAAGCGCTCCGTTTTGGTATGCCGCAACGATAGTCTTGCCAACTTTTCGGTCCCCTCTTGCGAGCAGTCCTTCCAGAATTGTCACATCTGCCTCGTGCCAGTTATAGCGGATGCTTTTATGATTTAACTGATCTTTGATCTCATGATTGACAATTTTTGCCTTTCCCAGAAATTCATCTTTTGTATTCATGGAAACCCATTGAAACGGTGTAAATGGTTTTGGCACAAAAAAAGAGGTACTGACTGTAATCTGACATTTTCCATTTCGTTTCTCTTTTGGAATTTCATAGTAGCGTCTTGCAATCTCATCGGCAAGATGCGCAATTTCCTTAATGTCTTCTTCCGTCTCAGTCGGAAGCCCAAGCATGAAATATAATTTTACTTTATTCCAGCCGCCGTCAAACGCTTTTTTTGAGCCTTCCAAGATATCCTCTTTTGTCAGTCCTTTGTTGATGACATCTCTCAGTCTCTGGGAACCAGCCTCAGGAGCAAAGGTTAAGCTGCTTTTTTTGATATCCTGTACTTTTTCCATCACATCCAGAGAAAATGCATCAATCCGAAGAGATGGTAAGGAGATATTGACTCCTCTGCTGCCGAATTCCTCGATCAGGAAATTTACAATGCCCTCCAGATCTGAATAATCGCTGGAGCTTAAAGAACTTAAAGAAATCTCTTCATGTCCTGTATTTTTTAACATCTCATAAGCACATTCTTTTAACATAGAAAGATCCCGTTCTCTTGTCGGACGATAGATCATACCTGCCTGACAGAAACGGCATCCTCTGATACATCCTCTTTGAATTTCCAGTACAACACGGTCCTGTGTCACCTTAATAAACGGTACCACAGGAGCTTTGGGATAATATGTGTGGGACAGATCCATCACGACTTCTTTCGAAACCTGTTTTGGAACATCTTCATACTTCGGAATAAAAGAAGCGATCGTTCCATCTTCTTGATAGGAAACTTCATACAAAGAAGGAACATATATCCCCGGAATTTTCGATGCTTCTCTTAAAAATTCGAATCTGCTCTTTCCTTGCTGTTTCATCTGCTGATATAAATCAATCAGAGGAAAGAGTTGTGTCTCTCCTTCACCGATATAAAACAGATCAAAAAAATCCGCAAGCGGTTCCGGATTATAAGTACAAGGACCTCCACCTATCACAATCGGATCTTGTTCCGTACGATCCTTGGAAAAAATCGGAATCTGACTTAAATCCAGAATTTGAAGAATATTGGTGTAACACATCTCATATTGAATTGTGATTCCCAAGAAATCAAAGTTTTTGACAGGATCCTGACTTTCCAGAGTAAAAAGCGGAATCTTTTCCTTTCGCATGATCGGATCTAAATCAATCCAAGGAGAATAAACACGTTCACACCAAATATCATCTCTTTGATTGAGCATATCATATAAAATCTGAATTCCCAGATGTGACATGCCGATTTCATAGACATCCGGAAAACACATGGCGAACCGGATCTCTACCTCTTTTGGGTCCTTCATGACTGCGTTGACCTCGCCGCCGATATAGCGGGCAGGTTTGTCTACTTTTAACAAAATTTCATCTTTTAAAGCTAGTTTTCTCATCATTAAACACCTATTTTTTGTGTAATTTGTACAATTCAATGTTCCATTTTTAGAGCTTGAAATCGCCATTTTTCAGGGTAAAAATACCCTGCTTTTTGATACAAAGTGGGGCGAACCGGACGTTTTAATACGATTATGCAAGCAATGCATAGTAATCTGAGTCCGAAAGTGGGACGAGCAGCTCATTTTTCTCATTTTTTGGGCGACTGATTTCCCATA
>CALWCS010000138.1 GCA_944376425.1 uncultured Lachnospiraceae bacterium | reverse complement strand
AAATGTAGCATCGCTGTTTACTCCTATTAGTGGGGAGGTCTGTACGATTCCGGCAGCAATTATCGGAAAGAGAGGAGCAACGATTATGAGCCTGCAAGACCCGTCGAAAAAAATGTCAAAGTCAGATGAAAATCCAAACGGAAGTATTTATTTGATGGATGATACAGATACCATCATGCGTAAATGCAAGAGGGCGGTAACGGATTCTATGGCACAAATTGTCTATCGGGATGAACAGCCAGGAGTGAAGAACCTTTTGAATATCTATTGTGCCTGTACAGGAAAAACGCCTGAGGAGGCGGAGAGAGAATTTGACGGGAAAGGATATGGAGATTTTAAAACAGCAGTTGGCGAGGAAGTGGTTCGGGTATTGAAACCGATTCAAGAACGAGTAAAAGAATTGGAAAAAGATAAGGAATATATTGATCAGGTTATTAAAAATAATGCTGAAAAAGCAAATTATTACGCAGGAAAAACACTGAGAAAAGTGCAAAAGAAGGTAGGATTCCCAGAAAAAGTTCGATAACGGAATAAGACAAAATTTTTTAGATGAGAAAACGATCGTAAGATTTATGAGATACTGTCCTTTTATTTTAAAAAATGATGAATAATTCTGTTCATTTTTGTTACATTTTTTTAAATAATATTGCTCGTATTGTTGAAATATGTTACAATGTAAAAAGTATGATCTGTTTATAAGAGATACGAAGGAAAATGTGAGGGATGGATATGATATGAAAAAGGACAGACTAGATTATGTCGACGTCGCAAAGGGCATCGGAATTATTTGCACAGTAATCGGACATACGTTCAGCGGGACGATGACAGCAAGAGTAATCTATACATTTCATATGCCGATGTTCTTCTTTATCAGCGGCTATTTATATCATGAAAAGAAGACAAAAGACTTGTTTGTAAAAAGTGTAAAGAGACTGTTAGTTCCTTATTTTACAACATGTCTTTGTTTTTTGGGATATTATGTAATTGATAAAATTTTGATCGATGATATTGATATTATCGGAAGAGGACTGCAGCTTCATGGTCTGGCGGCATTGTATGGGATAGGAAGCAACAGCAAGATGACGATCAGCTTTTTGCCTGACATTCGTATCGTAGGCGTGTTATGGTTTTTAGTGGCGATGTTTGTAGCGCAACTGGTGTTTAACTGGCTGGTAAAATTAAAAAGAGTGTGTCACTTTCCGCTTTTTTTGTCAGTGGGAATTTTAGCAGGCTTAAGTTATGTGACGTCACGGTGGTTTTTTTTGCCGTGGAGTATTCAACCAGCACTTGGAGCCTTGGTTTTTACGTATTTTGGCTATATTATCAGACAAAAAGACTGGCTGTTTGAGATACCAAAACACCATAAATTGCTTATGCTTCCGATGGCAGGAATCTGGGGGCTTAGCATGCTGTACGGTACCTGCAATATGGTAAGCAATCAATATGGAATGTCGATAACATTTTTTGGATATTCTCTTCCGGTTGTAAACGGTGCAATTGTAATAATAGCAGGAATCTGCGGATCTATGTTTGTCTTGTGGATTTCTACTCTGATTTCAAAATATATCAAACCGCTTTCGCGTTTTCTGGGATATACAGGACGAGAATCTTTGGTAGTTTTATGTTTGCATAAATTAGAGCTGAATTATGTACCTTCTTTTGAGTGGGCAGGATATTTTCTGGAAGAAGGTACACTTGGCTTTTCGTTACTTGTAATGGTCATAAAAATGATCGTAATTTATATCGGTCTGTTTTTAATTAGAAGAATTCCGGTCTTTAGCCTTGCTTTTTATGGTACAGTCAAAACACCGAGGCAAATTCAAAGAGAAAAGCGGATCAAACGAAAATTAAAGAGAATTTAAGTATCATACGAAAAAAGAAAAACAGGAACATTTTGAAAATGGCTGCCATAAACTAATGACAAAAAGGAAAAACAGCTATATGAGCGAGAATTTATGGAGCTATATTAAGCCTGAACTTTTAGTCGTAGCAATCGGTTTATATTTTGTTGGAGTTGCATTAAAAAAATGTAAGTGCATAAAAGACCGGTATATTCCTCTGATAAATGGGATTGTTTCTTTAGTTCTGTGCAGTATTTATATTCTTGCCACATCCACAATGGAAGGATGGCAGGATATCATGATGGCGATTTTTGCTTCGGTGACGCAGGGAATCTTGGCGGCGGGGCTGAGTACTTATGTAAATCAGCTGATAAAACAAATGACAAAGAAGGAAGAATAATAAAAGATGAATATCTTATTTTTTTTAAAACCAAAAAGTGAAGTAGCATATCTTTATGAGGATTATTCTTTAAGACAGACACTGGAAAAAATAGACTATTATCGATATAGTGCAATTCCGATTATTGATAAAGAGGGATGCTATATAGGAACTTTGACGGAAGGAGATCTGCTGCGGTACATTAAAGATAAGGCAGATTTAGATTTGCGCAAAGCAGAAAATATTTCTCTTTCTTCTATTCCAAGGCGCTGGTATAATGATCCGGTCAATGTCAACTGCGATATGGAAGATCTTTTACTGACCTCTATGAACCAAAATTTTGTTCCGGTGATTGATGATGAGCGTACCTTTATCGGAATTATTACAAGAAGAGATATTATTCAATATTTTTATAATCGTTATAAAGAGTGTTCTGAGGATGCTGAAAAATAGCATCCTTTTTCATTTTAGAGGCTGCACTTTAGAGTAGTAAAGGCATAAATTAATGATTGACAAAGAAGTTAATCATTGATAGAATATAGAACAAAAGTTATGAAATTATCAGAGAAGGAGGGCGGCTATGAAAAAGAGAGTGTTATCCATATTAGTTGACAATACCTCAGGTGTTTTGAGCCGCGTTGCTGGTCTGTTCAGCAGAAGAGGATATAATATTGACAGCCTCACAGTAGGAGAGACTGCAGATCCCCGTTATTCTAGGATGACTGTGGTGGTAAATGGGGATGAACAGATCTTAGATCAAATCACAAAGCAGTTAGCCAAATTAATTGATGTGGTAGATATAAAGACGCTGGAAGAAAACAGCAGTGTAAATCGGGAGCTGATTTTAGTAAAAGTTCGCGCAGACAGCGAGACACGTTCAGGAGTCATCGCCATCGCAGACATTTTCAGAGCAAAGATTATCGATGTGAGCATTGATTCTTTAGTAATTGAACTGACAGGAGATCAGTCAAAACTGGAAGCATTTATTAATCTGCTCAACGGATACGAGATTTTAGAATTGGCACGGACTGGCATCACAGGTTTGTCACGAGGATCGTCAGACGTAAGGTACTTATAAATAGTAAGCTAAAGGCTATCAAATAACCTTTAACAAATATAAATCTATATTATACTGATTTGGAGGAATAGAAATGGCAGCAAAAATTTACTATCAGGAAGATTGCAATCTTTCATTGCTGGAAGGAAAAACCATTGCAATTATTGGATATGGCAGCCAGGGACATGCACATGCGCTTAACTTAAAGGATTCTGGATGTAATGTTATCATCGGTCTTTATAACGGAAGCAAATCATGGGCAAAAGCAGAGGCTCAGGGATTTCAGGTATATACAGCAGCAGAAGCTGCAAAAAAAGCAGACATTATCATGATTTTGATCAATGATGAACTTCAGGCTGATATGTATAAAAATGATATTGAACCAAATCTGGAAGCGGGAAATATGTTAATGTTTGCTCACGGATTTAATATTCACTATGGAACCATCGTTCCGCCAAAGGATGTAGACGTTACAATGATCGCTCCAAAGGCACCGGGACATACCGTTCGTTCAGAGTATGTAGCAGGTAAAGGAACCCCTTGTCTGGTAGCAGTAGAACAGGATGCGACAGGAAAAGCACTTGATATGGCACTTGCCTATGCACTGGCTTTAGGCGGCGCAAGAGCTGGAGTTCTGGAAACAACCTTCAAGACAGAGACAGAAACAGACCTTTTCGGAGAACAGGCCGTACTGTGCGGAGGACTTTGCGCACTGATGCAGACAGGGTTCGAGGTACTGTGCGAAGCAGGATATGATCCAAGAAACGCTTACTTTGAATGTATCCATGAGATGAAACTGATTGTAGATTTAATTTATCAGTCAGGATTTAAGGGCATGAGATATTCTATCTCTAATACAGCAGAATACGGCGACTATGTAACAGGACCAAAGATTATCACTCCAGAGACAAAGAAAGCAATGAAGAAAGTACTGTCTGACATTCAGGACGGAACGTTTGCAAAAGAATTCCTGCTTGATATGTCAAAGGCAGGACGTCAGGTTCACTTTAAAGCAATGCGTGCAAAAGCAGCAGCTCATCAGTCTGAAATCGTAGGAGAAGAAATCAGAAAACTGTACAGCTGGAATGGTGAAGATAAACTGATCAATAACTAATCTTAAAGATTGGAAGAAAGAAAAGAAAGAGGAATGCCGAAGCGGCATTCCTTTTTTGAATTAGTCGAAAAAAGGACATTTAAAATCCTTCGATCTGACAGACATGAAAAAAAGAGATCAATGCCTGAGAAAAGGGTGCGCGGTCAAGATAAGCAAAACCGACATCACGTTTGTGGATTGGAATGTCAAGGGGAAGCTGAACCAAAGTTTTGCTTTCTAATTCCTCTGTCACAAATTCTTTGATAACACATCCGATCCCGATTCCGATTTTTGAAAATTCAATCAAAAGATCCATAGTGGAAATTTCAAGGAGATTGGTTGCTTCGATTTGATTCTGACGAAAATAGTCGTCAATATACTGGCGGGACATATTTTCCTTATCTAAAAGCATTAAAGTTGCAGATTGGAGATAGTCAATCGTATCGCTGCCTTCTCTTACAACAAGATTGTTGAGATAGAGAGGACTGGCGACAAAGATATCTTCAATTTCTTTGATTTTATGAAAAGCAAGAGAACGATGTCCTTTTGGTGCCCCGATCAGTCCTAGATCTAATTTATGATCTTCTAAGAGTTTTATCGTGTGGAGAGACGATTGGCAATTGATGGAAACACGGATATGAGGGTATTGAATGACAAATTGATGAAGATAAGGCATTAATAGGTATTTGCACAGTGTCGTACTGACACCAATGCGGAGATGTCCGATGCCGAGCGGATTGCTGCGCTGGATTATGTTTTCTGCGGTAGAAAGAGAATCGATAGCTTGACTGACATATTGAAAAAGAAGTTTTCCCTGATCAGTGAGAAGGACTCCTCTGGAGGTGCGCAGAAAAAGCGGTACATTTAGATTACGTTCCAAGGTGCGGATTGCTTTGCTGATAGCAGGCTGAGTAATAAAAAGCTTTTTTGATGCATGAGAGATATTGCCTGTTTTTGCCACTTCATAAAAAATTTTATACAGAGTCAGATTTTGTTCCATAGAAAATATGCTCCTTTCCGTTGCTTTTTCGTGATTGCTGCATCTAAAGTATGAAAAACAAACGCTGCTGATGCAGAATAAGAACGATATGATTTTTTGAAGGTTATAATAGATATCAAAAATTGTGATAACAGAAACTTAATATATTTCTTTTAATTATAGCAAAGAGTGTGATATAATGCCAATAGATAAAAAAAGAGAAATGCATTGACTTTTCTCGGATTTAGGAGGAAATCAAAATGGGAATGACAATGACACAAAAAAGTCTGGCAGCTCATGCAGGACTTCCGTCTGTAGAGGCAGGGCAATTAATTGAAGTAGACTTAGATCTGGTACTCGGAAACGATATCACTTCTCCGGTGGCAATTCATGAGATGGATAAATTTAAGAAAGAAGGCATTTTTGACAAAGATAAGATTGCTCTTGTTATGGATCATTTTGTGCCGAACAAAGATATTAAATCGGCAGAACACTGCAAATGTGTAAGAGAATTCGCCTGTAAGCATGAGATTACAAATTATTTTGACGTAGGAGAAATGGGAATTGAACATGCACTTCTTCCAGAAAAAGGACTGACAGTAGCGGGAGATGTTATTATCGGTGCGGATTCTCATACGTGTACGTATGGAGCGCTTGGCGCTTTTTCAACAGGCGTAGGAAGTACAGATATGGCAGCTGGTATGGCAACCGGAAAGGCATGGTTTAAAGTTCCGTCCGCGATCAAATTTAATCTGATCGGCAGTCCTTCGAAATGGGTCAGCGGAAAAGATGTTATTTTGCATATTATCGGAATGATCGGCGTCGATGGCGCATTATATAAATCGATGGAATTTACAGGAGAAGGCGTTCACAATCTTTCAATGGATGATCGGTTCACCATTGCTAATATGGCAATTGAGGCAGGAGGAAAAAACGGTATTTTTCCAGTAGACGATATTGCGATTGCCTATATGAAAGAACATTCAAAACGGGAATTTAAAATCTATGAAGCTGATGAAGATGCTGTTTATGAAGAAGAATATACGATTGATTTAAGTAAATTAAAACCGACCGTTGCTTTCCCTCATCTTCCGGAAAATACAAAAACGATAGATGAAATCACAGAAGAAATTACAATCGATCAGGTTGTCATTGGTTCCTGCACGAATGGACGGATTGATGATCTTCGCTGTGCTGCAGAAGTGATGCAGGGAGAACACGTCAAAAAAGGAGTGCGCTGTATTGTGATTCCGGCAACACAAAAAATATATCTTCAGGCGATTGAAGAAGGACTGGTACAGACTTTTATTGAGGCAGGAGCCATTGTAAGCACGCCGACTTGCGGACCGTGTCTTGGAGGATATATGGGAATTCTTGCAGCAGGAGAGCGGTGCGTCTCTACCACAAACCGAAACTGTGTCGGACGTATGGGACATGTAGACTCTGAAGTATATCTGGCAAGTCCGGCTGTTGCAGCGGCAAGCGCTATCACAGGAAAAATTTCTTCTCCGGAAGAATTGAACAATTAAACACTAGGAGGATCAGATCATGAAAGCAAAAGGCTTGGTTTTTAAATATGGAGACAATGTAGACACGGATGTTATTATTCCGGCAAGATATTTAAACTCTTCCGATCCGGCAGAACTTGCCACCCATTGTATGGAAGATATCGATAAAGACTTTGTGAAAAATGTAAAAAAGGGAGATATTATTGTCGCAGAAAAAAATTTTGGATGCGGATCTTCCAGGGAACATGCTCCGATTGCCATTAAAGCTTCTGGTATCAGCTGTGTGATCGCTGAGACATTTGCGAGAATTTTTTATCGCAATGCCATCAATATCGGACTGCCGATTATCGAATGTAAAGAGGCTGCCAAAGGAATCGAAAGCGGAGACGAAGTGGAAGTTGATTTTGACAGCGGAATCATTTATAATAGAACGAAAGGAATACAATTTAAAGGACAGGCTTTTCCGGAGTTCATGCAAAAAATTATTCAGGCAGAGGGCTTGATTAATTACATCAATAATAAATAAAAAATAAAAGGATGCCAAAAAGATAGGAGTGTTTAGATTAAGTTTTTTGAAAATGGTTCTTTTGGAAAACGGAGATCATTTAGGACGGAAGATCTTTGGGCATCCTTTTTTGTGTACGAGAACCAGAATGAATTACGAGTGATAAAAGGGAGAAAAGAATTTTATGAGGGCATATGAGAGATTATTAAATTATGTGAAGATTGATACGACAAGTGAGGAAGAAAATGAGACCCTGCCTAGCAGCGAAAACCAGTTTCATTTTGCGCAAATGCTGGTAAAAGAGATGAAAGAAATCGGGATAGAAGATGCTTGCGTGGATGAGAAGTGTTATGTATACGGTACCATTCCGGCATCGGAGGGATATGAAAACAAAACAATTCTGGGACTGATTGCCCATATGGATACAGCTCCGGACTTTTCAGGAAAACATGTAAAACCTCAGATCATTAAAAATTATGATGGAACAGATATCAAATTGGGAGACGGAAATCGGACTCTTTGTGTTCGGGATTTTCCTCATCTGTCTTCTCTTGCAGGAAGAACGCTGATCACGACAGACGGGACGACGTTGCTTGGAGCAGATGATAAAGCCGGGATTGCGGAAATTATGACAGCAGCAGAAACGCTGATAAAAGAAAAAATGAAGCACGGAACGGTAAAGATTGCATTTACTCCGGATGAGGAAGTCGGACGCGGAGCGGATGGATTTGACGTAAAAAAATTCGGCGCTGATTTTGCTTATACGGTAGACGGAAGCGCAGAAAATGAGATTGAGTATGAAAATTTCAACGCAGCATCAGCTGTAGTGGAAGTGACCGGTTTCAACGTACATCCCGGAAGCAGCAAAAATACAATGATTAACGCAGCATTGGTTGCAATGGAATTTAATCAGATGCTGCCGGGAGGAGATACGCCAAGGGATACGGAAGGATATGAAGGATTTTTTCATCTGTGCAGTATGGAAGGCGAGGTAAGTCATGCGGTATTAAAATATATTATCCGGGACCACAGTAGCCAGATGTTTCTGTTCAGACAGAAGATGATGAAGCATATTGAAAAAGTACTGAATGAAAAATATACCGAGGGAACCGTAAAGGTAACGATAAAAGAACAATATCGAAATATGAAGGAAAAAATCGAGCCGTGTATGCATTTGATAGAAAATGCAAAAGAAGCGGTAAAAAAAATCGGGATGGAACCAATCACAGTCCCGGTACGAGGAGGGACAGACGGAGCACGTCTGTCTTTTATGGGACTTCCGTGTCCGAACCTTGGAACAGGGGGATATGCGTTTCATGGTCCTTATGAACATATTACGGCAGAAGGAATGGATCTGGCAGTCAAATCAATTTTGGAAATTATAAAAATGTATGCGGACAAAGAACATATCAGTAAAAAGATAAGACAGAAAAATGGGAAATGAAATTCCGGCTAAACGGTATAAAATAGGATTGCTTATATGATTAGAATGCGTTACAATAACGATAAAAGTAAGTTTTAATAGGAGGTATCATATGCCAAGAGGTAGACAGAAAAAATCATTAGATGCTCAGATAACTGCTTTGGATGAAAAGATAATGAAATATACAGAAGAAATAGAAAAACTTCAATCTGCAAGGGCTGCACTTGCGGAAGAGAAAGAAAAAGAGGATATCGGCAAGTTGTACCGAATGATCGTTGGACAAGGTATGACAATAGAAGAAGTGCAAAAATTACTTGAAGAAAAAAAAGAAGAAAGTAAAGAAACAATTGCTGAGGAATAATTTAATGATTAAGATTCTTTATTCTAAGCAGTGATAAATATAAAAATAGAACATTTTCAAGATGATGGGCGAGAATTCTTTTTATTTCAATAATAAGATTGATCGCCCTTATTTTTGATACCACAAGAAAGAGCGTTTCAGGCTAAAGCATGAAAGTGCTTTCATTTAAACTTATATATCATGAAGAATATCTCATAAAAGTGCCATTTACTCGGGAAAGCTGGAATGGAAGAATGAAAGCCTGTCGAGGAATCGGTGCTTCCCTTACAGAAAAAGAAATCTTAATGTGGGAACAAGAACATAAGAGACTTCTTAATCATATCGCTCCTGCTGAATTTCATATTTTACATTATGGCGCGATCGCTGAATTTAGGAAAGTGTAAGATAAATAACAGATAAGAAGATAGAAAACAAAATAAATAGATCTGTAAAAATATATTAGATGCTTGATGACATCAGAGAATGTCTCCTGACTTTGCGTCATTCCATTAAAACAGAAGATTTTCTTGCTTGATTTTTTATTTTTTTATGATATAATAAATTTTATCGGAGTGTAGCGTAGCTTGGTAGCGCGTACGGCTGGGGGCCGTGAGGTCGCAGGTTCAAATCCTGTCACTCCGATTTTTTTGTGTATATTTTGTTTCCACTTTTCTTATTCTATCAAGCAATTTTTTGATTTGTGATTTCTCTAACTCTTGATTTTTCCCTTAAATTTGAACTTATAAAAATTAGAATATGGAAAAAATAAATCAGTATATAAAAAGAAAAAATTCTCTTTAAGGACTGATTACGAAGATAGATAGTTGTTCTTTGATGATAATAATCCATTTATGATCGTGTTTGATATAAAAAAATAATATTTATCATTAATAAATGACAGATAGAATAAAAATAGCCGAAAAAGTGACAAAAAGAAGTTTTAGTAAAGTTGGCATATGATTAATATATATCAAAAACAATGTATAATATTACTATGAATATAATCTAAAATATCTGTATATGCTCAAGAAACGATACTCTTTTTTTGAAAATGATTATGCGGTATTTTGTTCGTTAAGTTTTGGCGGCTGGGTCCCAATAGATCGGCTAACTCAGCGATAGTCATACCACGTCTTTTTAAAATTATTTTAATTTTTTCATCAAAAGTCAGAATCTTGATAGTTCATCCTCTCTTAAATCAATAAGATTATTATAATACTTTTTAGAAAAACACAAACAAAAGAAATTTCATGATCCAGTCAGGCGGAGCGTCACAGCTTTGATTTGTGAACCTGCTGAAAAATCAAGAAAAAAAGCGGAATATTTGGCGTAGAAAATTTTAAGATAGAAAGATAAAGCGGCAAAATAAACGGAGACGATCAAAAAAGCGGATTGCTTTTGTTAAATAGGGATAGGAAACACAATGGGAGTATGATAAAATAAACTGATTCAAAAAAGTGCGGAGGTATAAAACCGGGAGTAGAAGCCTTTTATGAAAAGAATGGCTGTCGAAAAAGTCTGCAATCTTATGCTATAGATAAAAATAAATAAGACAAAGAAAGGAAGGTGTGAGTATGCCATATTTTAAATATCAAAATAAATCTATTTTTTATAAAGAGTATGGACAAGGAGAGAGGCTTGTCTTCCTGCATGGTAATACGGTTTCTTCTAAAATGTTTGAATTTCTCATGCCGCTGTATGCTGAAAATTTTAGATGTGTTCTGATTGACTTTTTAGGAAACGGACAGTCTGACCGGATAGAAAAATTTTCGCCGAATATATGGTATGACGAAGCATTGCAGACTATTGCACTCATTGAACATTTACAATGTGGAAAAGTCAGTCTTATCGGAACAAGTGGAGGTGCATGGGCAGCGGTCAATGCGGCATTGGAACGCCCCGACCTGTTTCATACAGTGATAGCAGATAGTTTTGACGGGCGTACCCTCAATGATAACTTTTCTGACAATCTGTTATCCGAAAGAGAAAAAGCAAAAGCAAATTTACAGTCAAGACAGTTTTATGAATGGTGTCAGGGCAAAGATTGGGAAATGGTAGTTGATCTTGATACAAAAGCTTTACTACAGTGTGCAAAAGAAAAGAGTCCTTTGTTTCACAAACCGTTGAAAGAAATGAAAATTCCTGTCCTATTTATAGGGAGTAGGGAAGATGAAATGTGCCGAGAAAATCTTGAAGAAGAGTACACAGAAATGGCATCTATGATTGAGAAATCTTCCATACACATTTTTTCATGCGGGGGACATCCTGCTATCGTTTCAAATGCAGAAGAATCTGCAAAACTGATAAAAAATTTTGTCAGCGAATATAAAATTAAATAACGACTGTTTTCACAGCAGCACCACTGAGCAGAAAAGAAAGTCTATACAAGAAACGAAACAGAATGAAACGGTATCATACTAAGATATAAGATTCCATATAAAGATATTAAAGTGGAAAGACAGAAATCAGTATACCAAATTAGTTGATTTTTCCGTGTTGTTTAATACAGAATGCATTCGAAAAAACAACATCATTTCATATCATATCTCTTCTTTATTTTAAAATTAATAGGTCTTCCCGATACTTCCTAAAAGATAATTTTTTTAAATAGAAAACGTCGTTGCATCATTATAATTTTATGATCTTAGAATAAAGATAATGATGAAAATGAGAGAAAGGAAGTCTTGAATCAAAAATAGTTAGACGTCAAATTTTATAAAAACTTTATACTTTTTTCCTTGATTTCTAAAAAGCGGAATGATAGACTGTTAGGGATCTAACGATATGGAAAGAGGTGATGAGATGGATAAAGAAGAATATAAAAAGATTGAACAGCTGGATATGAGAATGCACAAATACCAATTTCGTTATCTCAGACATTTGATTGATCGGGCAGGTCTTTATAAAGGAGAACCAAGATTAATTCTAACAATTGTCAAAGAGGAGGGACACACACAGGCGGAATTGGCAAAAATTTTATGTATTAAGCCTGCTACTTTAACTGTGATGATTCAGAGAATGGAAGCAGCGGGACTGATACAGAGAAAGACAGATGAAAAAGATCTGAGACTTTTAAGAGTTTATTCTACATCAAAAGGAAGAGAAATTTCTAAGAAGACAGAGACGATCTTTCTGGATGCCATCTGTACCATATTTGAAGGAATCGAAGAAAAAGATCTGATTGTTTACAAAAATGTTCTGGAAAAAATAACAGAGCGGTTGAAAGCTTATTGTGAGAAAGAACAAAAAGCAGGAAAAAAAGAAAAAACGTAGCAAAGGGCTGCATGTAAGGAAAAAATCAGAAGAAAATTTTGCAAAATTAGGAGGAGATTATGCTGAAACTAGCGAAATATATTAAGAAGTACACAGGAATTATTGCAGTGATTGTCGTACTTCTTTTTATACAGGCATCATGTGACTTATCACTTCCTGAGTATACTTCCAATATCGTAAATATCGGTATTCAGCAGTCTGGTATTGAAGATGCCGCTGCCGATACGATACGTAAGGAGACAATGGATCAGCTGTTTTTGCTGATGACACAGGAAGACCAGGAATTGATCCAACAAAATTATACATTGGACGGAGACTTATGGACAAGAAATAAAGTAGATAAAAATACAAGAGAAGAGTTAAGCCGGATCCTTGGAAAACCGATGCTGATGCTATATAGTCTGGCAGGAGAAGGAGTAGAGGCTGAGACGATGCAAAGTCAGATACAGATTCCGGAAGGAATGGATGTCATGCAGATGTTAAGCAGCATGACACAGGAACAAAGGGATCAGCTGCTTGCTGAACCGTATGAGAGACTGGACGCAATGCCGGAATCGATTGTGACACAATCTAGCATTGCTTTTATCAGACAGGAATATGAAGCACAGGGAATCGATATGGAAGATTTTCAGACTCAGTATCTGATTCGGTCCGGCGCAGTGATGCTGGGATATGCGGTTGTTATTATGATAGCAGCAGTTTCAGTAACTTTTCTGTCATGTCGTCTTGCGGCATCCTTAAGCCGTGACCTTAGAAAAGGAGTATTCGAAAAAGTAGTGTCTTTTTCCAGTGCAGAATTTAATCAGTTTTCGACGGCATCTTTGATTACGAGAAGTACAAACGATATTCAGCAGGTTCAGCTGCTGATGACGATGCTGTTCCGTATTGTGCTGTATGCCCCGATTTTGGGAATCGGAGGAATCATTAAAGTACTCAATACCAATGCAAGCATGACATGGGTGATTGCTCTTGCTGTAATCTTAATTATGGGGGTTGTCCTTGTTTTATTTTCGATCGCCATGCCAAGATTTAAAATGCTCCAGAAACTGGTGGATCGTTTGAATCTGGTTACACGAGAAATTCTCCAAGGCGTGCCTGTCATTCGGGCATTCAGTACTCAGAAGCGGGAAGAAGAACGGTTTGAAGATGCAAATAAGAGACTGATGAAAACCAATTTGTTTGTCAATCGGTGTATGACGTTTATGATGCCTACTATGATGTTCATCATGAATGGAATTACCGTTCTGATTGTGTGGAGAGGCGCTTATGGAATTGATGACGGAAGTATGCAAGTCGGAGACTTGATGGCATTTATTCAGTATACCATGATGATTATTATGGCCTTTTTAATGCTGACCATGATTTCGATCATGTTGCCAAGAGCCTCTGTTTCTGCAGCACGTATCAGCGAAATTTTAGAGACAGAGCCTGTTTTGAAGGAAGTAGAAGAATCGAAAAAAGAAGATCCTAAAAAAACGGGTGTTGTGGAATTCCGACACGTTTCTTTTGCCTATCCGGGATCAGATGAGAATACGCTGACAGACATTGATTTTATTGCAGAACCCGGAAAGACAACAGCGATTATCGGAAGTACAGGATGCGGAAAATCGACATTGGTAAATTTAATTCCAAGATTCTATGATGTGACGCAGGGAGAAATTTTAGTAGACGGCGTCAATGTCAAAGACTGGACGCTTCATGATCTTCATGACAAACTGGGATATGTGCCGCAAAAGGGTGTGCTGTTTTCCGGAACGATTCGTTCTAATATCTTGTATGGTGTTGAGAATGGAACACAAGAAGAAATGGAAAAGGCAGCCAAAATTGCACAGGCATATGACTTTATTTCTGAAAAAGCCCAACAGTTTGATTCTCCGATTGCTCAGGGAGGAACAAACGTATCCGGAGGACAAAAACAGCGTCTTTCTATTGCAAGAGCAATTGCAAAGAAACCGGAAATTTATATTTTTGACGACAGTTTTTCTGCACTGGATTATAAGACGGATGTGATTCTTAGAAGTGCTTTAAAGAAAGAGACCAGCAATGCAACAACGATTATTGTTGCACAGCGTATCAGCACGATTCTTCATGCCGATCAAATTATTGTACTGGATGAAGGAAAAATTGCAGGGATTGGAACACATGAAGAACTGTTGAAAAATTGCGAAACCTATTATCAGATTGCCAGCTCACAGCTATCAAAGGAGGAATTAAATCATGAGTAATGAAAAATTCCAAAGACCAGGGGGACACGGACCAATGGGAAACGGTCGAATGGGAAATGGCGAGAAAGCAAAAGACTTTAAGGGAACCGTCAAAAAACTGATCAGACATCTGGAACAATATAAATTTCGTTTTGGACTGATGCTGATATTTGCGATTGCAAGTACCGTATTTACGATCATCGGTCCAAAGATTTTAGGAAATGCTACGACCGAGATTTTTTCTGGATTAGTAGAAAAAATCAACGGAACCGGAGGAATTGACTTTGGAAAAATCGGAACGATTCTTCTGACACTATTATGTCTTTATATCATGAGTGCGCTTTTTTCGTTCGTTCAGGGATGGATTATGACAGGGATTTCAAATGATGTGACGTACAATTTAAGAAAAGACATTTCTCATAAAATCCATAAATTGCCAATGAAATATTTCGAAAGCAGAACGACGGGAGAAATCCTGTCCAGAGTGACGAACGATATTGATACTTTGGGACAGAGCTTGAATCAGAGTGTAACGCAGCTGATTACTTCTGTGACAACACTGATCGGTGTTCTTGTGATGATGCTGCGGATTAATGTGTTAATGACAGTTTTTGCTCTTTTGATTTTGCCGGTTTCTATGCTGATTATTTCTAGAACTATGAAATTTTCTCAGAAATTTTTCAGACAGCAGCAGGAATATCTGGGAAATGTCAATGGACAGGTAGAAGAAATTTACAGCGGACATAATATTGTTAAAGTTTTTAACAAAGAAGAGGCAGTCAATGAAGTATTTCAAAAGACAAACGATAAACTTTACGAATCTGCATGGAAATCTCAATTCTTTTCAGGTATTATGATGCCGATTATGCAGTTTGTAGGAAACTTAGGATATGTTATGGTAGCGCTGGTAGGAAGCTGGCTTGCCATAAAGGGAAGTATTGAAGTCGGAGAAATACAGTCTTTCTTTCAGTATATCCGAAACTTTACACAGCCGATCCAGCAGATAGCGCAAGTCAGCAATATGCTTCAGATGACAGCAGCCGCATCGGAACGTGTCTTTGAATTCCTTGAAGAAGAAGAGGAAGAGCAGACAGTGGAAAATCCGGTATCGATCGAAGGATTAAAAGGAAATGTAACGTTTGACCATGTAAGTTTTGGATATAATCCAGATAAAATTACAATTTCTGAATTTTCTGCTGAAGTAAAAGAGGGGCAGAAAATTGCAATCGTTGGTCCGACAGGAGCCGGAAAGACAACAATGATAAAATTGTTAATGCGTTTTTATGATGTCAATGGAGGATCGATCAAAGTAGACGGTCATGATTTGCGGACATTTAACAGAAATGAACTAAGAGAAATATTTGGAATGGTCTTGCAAGATACGTGGCTGTTTAACGGGACCATTATGGATAATATCCGATATGGGCGGTTAGATGCGACAGATGAAGAAGTCATAGAAGCTGCAAAAGCAGCGCATGCCCATAGTTTTATTAAAACACTTCCGGGCGGATATCAGATGGTTTTAAATGAGGAGACGAGCAATATTTCTCAGGGACAAAAACAGCTGCTGACGATTGCAAGGGCAATTCTTGCCAATCATAAAATTTTAATTTTAGATGAAGCAACCAGTTCTGTAGATACGAGAACAGAACTTCAGATTCAAAAAGCAATGGATCATCTGATGCAAGGAAGAACCAGCTTTGTGATTGCACATCGTCTGTCTACAATTCGCAATGCAAATATGATTCTTGTCATGAAAGAAGGAAATATCATTGAGCATGGAACGCATGAAGAGCTGATGGAGAAAGGCGGATTCTATGCAGATCTTTACAACAGTCAGTTTGCCCAGGATTTAAGTGCCTGAAAACGGGATAAAACTATGAAAAACGAAAGATAAGATCCAAAATCATAAATTTTCTGCCTGTTTTTCTGTCTAAAAAAGAGTGAGATAGGAAAACGGGCAGAAAAGTTTTTTAGGAGAATTCATGTGTCTGACCTAAAAAAAGGATTGACAATTTTTCATTTCAATGATATCGTAAGATATAACTAAAAATCACGAAATGCAAAGATGAGGAATAGTACATAAGGACTTGATTCAGAAAACTGCCGGTTGATGCGAGGCAGGAGATAGAAGTTATGGAACTCGCCTCGGAGCAGCTGCCCCAAATTTCGCCATCATTTGTCGGAAAAGTAGACGTAGACGGTTCCCGACCGTTAACCGGGTAAGATATAAGATGGAAACATCCGTATCTGATAAGTGTGTGAAGAAATTCATGAATTAGAGTGGTACCGCGTAAGAACTAAGCAGATAGTCTTTCGTCTCTAACAGCAAAACGCTGTGAGAAGATGAAAGATTTTTTTTATTTCCTAAATTTTAAACCAATATAAAAAATGGAAAGAAGGAGACAAAAAAATGGAGAATTTTAAAAAATATAAAAGACAGTATTTTATGCCGCCTGTAGAGTCTATGAAATGGACGAAAAAAGAGTATATTGATCATGCGCCGATCTGGTGCAGCGTTGATTTAAGAGACGGAAATCAGGCATTAGTTGTTCCGATGACTTTGGAACAGAAAATAGATTTTTTTAAACTTTTAGTAAAGATTGGCTTTAAAGAGATTGAAGTAGGATTTCCGGCTGCTTCTGAGACAGAATATCAGTTTTTAAGAGCGCTGATTGAGCAGGATCTGATTCCGGACGATGTGACAATTCAGGTATTGACACAGGCAAGAGAACATATCATCAAAAAGACCTTTGAGGCATTAAAAGGGGCAAAAAAGGCGATTGTTCATGTGTATAACTCAACCTCTCTTGCCCAAAGAGAACAAGTATTTAAAAAATCAAAAGAGGAAATTTTGCAGATTGCAGTAGACGGAGCTGCATTGTTAAAAAAGCTTGCCGATGAGACAGAAGGCAATTTCTTGTTTGAATATAGTCCGGAAAGTTTTTCAGGAACTGAAGTAGACTATGCAGTAGAGGTGTGCAATGCCGTTTTGGATGTATGGAAACCAACTCCGGAAAAGAAAGCGATTATTAATCTGCCAAGTACGGTTCAGATGTCAATGCCGCATATTTATGCAAGCCAGATTGAATATGTATGCGATCATTTGAAATATAGAGAAAATGTAGTGGTATCTCTCCATCCGCATAATGACCGCGGAAGCGGAATTTCAGATGCAGAGATGGGAATTCTTGCCGGTGCAGACCGAATAGAGGGAACTTTATTCGGAAACGGAGAAAGAACAGGAAACGTTGATATCGTGACTTTAGCGATGAATATGTATTCTCAGGGCGTAGATCCGAAATTAGATTTTAGCAATATGCCAAAGATCTGTGAAGGATATGAGGAGTATACGGGAATGAAAATTGATCCTAGAAGTCCATACAGCGGAGCTTTAGTGTTTGCAGCATTTTCGGGCTCTCATGAGGATGCGATTACAAAAGGAATGAAATACCGTGAAGAACATGATCCGGAACACTGGACAGTTCCATATCTGCCGATTGATCCGACTGATGTGGGAAGATGTTACGATGCCGACGTAATCCGAATTAACAGCCAGTCAGGAAAGGGCGGCGTAGGATATATTCTGGAACAGAATTTTGGTCTGAATCTGCCGGCAAAGATGCGCGAGGCAATGGGATATGCTGCAAAAGAAGTATCCGATCATACTCACAAAGAGCTGCATCCGGATGAAATCTTTGAAGTATTCAAAAAGAAATTTGAGGGACTTACTTCTCCGTACAATATTACAGAAGTACATTTCAAACAGCATAACGGAATTATCGCTGAAGTGACGGCAGAATACAAAGGAGAGCCGCGTGTGATTATTGCTTCGGGAAATGGACGTTTAAATGCAGTCAGCAATGCACTGAAAAAACACTTCCGTCTGGAATATGATCTGGTAACGTATCAGGAACATGCATTGGAACAAAGTTCAAGTTCCAGAGCAATTGCATACGTTGGAATCAGAGATAAAAACGGAAAGATGTTTTGGGGCGCTGGTGTAGATGTCGATATTATCCGAGCTTCGATCAATGCTCTTGTGACGGCAATTAACAATAAAGAATTAGACAGTCAAAATGCATAGAGTTTTCAGAATGAGCTTTGAATAAAAGAGACAGAAAAATATGTGCAGATAGTAAACGATAGCAAAGAAAGAAAAAGGAATATCATCGAATCATTTTGGAGATGAAAGATGATACTCCTTTTTTTAATGGAACTTCTTTTAAATTTTCGATGAAAAATGACAAAAATAGATGTGGGATATGATATAATAAAAAACATACAAATGATGATGCAGCATGGATCATGGTTAGTAAATCAAGCCGTAAAACGTAGGGATGCTTTTGATAGGGAAAGCGCCGGTCACTTATAAAAAAATGATGCGAGGAGGAATACATATGAGAAAAAAAATGGGCTTCCTGTTGGCGGCAGCTGTGATGACGGCAGGTATCTCAGTCTATGCAGCGGAGGATTATTCTCAATATTCTTTAGAGGAATTAAAACAGATGAGAAGTGAGATTTCTCAGGAGATTTTGCAAAGAGAACAACCTGAGCAAGAAGAAACGGAATCAGATAATGAAGCATCTGATTTTTTATATGCGGTAAACGATGGAGAAGTATCTATCCGTTCTTATATCGGAGAAAGCTCAGAAGTTGTGATACCGGATGAAATTGACGGAGCGATTGTGACGGTAATTGAGGATCGGGCTTTTTATCAAAATGAAACAGTTGAAAAAGTGGTGCTGCCGGAAACGATACAATCGATTGGAAATGAAGCGTTTTCCGGCTGCCAATCTCTGACAGATTTAACGTTTCCGGCAAATAGACTGGAATCTTTGACAATTGGCAATGAGGCGTTTTATCATTGCGATCTGACTGGCTCTGTTATTATCAATGCGGCACAACTGACAATTGGATATCGTGCCTTTACATTAAATCGAAATATTACGGACATAGCGTTTTTGGCTGACAGAATTGTATTTGGAGACAGTCCATTTACATACTGCAAATCAGTGACGACTTTTTATCTGTATCCAAGTGCTGATATTTCCTATCAAGGTGCTTTTAGAAACAGCCGTACGGGAGATGTCTTTGAGAATATGGAAAATTTATCGGAAGTGTACTTGCCGGATAACTGCTCGATTCTGTCGGAGAATACATTTGCAAATACTCCAAAAGCGGTAGTATATGCCAGAGAAAATTCTGCGGTACTCCAATCGGCAGAAGCACTTTGGATTCCGACAAATTTTGAGGACTATGACGAAAACTCTTTTCAGATACTAGAAAGGATCACACAACTTGGATACGAAGTACAGTCTGAAGAAATACAGACAGAAGCAACACCGGCAGAGGCAGCGATTACAGAAGAAACTGTCAGAAGAGTACAAGAAAGACTAAACGAACTAGGATATCCATGCGGTACGGTAGATGGCATTGTAGGAAACAATACCTCTGGCGCTATCCGGCAATATCAGGCAGATCAGGGAATGACACAGACTGGAAGTATCGATGCACAACTGTTGGAAGCTCTGGGGATTTCATCTTAAAGATAATCAGAAAATATCAGATCAGTCAAGAACCGCTATCGGCAAAAGATGCAGATGGCGGTTTTTGTCAGAAAGGAAAAAAGAAAATGAAAGTAGCATTGGCGCAGATGGATATTATTTGGGAAGAAAAGGAAAAAAATGAGAAAAAAGCAGAAGATATGATAAAAGATGCGAAAAAAGAAAGAGCCGATTTCATCTTATTTCCAGAAATGAGCCTGACAGGATTTTCAATGAATGTACAGAAAATCGGAGAAGAAAAAAAGAATAGGAACGTTTACAGCAGTATAGAGAGAATGAGCCGGCTTTCAAAAAAATATCAGATAGCGCTTGGATTTGGATATGTAGAAAAAAGTGGAATCAGAGGGAAGAATCACTATGTAGTTTTAGGAAAAGATGGACAAATACTTAGTGATTACGTAAAAATTCACCCATTTTCTTATGGAGGAGAAAATCAGTATTATGATTCGGGTGATAAGATCATAAGATTTAAGCTGAAAAATTTAAACTTTGGAGTTTTTATCTGTTATGATTTACGGTTCCCGGAAATCTTTTGCCGTTCTTGTGAAAAAACGGAGGTATTTATCGTAGCGGCAAATTGGCCCGAAAGAAGAAGGGAACATTGGATGACACTGCTTAGAGCAAGAGCGATTGAAAATCAGTGTTATGTATTAGGAGTCAACAGGACAGGAACAGGAGGAGGGATCCGTTACGTTGGGGACAGCATGGCAGTAGATCCATACGGTAACGTGATAGATTGTCTGAGAGAAAAAGAAGGAATCGTTTTTTGCAAAATCGATGCAGAAACTGTGAAAGATTGGAGGGAACAATTCCCGCAGAGAAAAGATCGAAAAAAGGATTATTCGGTATTTTTGGAAAAAAATGACAGGAAAAGAGAAAGTGATTGAGTTAAAAAATGACAAAAAAACATAAAATATTTCAAAAATGTTAAATAAAATTTAAGTAAATAAAAATGCTAAAAGAAAAACAGACAAAAAATCAAAAAATCCGATAAAATAAAGAAAAAAACGATAATAAAAATGAAGTATAAGAGATAAATATGAATAAAAAAACAAAAAAATGAATAAAAATAATAATAAAAATGGAAGAAAATAGAGAAAAATTGATGATAAAATATTACAAAATTATAAAATATTACTTGACAAAAATGTAAAAAATTAATATAATTGCAATACATGAGGAATATACGTTACCTCTACTACTCAGAAAGGAAGAGGAAATAAGTGATGCGATTCTTGAAAGCGATGTTCCAACATGTATGCCGATATTCTGAAGGAAAAAGAAAAATAGGTGGTCGAGTCATGGTAGTCATGATGTCGGCAGTTCTTTTTTGCGGTATGACAGCAATCTGCCATTTGATGTTTGGAAATGATGGGCAGGAAACGGTCTATGCCACAAAAGAAGCAGAACCGGCTCATGAACTTCAGGCAGGACTTGCTGGATTTGTGAACGGAATCAGTAGTATGGAAGCTTATTCCAAGGCAACCAGAGAAAAAAGTCTGGAAAATGCGTATGAAAAAGTTCTGGTAGGTACAGCAAGTATAGACAGAAAAACCTTAAATCAGATAGCGGTTCAAAAACTGCTTGACAGTATTTCAGATATCGGAAGTTCAGCAGAACAGGTAGTGGAACAAAATCAGATGGCTTACGATGACTATTATGCTTTGCTGCAAATAGTAGAGGCTGAAGCGACGGGGCAGGACATAAAAAGTAAAATTCTTGTTGCTAACGTAGTGCTCAATCGTGTTGCCGACCCTCGTTTCCCGGACACTCCATATGAAGTGATATGGCAGACAGTAGATGGGATACCGCAGTTCTCGCCAACGTACGATGGAAGAATTTATACGTGTGAAATTACAGATGAAACCATCGAAGCCGTAGGACGTGCTTTAAGCGGTGAGGATTATTCTCAGGGAGCTTTGTACTTTATTGCGCGGTCAAGCGCAGAGGCACATAATGTACAGTGGTTTGACACAAGTTTAAAAAAGTTATTTGAATACGACGGTACAGAGTTCTACACACAGGCAAGTTAATGTGCAAGGAGAGCAGATGCAAGGAAAAGATTGCAACTGCTCTTTTTGTGTGATATAATGCTGTCACGCATATTGATGGAAGCACAGAGACTAAAAAAGAAAAGGATGAGGAAAATGGAACTATTATACAAAAGTACAAGAAGTGATTCAGCACCTGTAACAGCATCACAGGCAATCTTAAAAGGACTTGCCGACGACGGAGGACTGTTCGTGCCGGAGCGCATTCCGAAGTTGTCGTGTTCAATAGACAAGCTTGCAGAAATGTCTTATCAGGAAGTTGCCTATGAAGTAATGAAAGAGTTTTTGACCGATTTTACACAAGAGGAGTTAAAGAACTGTATTGCAAAGGCATATGACGAGAAATTTGATACACCGCAGATTGCTCCTTTGAAGGAAGCGGACGGAACATGTTATCTGGAATTGTTTCATGGAGCTACGATTGCATTTAAAGATATGGCATTATCAATTCTGCCCCATCTGATGACAACAGCAGCGAAGAAAAATCATATAAAAAATGAAATTGTGATTCTGACGGCAACTTCAGGGGATACAGGAAAGGCCGCGCTGGCAGGTTTTGCTGATGTTCCGGGAACCAAAATTATCGTTTTCTATCCAAAAAACGGAGTCAGCCCGATTCAGGAAAAGCAGATGGTAACGCAAAAAGGAAAAAACACACATGTAGTCGGAATCAGAGGAAATTTTGATGATGCGCAGACAGGGGTAAAAAAGATCTTTGCGGATAAAGAACTCGAGAAAAAGATGGAAGAAAATGGATTCCAGTTTTCATCTGCAAATTCTATTAACATTGGACGTCTGGTGCCGCAGATTGTCTATTATATTTATGCGTATGCCAAACTAACTGCACAGAAAAAAATAAAAGAAAAGGAACAGATCAATGTGGTAGTTCCAACGGGAAATTTTGGAAATATTCTTGCGGCTTATTATGCTAAAAATATGGGACTTCCAATCCATAAACTAATTTGTGCTTCAAACGAAAATAAAGTATTGTATGATTTTTTTGAAACAGGGATCTATGATAAAAACAGAGAATTTATGCTGACTTCTTCGCCATCCATGGATATTCTGATTTCCAGCAATCTGGAACGTCTGATTTATAAGATAGCAGGAGCAGATGCAAAGGCAGATGCCTTTTTTATGGAAGCTTTAAACAAAGAGGGAAAATATGAAATTACCGATGAAATGAAGGCGGAACTTGCTGATTTTTATGGAAACTATGCCGACGAAGAAGAAACGGCACAAGAAATTGCTGCGTTATATCACAAAACAGGATATGTGATTGATCCTCATACAGCAGTTGCATCAAAAGTATACCGGAAATATAAAGCACAGACAGCAGATCAAACTTATACTGTGATTGCATCTACAGCAAGTCCGTATAAATTTACAAGAAGCGTAATGAATGCAATCGATCATAAATACGATGCGATGTCAGATTTTGAACTGGTAGATGAGCTGAGTAAAATTGCAAAGACAACGGTTCCAAATGCAATTGAAGAAATTCGGACAGCTCCTGTGATACATAACACAGTAGTAGAAAAAGAAGAGATGAAAGACGCAGTATTGAATTTTTTAAAAATTAAATAGAAATAGAATACAATCAGACAAGCCTGATTCGTGCTTTAAAAAGTTTTTAAAACAAAAAGGCTGTTACAGACAAAAATATTTCTGTAACAGTCTTTTTTTATGATTTCTGTAAAAGTCAAATGCGTTTTTTTCTATACAGTAGAATGTTTTAAACTGAAACATAGAAACAGTTACAAGAAATAGAATCAAAAAGAGAAGCAAAAGACTTTTATGGCAATGCCAATGATTTTGTGAAGAAAAAAGAGGTTCTTAGAAAAAAATTAAGAACGCTGATCAATCGGTACATAAGGTTTCCGCTCAGAAACGCTTTGATAAGCAGGGCGGATAATTTTACCGTTATTGACTAATTCTTCGAGACGATGAGCACTCCAGCCGACGATACGTGCAATGGCAAAAATCGGAGTGTAAAGTTCTGTAGGGAGATCCAGCATACTGTAGACGAAACCGCTGTAGAAATCTACGTTAGCACTGACACCTTTGTAAATGCGGCGTTCTTCTCCGATTACAACAGGAGCAAGACGTTCTACCATAGAATAAAGATTAAATTCATCAATGCGATTCTTTGCAGTGGCAAGCTTCTGAACGAAAGCTTTGAAGATATTTGCTCTTGGATCAGAGAGAGAATAGACAGCATGTCCCATACCATAGATCAATCCTGCATGGTCAAAGGCTTCTTTGTTGAGAAGCGCACGCAGATAAGTTTTAACTTCGTCTTCATCGTTCCAGTCTTTTACATGCTGCTTCATATCTTCGATCATTTTTACCACTTTAATATTTGCACCGCCATGGCGAGGTCCTTTCAGAGAGCCAAGTGAGGCTGCAATTACAGAATAGGTGTCTGTTCCAGAAGAAGTAACGACATGAGTAGTAAAAGAAGAGTTATTTCCTCCTCCGTGTTCCATATGAAGGACAAGAGCGATATCCAAAATCTGAGCCTCTAATTCTGTATAGGAACTGTCCGGACGGAGAATATGCAGAATATTTTCGGCAGTAGATAACTCCGGTTTCGGGGAATGGATAAACAAACTCTGTGCGTCGTGATAGTGACGGTAAGCCTGGTACCCGTATACAGACAACATAGGGAAGAGACTGATTAACTGAAGACACTGACGCAGTACGTTTGGAATGGAAATATCGTCTGCTCTGTCATCATAAGAATAAAGTGTAAGAACACTTCTTGCAAGTGTATTCATCATATCCTGACTAGGCGCTTTCATAATGATATCACGTACAAAACTGGTAGGAAGTGTGCGATAGGTAGCTAAAAGATTTTTAAAGTCCCGAAGCTCCGTTTTATTTGGAAGTCTTCCAAACAGCAGCAGATACGTAGTTTCTTCATAACCAAAGCGTTTTTCAACAAGAAAACCTTTCACGATATCCTGAATATTTATACCGCGGTAAAAGAGTTGACCTTCACAGGGAACGGATATACCGTTGACTTTTTCGGTTGACTGAACCTCTGAGATTTCGGTCAAACCGGCAAGAACACCTTTTCCATTGATATCGCGCAGACCGCGTTTGACGTCCAGCTTTGTATAAAGATCTGGGTCAATTTGATTTGCACTGGCAACGTATTTGGATAATGCTAGAATATCGGGGGTAATTTCTGAGAAACTATTCGAGTTCATGATTATCTCCTCCATTTCTTTTGAAAATTACTTTACATAATATAAAGTTACTTTTTATAATATCACATTTTTTGGAAAAAAACTAATAAAAAATGAATGAAACGAAATTTTTTTTATTTTTGACAGAAAAAAACAAAGAAATAGAAGAAAAAAACAGCAGGGAAAATCTAAAAGAGAAAGAGAATATAAGAGTCGTAATTTGAAAACAGAAATTGGAATAAAGAGAGAAAACTCCGGAAAAAATAGAGAGAAAGAAATGGGATTTAAGAGCCGGATTACAGGCAAAGCACGTTTTTGACAGTTTGACAAGTAGGAAAATTATTTTCGTGAAAATCACCGAAAATTTGGAATGAAAGTTTTTCATATTGAAATTTTAATTTTAGTAAGGTATAATGATGGCAGTAAATAAGATTCCTGGGGTGTGCGACACTCCCTTTATTTTGAACCTACATTTACTTTTCATGGGATTCTTATATCGCTGTATAGGATGTCAGGCCCCCTTTATTGCCAGGGGAAGGCAGAGGATACAGCTGCGGTGACCCACCTAGCTTAGCTAGGAGTCAAAATATGGGAAACGGCACTTTGGGAATAGAAAGAAGATAAGAGAGGGCATAAGGCTCTCTTTTTTTCTGAAAAAAACTGTTGATAAAAGCAGTACGTTTCTTTATAATGAGATATGGAAAAAACACAGAAGAAAAATAGATCAGAAAGGAATGAGTAAATTATGAAATTCAGAAAAATGACTGCTGTTTTTGCAGCAATGGCAATGATGTGCGCGACGGTCAGCACTCCTGTTTTTGCAGAAAGCACAGCAGTTGAGCAGAGTACAGAGGAAACAGATATCGATAAAGACGGTCAGTACTTAAGCGTATATTTTGATGTTGTATTTTCAGAGGGAGAAGTGACACCTTCGGAATTCAGCGCAAATCTTAAAAAAGCACTTCCGGCTGAGGAGACAGACGATGCGGCAACGCAGGCGGATGCCGAGACGCAGGATTGGATGATGGCAATGAAAGAAGCAGTAGAGACAGCAAATTATGCAGAGCTAGCTCTTAGCTATCCAGAGGAAAAAGTTGCAGAACAGCTTGCAGACTACGGAATTGCGGCAGAAGGAGAAAATGCACGTTATCTTGCCTGTGCGCTGGATACAGAACTGATTTCCGCTGAGGAAGCAGCTGCACTGACGACAAATGCAACGATTGATACAGCAAGTGCAGAAAGAATTTTAA
>CALWCS010000137.1 GCA_944376425.1 uncultured Lachnospiraceae bacterium | reverse complement strand
GGTTCAGCCGTGGAAAGGACTTGTTATCATCGTACAAAGCGGATGCGAAGGCACAAAAAAAGCACCGTAAAAGCAGAATCACAGACAGGATTATCCTGTCGGATTCCGGCTTTGTACGGTGCTAAGGCAGTCACGATCTTGAGATCGGCTCCGCATACGCGATATAAAGTCGTTATTTATTATTCAGTTTTTGTGGGTAACTGTCGCCATAATATTTTGCCTTTAGGCGTCTGCTTCCTTTCTGTCTTCGGAAATAGGCGAAGTTCATAATGTACTGTGATTTACACTTAGGACATTTGGAAAGGAAATGTCCTTTTGCATCGGAAAACACTTTGTCGATTACGAAATTGCATCGTGGACATCTGATCTCACGCAGCGTTAATTCAGCCGCTTCTTCTTCGCATAAATCGAGCTTCTTCTGTGTTTCAGGCGGGGGCAGGGGACGGTTGTACCTCTGTTTGCTCTGACAGCTATCCATTTCTATCACCTACCTTTATCTTATCAAAGTATTCTGCCATATCCCGTTTTTCCAGCAGATCGTATTTTCTCAGCTGAATCAGCATCGCTGTAAAAGATACGCCAAGCTCATCCGCCATTGCCTGCATAACCGGCTTTATTTCAGGCAGAAAAACACAGTCGCCGTATACAGGAATCCTGCTTTTTCGGAAATGCCTGCGGACAGATGCGGTGAGAAGCTCTTTCGGCATAAGGATGATCGCTGCCATTGTATTCGCCTGACACTCACCAAGATTCATTCTTTCATGCAATTCATTCAGATTATATCTTCTTTCTGTATCATAGACTCGGTTAAAACAGGGAGCTGTATGAGTCGGATCAGCCCTGTTGATCAGGATATGGCTGATTTCATGCGCCAGTGTAAATCGACGCCGGCTGCTTTCGCATGGATACTGCAGGAAACTGTCGAGGACGATGGTTTCTTTCGGAAATACAATTCTTTGTTTCTTTCCATTGCGAAAGACCGTCAATGCACTTTTTCCGTCCGAAGTGAAGCCAATCTTGTCCGGATCGCTTTCCGCAAATTTTTCATAACGGACAGTCAGACCAAGATATGACGCAACAGCGTCAATATCTATGCGTTTCGGAGGAGGCTTTCCGCAGGCCACATGAACCAGTCCTTCCGCTATTTGTTCGATTTCTCTGTTGGACACATATACCTGCATCTTAACCCCTCCTTCATTCAATGTGCTTACAGTGCTTTAATGACATTTTGGGCAACACCCTGAATAGTGCAGTCCTGAACATAGATATCTTTCATCTTGCTGTTTTCAGGGTGTAAGCGACAGCAACGGTGTTTTTTATCTCTGTAAAACCTCTTTAGTGTAGTTTCGTTGTCTACCAGCGCAACAACAATATCTCCTTCTTCTGCGGTATTTTGCTTCCGGACTACCACAAGATCGCCGGGGTCAATACCTGCTTCGATCATGGAATTTCCGCTTGCCCGCAGGAGGTAAAAATCTCCCTGTCCGAACAGCGCCACAGGCAAAGGCACATATTCCTCAAAGTTTTCCTCTGCATATTCCGGCAGTCCGCAGGATACATTGCCGAGTATCGGAACACGATTGAGTTCAGGGCTTGCTTGGATTGTATCGTTGATTACAATTTCCCGCTTGCTGCGTGTTAGGATTCCTCGTTCTTCCATTTCGTCGAGGTATTTATACACATTACTCTTTACCGTACCGACAGCTTTCGCAATCTGTTCCATAGTAGGTGTTCTGTGATATATAAACTGAAATTCTAAAATATATTCTTTGATTTTCTGAATGCGTTCCTCACTTTTTGCCATGATTCTGTCATCCTTTCATGCAGAGAACTTTTTGTTCTCTGTGCCTTGATTGTATCAGAACAGATGTTCTAATGCAATAGCAAAAAGATGAGTTGACAGTTTTTTCAACCAATTCATCAATTTTTTATGTTGCAGAAGTATGTTATTTATCGTCATCCTCCAGTGCTGAGTGGAGAGCTTGCCGGTATTCTTTAACAAGAGAGTCTGGATACACGATGCGAATTTTTCCACCAAAGCTGAACACCCAGCCAAAGAAGGTAGGGCTGACCGACACGAAGACATCAGCAACAAAACAGCAGTTTTTACACTGAATAGTGTAGATATCCTGACCAAACCAGTCGATGATAACCTTCATAATATCGGTATTACATTTCAAACACATAAACTGCCTTTTCCATTGTACATGGAGAAGATTCTATTGAAGTATGTTGGTTTCCCGACCGCTGGTATAGCAGTTAGTTCAACATTGTCAATCCAAACGATGCTCACTTATGCAATGCCCGCAGAACATAAAACAGTCCCGAAATCAATTTTCCATATGTAGTGTTCAAATACAGCTTATTTTATTTAGATATATTAATGCTCGCTATTATAGCCTGAACATCTGCGTCTTCAAGACTTATCTTATCTCCGTTCTCAAGACAAATCATAACCTGTATCTGATCTGATCCTTCTTCTCCTGTCCAAAGGATTGCGATAGGAGTATCTATGCTTTTTCCCGTGAATCCACTCCAAGTATAGTCCCCGATAGTAACGGGCTCAATGTCGGCAGATTCTTCATACAGATCTTTCATAGGTTCCATCATCGGATTATCAGGTCCAAAATAACTTATCATGACATAAGGTGTTGAGAGCAGATCCCACTCACTTTTTGCACCTTTAGCGATTTGAATCACATTAGGATCATAGCCTTCTTCATACTCTTCAAAGTAATCTGTGCCATGAAAACCCATCCACCCGTCGGGAACAAGCGCACTGATATTTCCGTCTCCGAAAGTTTCACCTGTAATATCCGCAGGATCAGTTACAGCAGGGCCTCCGGAACATCCGGCGAGAGTCACTGTTAATAATACAGCTGCAAGTATAGATAAAATATTTTTTTTCATAGTAATTCCTCTTGTTTTGTTAATATTTGTTTTGCTCAATTCTTACTTCCCAATAGGTAAAATCCAATGCTTTTGTCAAACCCGATCAGATTCTTTCCAAAAGAACCATTTCGTAATTGTACAGCAGACAGCCGTCCTCGGTTACCGTGATTTCCGCAAATGGATCTACTTTTTCTCCCAAAAATTCACCCTCAGTCTTGGTGTCGTAGTAGAATTTTCCGTTTTCTTCTTTCCAAGTGGTGCTCTCAATAACAGCATAGCCATCTTCGCGCACAACAACTCCATGCTCGGCCGCCTCTGCTTTCATTTCCTCGGGCACAAACATAAGTGTATTGAGGGAACCGTCATCGGCAAATTCTGTCCTGCATTGCATCATCCGGCCAAATTCTTCAAACTGCTCGTCATCCGGCAAATTACCGGGTGTAAAGAC